>NZ_JCANTD010000001.1:0-352354 GCF_059570675.1 Salinispora goodfellowii | reverse complement strand
CAGTTGGGTGATGGGACGACCGTCAGCAGTAGCACTCCTGTTGCGGTGGATGTGCCCGACGGCACCACAATCACCGCCGTCGCCGCTGGATCCGTCCACAGTTTGGCGTTGAGCTCCACCGGTGCTGTGCTGGCCTGGGGTTCCAACGCCTTGGGCCAGTTGGGTGATGGGACCACCACCAGCAGTAGCACCCCTGTTGCGGTGGACGTGCCGACCGGTGTCACGGTCGCCGCCGTCGCCGGCGGCGGCTTTCACAGTCTGGCTATCGTCCCGTCGAACTCAACCACGACCCTGCAGGTGTCCCCGCCGAATCCGGAACCGGATCAACCCGTCACTCTTACCGCTACCGTGACCTGCACCGCCAGCGCCCCCACGGGGACCGTGACCTTCCTGGAGGGCACGAAGATCATGGGTACTGAACCACTGTCCGGCAGTCCCACCGCCACCGCAAACCTCACGGTCAACCGTCTGACACCTGGCAAACGCAGCATCCAGGCGCGCTACAACGGTGACGGCAATTGTCCAGTCTCCACGTCCGACCCAGCGACAGCCACAGTCCGAAAGCCCATCCTCCCAGTGACCGGCGCCAGCCTTCCCACCATGCTCGCGGTCGGGTTCCTGCTCACCCTCACTGGCGCGGCCCTGGTAGCGGGCGTTAAGAACCGCGATACCAGAGGCATAAAGATGATCTAGAGGTACGGTCTGTCGAGCGTGGATTGGGGGCCCGACTGGGCCGGTCAGGGCGTGCGTCGTCGGGCCTGGGCGCTCTGCCAGTCGCGCAGCGCCCGTTTGATCCGGGTGTTCTCGTCGTGGAGCCGAACCACCTCCTGTCGCAGCGTGGCCAGCTCGTGCGCGACCCGGTGCAGGAAGTGTCGTACCTCCTGGGGGTCAAGGCCGCGCCGGCCGAGGCCCACCGTGGCGAAGTTCCGTTCGCGGACGAGGCGGGGATGGAGTTGCTCGGTGCCGCTGTAGACGGTGCCGTGACGCATTGATCGGTTCCCTTCGTTGGTGTTGGAAGGGGCGGCCCCGGTCGGAGGGGACATTTCCGGCGCAGGGCCGCCCCGCCCGACGACCGCAGCCCTCCTTGGCGGTACGGCCACCGGGCTGCCGGTGGGTGGTGTCAGTTCGCGGCGAGGCAGGGTCGCGGAGACCCGCCTTTCCGTGATAGGTATTCGTCAAGTCGGTCGGAGCCGGAATGCGCGCTAATCGCGGCTCCATGTTGAGACCCGACGAGAGCCGGTATGCGTCTGCCACACGCCAGGCCGTCTCTCGTCACCTTCTCGGCTGTTGGCACAGCCGCGGTTGCCGTGCTTGCACCGGGCGTCCCCGGGGGCCGGTGATCACCCTCACCCGAAGGCCACATTTCCAGTGGCCTCGGCATTGGTGCAACGACACCAACGGATCCATTTCGGCAGGATGCGTGGAGAGGTGAGCATGGCCGTCAAGAGAGAAGCCTTCGTACGGACGCTTCGGGCGCAGTGGCTCGGCCAACAGATGCGGGAGCTGCGCGAGCGACGTGGCCTGACGCTCAAGTACGTCGCCCAGTTCCTGGAGCGGGACTTCTCGTCGCTGGCACGGTACGAGCGAGCCGAGTGGCCTTTCCGTCGAGATCTCGTCGTGGAACTCTTGGATCTCTACGGGGTCTACGATGAGCGGGAACGAACGCGGATCATCCAGCTTGCGCAGGATGCCTGGCGGGTTGATCGCTGGGACAACGACTTCGACCAGACGATCTATGACACTTCATTCATTGATTTTCCCTGGCTGGAGTCGAAAGCGGAGCAGGTGTGCACGTACGCCTCCTTGCTCATACCCGGCCTTCTGCAAACCCGGGACTACGCCGAGGCGGTGATCCGGAACGCGGAGGCCAGCTCCACCAGCGAGGTGCAGATCCGGAAGTGGGTTCAGCTCCGGATGGACCGGCAGCGCCTGTTGGACCAGCCCACCGGCACGAGAATCGCCGTGATCGTCGAGGAGTCGGCCCTACGGCGTCCGGTGATGAGCCGGCAGGTCATGGCGGCCCAGCTCGACCACCTAGTGCAGGCGCTGAGGAAGCCGACGGTCGAGATTCGCGTCCTGTCCACAGGCCTCGGTTTGCATGCGGGCTTGGACGGCACGTTCTGGCTCTTCAAGATGCCTCCGCCCTACACCGACGTCGCGCATGCCGAGACGCTCGGTGGACGGCTCTTCATGGAGTCGGACAAGGCGTTGCGATATGTCCGCGCGTACGATCGCCTCCGGGAGGCCGCACTCACCGTGCGCGAGTCGGCGAGGCTGATTTCTGCCCTTGCGGAGGAGTTGTCATGAGCGACACCATGCCCGACGTTGCTTGGCATATCAGCACCAGGAGCCCGGACCACGGCGGCAACTGCGTCGAGGCGGGGCCGTTGCTGGACGGGTCGGGGCGGGTGGCGGTGCGGCACAGCAAGGCCCCCGAGGCGGCCACGATTATCTATACGGCTGAGGAGTGGGCGGCGTTCGTCGGGGGCGTGCGCGACGGCGAGTTCGATTTCGCCTAGCTTGTCGGCGAGCCGGACCGGTGGTGTGGTGGCCGGCGCCGGGTAGCGTCCACAGCAACGGGAGTGTCCGGCGGAGGTGGTGGCCGACCCGGCGCTGGTGGGAGACTTACGACGGCCTCTCGACAGCATCCGGTACGGTGCACACCGTCACCGTCGGCTCCAGGAGAGTGCGACACCAGACCCAGCGGGAGTTCCGATGGTCTTCAAGAAAATGTTGAGCGCGTTAGGCGTAGGCGGACCCAGCGTGGACACCGTCCTCACGAACCCCAACACCCGGCCCGGCCTGGCCCTCGACGGCCAGGTCAACCTGATCGGCGGGGACTCGCCGGCGGCCATCGAGCAGATTGTCGTCGGCCTGGTCACCCGAGTTGAGATCGAGGGCCACGACACCGAGTACGCGGGGCTCATGGAGTTCCAGCGGATGCCGGTCTCCGGGCCGCTGCAACTGGCTCCCAAGCAGCAGCTGTCGATCCCGTTCCAGCTGCCGGTGCCGTGGGAGACCCCGATCACCGACGTGTACGGCCAGCGCCTGCACGGCATGACGATGGGGCTGCGGACCGAGCTGGCGATCGCCCGGGCCGTGGACAAGAGCGACCTGGACCAGGTCAACGTGCACCCGCTGCCGGTGCACGAGCGCATCCTGGAGGCGTTCACCCGGCTCGGTTTCCGGTTCAAGAACGCCGACCTGGAGCGCGGTTCCCTCTACGGGGTGCAGCAGACGCTGCCGTTCTACCAGGAGATCGAGTTCTTCGCCTCCCCGCAGTACGCGCAGACGATCACCGAGGTGGAGCTCACGTTCGTCACCAACCCGCACGGTGTCGACGTGATCCTGGAGTGCGACAAGCGCGGCGGCTTCTTCACCTCCGGGCAGGACGTTTTCGGCCGCTACCAGGTCGCCCACCAGGACGCCGACCGGGTGGACTGGATGCAGGTGGTGGACGGGTGGCTGCGCGAGACGACCTCCCGTTACGGCAGCCTGCGGGCGCAGGGCTTCGGCGTCCCGCAGCAGCACGGCCAGCGGGGGATGGGCATGGGCATGGGCGGCATGATCGCCGGTGCCGCGCTCGGGGTGGCCGGCGGCATGATCGCCGGTGAGATGATCGAGGACGCGATGGAAGGGGACTTCGCCGAGGACTTCGGCTTCGACGAGTAGCCCAGACTTCGAACAGTCATCCAGGCAAAGGGTGCCCGCCGGGGACATTGATCCCGGCGGGCACCCTTTCGTCGCTATCGGCTACCGCCGGGCCATGCCCCGCTCATTGGCGAGACGGCGATCCGAGCCGGCCTTCGCCAACCCCCGACTGATCAGGTACGCGGCGGTCAGGGCGGAGAGGAACCACCACGCCAACGTTGGATCGTTGATATTCAAGCCGTTGGTGCCCGACCCACGCCAGAAGGCGGAGATCACCACCAGGACGACCGCGCCGGCATAGACCCAGAACTCGGTGGTCAGGAACGAGTTCTTCGTCTCCGTATCCGGAGCGGACATCTGCTCCCGGTGCCCGTTGTCCATCGCCCGCATCGGGCGGGTCGGGGCGTCCTGCAAGCGGTCCCGGTTCTGGACCTCCCGCATGCGCTCCCGGTCCTGGGCGTCCGCCGACGGCCGGTTCTGCGGCCTGGTGGATGCAGCCTGCGTGCTCATCTGGTCCTCCTCGGATTTGATGAGTACCTGCGGTCCCTCACCCCGCTACCGCGTCTCGGCACGGCGCGGTTCGTGGCGGGGGCACCCTGGGTCTACCCGACCAGCCGGGGGCAGTAACCCGTCCCAGCCACACCGGCGGGTTTGGTAGGACCGGGGGCGGGAACCCAAGGAGACTTCCGACGAGTCTGCGAGGTGATGCGACATGCGCACCGACGACACACGGAACGAGGCCGCCCGGCGGGCCGAGGAACGGATCGCCGGCGACCAGTACGGCGAGGGAGTCCTGGACGAGGTGACCGTGCCGCAGACCGACGTGCAGCGGGTGATCCAGGACGCGGACCCGGGCGACCCGGCGCACAACCGGATCGACCCGCAGGTGCTGCGCGACGGTGGCCCGACCCGGGGCCAGGGCGCGATCACGACGACCGGCGGGACCGCCGGCCCGGCCAGTGTTCGCCGGGTGGCCCGGCAACCGGAACGGCACCGGGGCCGGGTCGCCCCGACCACGACGGGGGACGCCACCACCGGCGGCCTGAGCACCCCGACCGCCGGCTCCACGAGCGACGCGGCCGGTCCCGGCGTGCACGCGGCGAACCTCTCCGACGACTGACAGCCCGCTCCGACGGCCTGGCCCGGTTCGGGCCAGGCCGTCGGTCGGCCGGGCGGGAGACCCGGTCGAGGCCGAGGCGCCGGTCAAGGCCGACGCACCGGTCAAGGCCGGGTGCGGGGCGGTCCGGAGGTGGGGCGCAGAATCGTCAGCCGTTGGGTGGCACGGGTCAGCGCCACATACAGGTCGTTACGACCGCGAGCGGACTCCGCGACTATCCCGTCGGGATCAACCACCAGGACCGCGTCGAACTCCAACCCCTTGGCCTGGGCGACGGTGAGCAGGACGGTACGACTCTTCAGGTCGGGCTGCTCACCGATGGTGGCCTCCGGAATGGCATCCGCCAGGGCGGCACCCAGGTCGGCGACGCGGGCGGCCGGCACGATCACCCCGAGCCGGCCGTCGGTGCGGGACGCTGCCATCGCGGTCGCCGCGTCCACCAGCTCCGCCGCCAGCCGCTGCGGCGCCACCGCCCGATCGGTCGGCGGCACGCCGGTGGACCGGACCGACCGAGGTGGGCGCAGCGTCGGGTCGATCTGGGCGAGCACCTCCGCGGCGACCGCCATGATCTCGGCGGGGGTGCGGTAGCTGACCGCCAGCTCCGCCAGCCGCCACCGCCGCGCCACGTACGGTTCGAGGGCGTCGGCCCAGGACGCGGTGCCCGCCAACGCGCCGGTCTGCGCCACATCACCGACGATGGTCATCGACCGGCTGGGGCAGCGGCGCATCAGCAGCCGCCACGCCATCGGCGACAGCTCCTGCGCCTCATCCACGATGATGTGGCCGAACGCCCAGCTCCGGTCGGCGGCGGCCCGCTGCGCGGTGGTCAGCCGGTCCCCCTCCTCCTGCCGCTCCACCAGCCGGTCGGCGTCGAGCAGGTCGGTGACGCCGAGGATCTCGCCACCGTCCGCCTCGTCCTCCACGTCGATGGACCGGGAGCCCCGGGCGATCTCCAGCACCCCCTCGGCGTACTCCCGCTGCAGGGTCCGCAGCCGCTCCCGGCGGGCCGCGGCGGCGCGGTCGTCCTCGCCGAGCAGCTCGGCCGCCTCGTCCAGCAGCGGCACGTCAGCTGGCGTCCAACCACCCGGCTGGCGGTGCAGCAGGGCCTGCTCGGCCTCGGTCAGCATCGGCGCGGCGGTGGCGATCCGCACCGGGTCGGCGTACAGGTCGGCGAGCAACTGCTGCGGGGTGAGCAGCGGCCACAACTGGTCCAGCGCCGCCCGTACCTCCGGGTCGTCCCGCAGTTCCCGGCGGATCTCGGCGCGGTCGGCCTCCTCGAGCAGGTTCTCCCCACCCAGCGGGTCGGCGCCGATGCGCTCGGCCACCTGCGCGGCGAGCGCGTGCACGACCTCGACATCGAAGACCGCCCGGGCGAGGTTGTGGGGCCGACCGGACCGGCGGGCCCGGTCCCGCGCGGCCCGGACGGTCTCCGGGTACAGCTGCAGGATCTCCCGCTGCGGCTGCTCGATCTCCAGCGGTTCCTCCGGCACCCACTGCCGGTCCCGGACCGCGGCGGCGAGGACATCCACCAGCACCGCGCGGCCCTTCAGCGCGGCGGTCTCGGCCGCCTCGGTACGGTGCGCGGTGACCCCGGGGAAGAGATCAGCCTGGGTACGCAGCAACACACCGGTCTCGGCCAGGGCGGGCAGCACCTGGGAGATGTAGCGCAGGAAGGTCGCGTTCGGCCCGACCAGCAGCACGCCCCGGGTGGCGAGTTCCCGCCGGTGCGTGTAGAGCAGGTAGGCCGCCCGGTGTAGCGCCACCGCGGTCTTGCCGGTGCCCGGACCGCCCTGCACCACCAGCGTGCCCGGCAGCTCGGCCCGGATGACCGTGTCCTGCTCGGCCTGGATGGTCTCGACGATGTCCCGCATCCGGCCGGTACGGCCGGCGGTGAGGGCCGCGAGCAGCGCCGCCTCGCCGGTCAGCTCCTCGTGGTCGGTGGGGGAGGCGGCAGCGAGGTCGAGCACCTCGTCGTTGAGGCCGGTCACCTTGCGTTGCCGGGTCCGCAGGTGCCGTCGTCGGTGGACGCCCTGCGGGTTGGCGGCGGTGGCGAGGTAGAAGGCGCGTGCCGCCGGGGCGCGCCAGTCGATCAGTAGCGGGTCGTAGTCGCCGTCGGTGTCGAAGATGCCGATCCGGCCGATGTATTGCCGGCCGCCGTCGTCGGTGTCCAGTCGGCCGAAGCACAGGCCCTGCTCGACCGCCGAGTACTGCTCCACCTGCTCGCCGTACATCCGTACCGCGTTGTCGCGTTGGGAGCGGGCCTGGAGGGTGCCACCGGTCGCCCGGAGCTGTTCGGCCAGCCGGTGGGCGGCCTGCTCCCGCAGCGCGTCCAGCCGGCCGTAGAGCATCGAGACGTACTCCTGCTCCTGGCCGAGCTCGTCGTCGTTCATCGGCGAATCGGCGGGACCGCCGGAGTGCGGTGAAACGCCGGAGTTGCTTGACAAGCCATCTCGCAATTCGCTACCCTTGCCCGAAGGAACGGCTATGGGCCGTTCTTTTTTTGTTCCCTGAACTGGTCAGGATACCGGGCGGCGCGACCGCCGGGGGTGCCCATGGTGATTCGGCGGCAGACCGGGCGTGGCCAACAACAACTCCAGGGCGTGGGCGACAGCAAGCCGGGGCCCGCACGACGTGCGGGCCCCGGCTTGTCGGCGACGAAACGTCAGCCCCGGGCCACCTCGTACAGTCGCTCCGGAGCGACCGCCCCCACGACCAGTTGGCCGTCGTCGGTGAGCAGCGCCGTCACCAGCTTGCTGCGGAACAGTCGACCGCTGCCCCAGTCACCCTGGACCGCCGGCAACTGACCGGCCAGCAGGTCCAGGTCGGGCGCCTCGTCGGCGGCAGCGGTGGGACGCGCCACCGCGTCGACCTCCGCGACGAAAACCGTGGCCCAGCCCGTGCCGACGGTACGCAGGCCGGGCTGCCCGCCGTCGTTGGTCGGTCCCGGCTGCGTCGGCTGCTCGGGGTGCTTCGCCGCCTCGGGGTGCTTCGCCGCCTCGGGGTGCTCCCAGCCGTCCTTCTGCTCGGTGACCTGAACCCCCGGCGGCGGGTTGAAGGTGAACTGGTCGGCATCCGGCCGCCCATAGTCGATCTGGGTGAACGCCAGCTCGAACGCCGGAGGATCCCCACCCTCGGCGAAGACCTCGAACCGCAGCGGCAGGTGCTCGGTCGCGTCGATGGCGATCCGGACCTGGTGCACCAGGGAGGCGGCGTCCCGGGGTGCGAGCACCAGCTCGTAGGCGTCCCGGCCGGCGACCGTCGCCGACCGCCCGACGCTCACCTCGGTCGTCGGATCAACCGCGGCGAGGGCCTGCGCGGCGGCCTCCTGCGGCGTCGTCGGCACCTCCGGTGGGTTCGCCACCTCCTCGCCCTTGGGTAGCACCCGGTGGGTAGCCGTGTTCGTGCGGCTGTTCCACAGCCACACGTCCCGTCCGTTGCGGATGAAGTCTCGCTGCCCGAGCGTGTCCACGAAGGCGATCCGCTGCTGGTCCGGCCCGGAGTGCCAGACCCGCAACGTGTGGGAGCCGGTCAGCAGGCTGGCCGGACCGTCCTCGGCGAGCAACCCGGCGATCGGCGGTAGACCGAGGTCGGCCCGCTGCACGACGGTGCCGGACAGACCCTCGAAGCGGGCGGTCTGGAGATCGACCAGAAGCTGGGCGGCGGATCGGGGCGGCAGGCTCGGCTCGGCTTCGGCGGCGAACCGGCCCAGCGCGGCGCCGCCGCCGATGACGGTCACGACGGCGGCCACCGGGACCAGCCACCGTAAGGCGGGACGGCTTGTCAGAACGGACATCGGGCACCTCCTGCCGACCATCCTGCCGGACACACCCTGTGCGGACGCTGAGGACGGCGTTTCCGGCGCGGGTGGCCCGATGGCACCCTTGACCCGTGCGACTGCTGGTGGTGGAGGACGAGGCGCGGCTGGCGGCCGCGCTACACCGGGGGCTGCAGGCAGAAGGGTTCGCGGTGGACCTGGCCTCGACCGGGCCGGCCGGACTGGAGGCGGCCCGGCACGGCGAGTACGACGCGATGGTCCTCGACGTGATGCTGCCCGGCCTCTCCGGCTACGAGGTGGTCCGCCGGCTGCGGGCCGAGCGGCGCTGGCTGCCGGTGCTCATGCTTTCCGCCAAGGACGGCGAGTACGACCAGGCCGACGGGCTGGACTGCGGGGCCGACGACTACCTCACCAAGCCCTTCTCGTACGTGGTGCTGCTGGCCCGGCTACGCGCCCTGCTGCGCCGCGGCGCACCGGAGCGGCCGGCCGTGCTGGCTGTGGGGGACCTCCGGCTGGACCCGGCCCGGCGGCGGGTGACCCGCGACGGCGTCGAGGTGGCCCTGACCGGCCGGGAGTACGCCCTGCTCGACTACCTGATGCGCCGGCCCGGCACGGTGGTCTCCAAAATCGAACTCCTGGACCACGTCTGGGACGCCAGCATCGAGACCGCCCCGAACGCGGTGGAGGTGTACGTGGGCTACCTGCGCCGCAAGCTCGGCCGAGACCGCCTGGAGACCGTCCGCGGGGCCGGCTACCGCCTCGTCACCGCATGACCGAACCCGCCGCCCCCGCCGATCGTCCCCGCCCCGGCACCGCCGCCCCCGCCGATCGTCCCCGCCCCGGCACCGCGGGCGGGGCGCGCGGGCGGCCCTGGACCCCCCTTGGCCTCCGCGGACGGCTGATGGCGATCGGCCTACTCGGCGTGTCGGCGGGGCTCGTCGTCGGCGGCCTGGTGCTCCTGGCCGTGCTCAACTGGACTTTGCACCGCAACGTCGACACGGAGGCGCTACGCACCGCCGACGCCATCGCCCTGCTGGCCGCCGAAGACGCCCTGCCCGACCCCCTGCCCGTCGCCGGCAGCCAGGTACGGGTACAGGTGATCGACGCCCGGGGACGGGTCCGCGCCGCCTCCATCGACGCCGACCGGCTGGTGCCGATGGTCCGGCCGGACCAGGTCGACCGCAGCGCCCGAGCCGGTATCACCGTGTCGGGGCAACGCATGGGGCTGACCGGGCCGATGCGGGTGGTGGCCGTCCCGGCCGGCACCGACGGCGACCCACTCACCGTGCTGGTCGCCCGCTCGCTGGTGGACGTGCGGCAGAGTATCCACGTCGTCCAGACCATCCTGCTGGTCAGCTTCCCGCCGCTGGTGGGTCTGCTCGCCCTCGTGGCCTGGCGGGCCGTCGGCGCGACGCTGCGCCCGGTGGAGGCGCTGCGTCGGGGCGCCGAGGAGATCACCGGTCGGGACGGGCGCGGCCGGCTACCCGTTCCGGCGTCGCAAGACGAGATCCACCGGCTCGCGGTGACCCTCAACGACATGCTGGATCGGCTGCGCGCCAGCCGGGACCGGGAGCGGGCGTTCGTCGCCGACGCCGCGCACGAACTGCGCAGCCCGCTGACCAACCTGCGGACCGAACTCGAGGTCGCGCAGCGGCTGGGGGAGCGGACCGACTGGCCGGCCGTCTCGGTGGACCTGCTGGCCGACACCGAACGGCTCGGCCGGCTCGTCGATGACCTGCTGCTCCTCGCCCGCCTCGACGAGGCCCCACCGGCCCGCGGCACCGGGCCGGTCGACCTGGGTGCCCTGCTGGCCGAGGTGGCCGTTCGCTACCCGGCCAAGCTTGTCCACCTGGCACCGTCGGCGTCGCCGCTCTGGGCGGTCGGCGACCCGGAGGAACTGCGCCGGGTGCTGGTCAACCTGGTCGACAACGCGGTACGGCACGCCCGCTCCCGGGTGCTGCTCGGCGTCGAGCCGGACGGGCCCGCGCACCACCGGGTGCTGGTGACCGACGACGGGCCCGGCATCCCGGTGGCCGATCGGGAACGGGTCTTCGGCCGGTTCACCCGGCTGGACGCCGCCCGCGACCGGGACGCCGGCGGCGCCGGGCTGGGACTCGCCATCGTGCGTGAACTGGTGCGGCGGGCCGGCGGTCGGGTCGACCTCACCGACGCCGATCCGCCGCCGGGCCTACGCGTCCGGGTGACGCTGCCCGCGCTGCCCCCCGAGTAGCGGACGCGCCCACCGGGTAGCGCCCTCCCCCGAGTCGTGGACGCGCCCACCGCGACCAGCCGGACATGGCGTCAATCACGATTGGTGCAGACCTCCTCGGACCGGGCGATCGTCTCCGTTGACCACACCACCGCCACCGCGAAGCAGTAGTCAACGCGACCGTTGAGCCCGTACACGACGTATTCGGTGCTGCCGGCGGGCAGGTTGGCGAAAATGGTCTGCGACTCGCCGGGCTGGCCCCCCGAGACGACCACCGGGCCCGCTCCTCCCTCCGGGTAGGTCCAGCGCAGGGCGACGTTGTCCTGGTTGTCGGTCAGGGCCACCGCACCGGGCGGAGTGCTGGGCGAGGCCGCCGGGGCAGCCGGGGTCCCGGTTGCCGGGTCCGTCGCCGACGGTGGTGCCGACCCGTCGAATCGGGAGACCCCGGCGATCACCGCGGCCGTGCCCAGCAGCACCACCACCGCACCCACCACGAGCGGCAGCCGGTGCCGGGGCGGCGGTGTGGCGCGCGGTACCGGCACTGGCAACAGCCGCGACGGCTGGTCCGTCGGCGGATCGGACACCCCGTGGGGCTCGACCCGGCGGACCCCGTCGGCCTCCTCCAGGTGGGTCAGGGGCAACACCGCGGGGGGTACGGCGCCGCCCCACTGTGTGGTTGACGACTCGCGCCACCACGGTTCGTGCTCGTCGGCCGGAAAGTCCGGCGGGAAGAGCTCGGGGGGCTCGGGGAACGCCGCACCCTCCGGCGGTAGCCGGGGCGTCGGGACCGCGGGTGGCGGCGAATACCCAGCTGCCGGATGCTGCTCGGCCACCGACCGGTCCGGCTCGGGCTCCGGCTCCGGCTCCGGCGGAAAATACAGGTTGGTCGGGCGATAACCAGGCTGCGCTGGATGCTGTGGCCGGTCCTCGGGGAGCGGCCCGTCGCCCGGCGGGGGCGTCCGAGCGGCCGGCACGATCGGGGCCGCCCGCCCGTGGGATGGGCAGCGGTGCTCCGGATCGGCGTCCGCCCGGCCCAGCGCGGCCACCTGCACCGCCAGCGGGTCCGCGACGGCCAGATACTGGCGGCATAGCTCTTCGGCCAGCACCAGGCTCTCCTGTGCTGAACCGGCCAACCCGCAGTCGCGCTGCATCGCACCGAGCCGGGCGAGCATCTTGATGCCGCTGGGATGCCCATCCCCGTACACCTCGCGGTGCAGCTCCCACGCGTCGGCCAGCCGGTCGCGGGCCACCTGGCACTGGCCGCGAGCGTACTCCAGCGTGGCCAAATCGGCGTGCGCGGCGAGAACGCGAAGCGACTCCGGCCCATCCAGGGCGGTCAGCTCGATGATCACCTCTTGGTAGGTCCGGGCCGCGCGGGACCAACTACCGACCCGGTGCAGCACCGCGGCCAGGGTGGCGGCAGCCGCGACCGTCCGTTCGTCCGAACGGCCGTGCAGGTGATTGCTGGCCGCGTACGCGTACGCGGCCCAACCCCGGGCGGCCCGCGGGTCGCCGAGCCCCACCAGTACCCGCGCCTGCAGGCTCGCCAACTCGGCCAACTCGGCGCTGGCGGTGGTCGGCCGTGGGTCGGCGTCGGCCAACGCGTCGGAGAGGAGCCGCCGGGCGCCGGGGAGGTCGCCGGTAGCCACCAGATGAAGCGCGTGGTCAGTCAGATCACCGAAGCCAGAAGGCACGCCCCATCGTGCTTAACCAGCGACGGTATGTACAAGCCCCGCGCCGGATGGGATTCCCGCCGCGCTGCTTTTGTCGGCCCCGCCGCCTCCGGGCCATCCCAGTACGGTAGAACCGATGGCGTGATGGACGGGGTGGTACGGGAACTGTTCGGCCGGCAGCTCGAAGCGTGGTTGCCCCGAGCAGTCGCGCGGGGGCGGCCCAGCGTCGTGGCGCTCGCGTACGGGCCCGGGGCTTTGCTCGCGGCCACCGAATCCGCCGAAGCGGTACTCGGCGTGCTCGCCGAGCACGCCGGCCGGCTTCGCGGACGGCAGCTCACCGTGCTGGTGCTCGCCGATGGAGGTGAGGAACTCCCCGCCCGGCTGGGCGCGATCGAGGCGATCCTGCCGGCCGAGATAGCCGTACACCTGGTGCCCGGCGGTCCCGTCCGGCTGCCGGTGGCGGTGAAGGCAGCCGGCTCGGCCGGGGCGCCGCTGCTGTCGTACCTGGATGGGGCGGGCGCCATTGACCCCGGTGTGCTGGCCGCCAGCGCCGCCGGCCGCCCCGCCGAGCTCCTGCTGGTCACCGAGGCGAAGCCCGCGGCTGCCGGCGCCGCGGCTGCATCTGCTGGCCCTGCCGGCTCCACGGCATCTGCCGGTTCGGTGTGGGCCGGTCTCGCCGGTGCCGGTTTCCCACTCACCACCCAGGTCGACCTGGTCGCGGCGGACGGGTCACTCGCGCGGCGGCTCGCCTTCGGCACCGGCCACGACCGGAGCCTGGAGGCGTTCAAGGAAAACCTGTGGGCGGTGGACGCCGACACCGCGGTTCGCTATCGGGACCCCGCCGACCCGAGCGGGCAACTGCTCGACAT
Source organism: Salinispora goodfellowii (assembly GCF_059570675.1). NCBI lineage: Bacteria > Bacillati > Actinomycetota > Actinomycetes > Micromonosporales > Micromonosporaceae > Salinispora > Salinispora goodfellowii. The sequence continues at coordinate 339,060 of NZ_JCANTD010000001.1, read as the reverse complement.
CGCACCCGACCCCGAGTCGCTGGGCCAGGAACTCCTCGCCGAGCTGGCCCGCTCCGGCCCCCGTACCGTCACCGAGCTGCGCCGACACGCGCTGACCGCGACCGCGTACCGGTCAGTCGACGTGCAGCGGGCGCTCACCGGGCTGCTGCGGTGCGGCGCCGCCGTGCGCGACCCCGAGCACGGTCGGCTCGGCGGTGACGTGGTGATCGCTGTGGCCCGGCATCCGTAGTTGACCGTCGCCAGCATCGGCGGGCGGGCGCGGGCGTACCAGGGGCGGAACGTCCCGGGCCGCGCGGAACGCCCCCGGGCTGACCCCGACCTCCCGGGTGAAGAACCGGCCGAAGTTGGTCGGCTCGGCGAAACCGAGCCGCTGGCCGATTCGCGCCACCGGTTCGTCGGTCGCCGCGAGTAGGCGGCGGGCCTGCAACGCCACCCGCTCGTCCACCACCTGCTTCGCGCTGCGCCCGGTGACCGCCAGGCAGGCGCGGGTCAGAGTACGAACCGAGCAACCCACCCGGTCGGCGTAGTCCTCCACCCGGCGGCTGCGTTGGTAGCCCTGCTCCAACTCGCGGCAGAGCAGTCGGAAAGTGCGGGTCTCGGTGCGCGACGCCGACGGAGACGCCGACCGCGACGCGGGCTGCGGCCCCTCCCGGCAGTCTGGCAGCAGCGCCAGCCGAAGCAGCAGCGCCGCCAGCTGGTGGCGGAGCAGAGCGGCGGACTCCCCGCGATGCCGTTCGCAGTCCACCGCGAGCTGATGGAACCCGGAACTGATGGCCGCCCCATCCGCACCGGTCAGCTCAAGCCGGGTCGGGGCCGCCGCGGAATCGATGCCGAAGCCGTGCAGCGCCGCCGGGGTCCAGCGCACCACGATCGCATCCAGGTTGGGTGGCCCACACCGAAGCACCTGGCCCGCCCGGGCCCGCAGCAGTGTGCCCGGATGGCAGGGGAAGGGGTGGAAGTCCACCTCAACGCTGCCATGCCCTGTGATGACCAGGATGAGCAGGTCCGCCGTCAGCAGGACCGGACGCCGCCACGCCGGATCGGTCACTACACCACCGAAGCCGAGCGCCGCGCTCACAGCGGCGTCCGGGGTGCGATGAACAGCAGAGAACATCACCCGCGACGGTAGCCCGGTACGCCGATTCTCGCACCACCGTCCTCGCCGCGCGGCCCGTGCACGTGGCGGACCAGCACCAACGCGCTCCCGATCCGGGATGTCCCTTCCGCCTCGACTCCGTCGTGCCGGCGGCAGGGTTGTGGGGACTGAGCGAGGCGATTACGTTACCGAGCGGTAGGGGTGGATGGTGAAGGGACGGGCATGACGGATCTTTTCTCGGTTACCGGCAAGACCGTCCTGGTCACCGGCGGCTCGCGCGGGATCGGCCGGATGATCGCCGAAGGTTTCGTACGGGCCGGCGCCAAAGTGATCATTGCTGCCCGGAAGGCGGACGTCTGCACGGCGGTCGCCGCCGAACTGTCAACGCTGGGCGAGTGCACGGCGATCCCGGTCGACCTCAGCAGCGCCGCCGGCGCCGAGGCGCTCGCCGCCACCGTGGGAGAGCGGCACGACCGACTCCACGTACTGGTCAACAACGCGGGCGTCACCTGGGGTGCACCACTTGAGGCATATCCGGAGAGCGCATTCGACAAGCTCTGGGCGGTCAACGTCAAGGCCGTCTTTCGGCTCACCACCGCGCTGCTGCCCGTACTGCGTGCCGCCGGCACCGCAGACGATCCCGCCCGCGTCATCAACATCGGCTCGGTGGACGGGATCCGGGTCCCGTGGATGGAGGTGTACGCGTACTCCGCCACGAAGGCGGCCGTGCACATGCTGACCCGCAACCTCGCCCACCAGCTCGCCGCTGAACACGTCACCGTCAACGCGATCGCCCCGGGCCCGTTTGAGAGCAAAATGATGGCATTCGCCCTGGACGATCCCGGTTCTCGGGCTGCCATCGAGAAGCAGGTGCCACTGGGCCGGATCGGCCGACCGGCGGACATGGCGGGCACCGCGATCTACCTGTCGTCGCCGGCCGGCGCGTACCTGACCGGCGCGGTGATCCCGGTCGACGGCGGCATCACCACCCACGGCTGAGCATGACGTGGCCGGCGGTTGCGTTTCGCGTGGTCGGTGGTTGGCGGTTGGCGGTTGCGTTTCGCGTCGTCGGCGGTTGGCGCTTCGCGTACCGACCGGGTTTGGCCGGGGTCGCGCGGACTCGGCAGCTCCGCGCGGCCCCGGCTGACCGGTCACCAGATTCCGGTCCTTCGATCCAGATTCCGGCCTTTCGAGCTCAGCGTCCGGCGAGTAGCCGGTTCACCGCCGTGTCGACGTCCAAGTGCTCGGCCTCGCGGCCGCGCGCGACGACGACGTAGGTCCGCCGCAGGAAGCGCACCAGGACGCTCCGCGGCACCTCAAACAGGGCGTTGCCGTCCGGGGACGACAACGCCAGGGCGACGAAGTCCCCGCGCGGGGTGGCCCAGGGCCAGACCCGCACATCGCCGATACCGGCCGGCTCATCGAGGCCGGTCACCAGCAGTTCCCGTGCGAACGACCAGCTGACCGCCTCGCCACCGGCCGATTCCGCATGGAACAGGACGTGGACCGCATACGGATCAGCAGGGTCGTAGCGCAAACTGGCGCGCACCGGCAAGGCCGTGGCGTCAGGTGCGACGAGCCTTAGCGACGTCTCGACCTCTACGGTCGTCGGTCGGATGACACTCATGGACGTTCTCCCCCCGGCACCGCTGCGGAACGCGCGTGTCCCGCTTTTCCCATACTCAGGTGCTGCCCCTAGCTACGCTCCGCCATACGCTGACTTCACCCAGTGGTGGGAAGGTCTTCGGAGTGTTCCCCAGAATGTGAAAGTTCCTGTAGGATTTCCGGTTCCGCCCGTCCGCGGTGCCGCTTGGCATCAGGTGCTTCAGTCGTCGACTTACTCCGGTAACGTCCAGTCCACGGTCGCAGTGACGGGCGCGCGTCACACTGGGAAGGAAATGTGACACAGTGATCCTCAGTGGATCGTGTCACGCCGTCGGGTCGACCGATCATCGCGACCCAGACGGCGGAACGGCGGGGGTGCGGGGTGTCGAACGAACAGCGGAGTAGGCCGGGCCGATCCGGCTCGGACATGGGTGCACCGGCAGCGGGGACGGCGCTGGTCGACACCCGGGGAGAGCGGCCGCGGTGGCGCCAGCGAGTCTCGACCACCCTCGCGTTGATTCGGGCCAACCCCACCGGCCGACTTGCCCTGAAGGTTTTTGTCGCGATCACTGGTGCCATCGTCGTCACCGTCGGAATCGCGCTGATCCCGCTGCCGGGCCCCGGCTGGTTGCTGGTGATCGCCGGCCTCGGGATCTGGGCGGTGGAGTTTCACTGGGCGCGGCGGTTGCTTACCTTTACCCGCCGGCACGTCTATGGTTGGACCGCCTGGGTTACGCGACAGTCACTCTTAGTGCGGTTCGTTATCGGTGCGGTCGGTATCGTCTTCGTGTCAACCGTCGTGTGGCTGTCGCTCAAGTACAGCGTCGGCATCGACGTGGTGGCCTGGGTGCTGGACCGCCTCAAGGCGAGCTGAGCCTCGGTTTGGGGTCGGCATCAGCGATCAGGTAGAGTCATCCGAGCCAACGGGCGATTAGCTCAGCGGGAGAGCGCTTCGTTCACACCGAAGAGGTCACTGGTTCGATCCCAGTATCGCCCACGTTGAATATAGGCAGGTAAGAGGGACGGTTGGAGAACTCCAGCCGGCCCTCTTGCTATCCGACGGTAGAGATCATGAGTCGCCTGTGAGTCGGCGTCGCTGAGACGGACCGTCTGCGAGTCCAGCCTTGTATCCGGTCTCGAAGCCCGACAGCAGCGCATCCTCCAGTTCGGCGGCAAGCTGTTCGCGAAGATGAACCTCCAGCAGGCGCCGCTGATCGACGACCACCGTGCGCCCGTGGGTGTCTACTCGGGAGGGTTCGCCTAGGACGAATTCCTGGCGCCGCGCCTCCAGGTCGTGGCCCATCACCTCGATGACGTTGGCGCAGTGCCGGATCTCGTTCCGGAGCCACGCGTTCTCCTGCCTGAGTCGCTCGATCTCCTGCTGGTACAGACGTTCGCGCTTATTGGTCACCGCGCGCTGGTAGGCGGCGGTTGCGGCGTTGGCCACGCGGGCAACCAGCGGCATGTCGGGCTGGCGACGGTGGGGGTGGGAGGGGTAGTTCATGACGTCTCGGTGGCCTCCGGTGAGTGCCGGTCAGAAGCGAGCTAGTCGAACACACGTACGAATAGATGGGAAGGATTTTCGCGGCGTGTCGACGACCCTATCGATGGATGTGCGCAACGAGACGACCGCAACCCGTGCGGCGCGAACCCCCGTCACTGTGATCACCAGGCGACTAATGGTAATAGCGGATCCATAATCGACAAGTAAAGAAAGTTAATGGTATTTGCGCCTTTTGCGGCTAATAGAATGTCCGACACGGACAGGCTGAGACGAAATCAGGCAGCTCCAGGAGTGCGGGCGTACGGGAATTCGTACGCAGCGACGCGCCAGGAACGACCACACGGACAGGTGACGGCGCGACGGGCCGGCGTGGAGTGCTGGAAGCTGCGAGCGGAGCCCTGGCTCTTGACGCCGAGGCAGTGCTGCAACCCACGCTGGCGGTGTCGCAATTCTTCGCAACGAGAATGACAGGGGACGATCATGCGCTTAACGTTCATGGGTAAGGACCCGAAGTCGAATCCCACAGGCTCGCCCACCGTGTACCGCACCGACCGAGGAAGCTGGGTCGTTCAGGGGTGGATCGTCGAGGACCGGTGGCGTTGGAGCAGATGGACATTCCGGAGGGGGAAACGTGCGTGGAGATCCCGGATCGGATGCTCCAGTTCTTCAGGCAGGACAACCGTGACCTCGATCAGTAGCGACGAGTTCGACCGCCTGCTGCGGACCTTCGAGCGCGAGTCGAGTCACCTGGAGACCCGGGACTCCTACGGCACCTCGGTTGAACTGCCGTATATGGCCAAGTGGGCGGCCGGGGAACCCGATGACCTTGCATGGTTGGACGACTGGTGCGCGACCCTGCGCCAGCATGTAGCGGCCGGCAGGACGGCCCGCCGGGCGCGGATTGTCTCCGAGCCCCTTAGCGACTATCAGCGCTGGTCGTACAGCATCGCCCACCCGATGGTCGACGCGGGCGAAGATATTCGCTGGATTCCCCGGCGCCTCGTGTCGTCCATCGGCATCCCCGGTAACGACTTCTACCTGTTCGATGACCGCCTGGTGGTCTTCCTGATCTACAGCGGCGATGGGCTGAACGCCGCCTACGAGACGTCAACCGACCCAGCGGACATCAAACTGTGTCGCACGTCGTTTGACGCCGTGTGGAAGGTGGCCGTACCTCACCATGGCTACCAACCCGCCTAGCGCCGCTCAGCAGGCACAAGAGGCGCTGGGTGTTCGCCTGCGTGAGCTTCGCAAGGATGCGGGGCTCACCGGGCGGGCCCTCGCCGTGGCCACAGGCCAACACTTCACCCGCGTAAGCAAGATCGAGCACGGCGTGCAACCCCCAACCGACCATGACATTCGGACCTGGTGTTCGGTGTGCGGCGCGGACGACCAGGCCGCCGACTTGATCGCCACGTTGCGGGCGGTTGAGTCCGCCTACCTGGAGTTTCGGCGGCAGGCCCGCGCGGGTATGAAACGGGTTCTCGGCGCGCACACCGTGGCGCGGTACGAGCAGACCACCCAGTTCCGTATCTACGAGCACAACGTCATTCCCGGACTGTTCCAGACCGCCGACTACGCCGCCGCCATGCTGTCATTTTGGATCGGCATCCTGTCGGCCCCCAACGACCTCGACGAGGCCATCGCCGTCCGCATGGAGCGCCAGCGTGTCATCTACCAGCGGGGCAAGAGGTTCGTCGTCGTCCTGGAGGAACAGGCACTGCGAACGTGGTTCGGGTCGGCGGATACCCAGGCCGGACAGCTCGACCGGCTGCTCGCGGTGATGTCCCTGCCAAACGTATCGGTGGGGATCATCCCGATGATGATCGAACGCCCGGCAGTAGCGTCCGCTGGCTTCTGGATGTTCGACAACTCGCTTGTCGCGCTGGAGACGCCCACCGCCAGCCTCGCAGTCACCCGGTCACAGGAAATTGACCTGTACGGCCAGATGTTCGAGCGACTTCAGGCGAGCGCTCTCTACGGGGCTCCCGCGCGCGCGTTGGTCATCAACGTGCTATCCCAGCTCGACGGACGCAACAGTTCGCAACATCGTTGAGCAGCGACATGCACGGTTCGTAGCCTTCTGATCACGGAGCAATCCACGGTGACGGAGGCGAATTCGTGACGACCATTCGCAACGCTTGGCGGTGGCTCACCGGCCATCGCCGCCGCCGGCCCGCACGGCTGGACGCAGTCGGCCCCGCCACCCGGTACGCGGCGCGGGCCGGCACCTACTCCCCGCTGCACAACCAGCCGACGGTCATCTTCGACCGCCGGCCGTTGATGACCCCGCTCGCCCGGCAGCGGGCGAACCGCCGGTGATGGGCACCCGCGCCCGGCCGCGCTCCGGCAGCCTGTCGACGGTGCAGCTACGTAACCGGATGATCCTGTCCGCCCGGCGGATCATCACCGAGCACTGGCCGCGGGTGGACCGGTGCCCGATCTGCCGATCCGGGTGGCCGTGCCCGCCCACCGACACCGCCTACGACTACCTGGCCTCGGTGGGTCAGGGCAACTGGGCTCCACCGGAACGCGCCGGGCGGCGGCGGTGAGCCCGGCCGACGCGACCGTCCGCCGGTGGTGGCGGGACCTGAACGAGCACCGGCAGGTCGACGGCCGCTGCCCGGTGTGCGGCACCCCGCGGCGGTGCTGGCCGTGGGCGGAGGCATATGCCGGGCTGCTCACCCACGACCTGCTCCGAGCCTGACCGCGATGCGCTGGAGCCGCGCCCCGCCCCCTCCCGCCGGTACACTGGCCCGGCCCGTGAGCAGCCACGATCCCCGGATAGGTCAGGAGAGCGCCCGTGCAGGTATCCCAGGCCCTGGACGTGATGACTGCCGTCCTCCGGGCAGCCGAGCACCCCGACATCGTCGAGGTCACTCGGTACGGCGCCGATGCCCAGCCGGGCGGACAGTCGCCCGCGGGGATCAAGGTCAGACACCAGTCCGGGACAGCCGCGATGCTCTGGGCGGGCGTACCGCCGCGTGACGCCACGCCGGTACCGCTGCCCTCCGGGCCGCTGCCACCGCGGCAGCGCGCCGCCCGAATCCTCGTGCTCGCCCACCAACTCCTGGACGTCGCCCGGCCCGAGGTGTTCACCTCGTGGGAGCTGTGCCAACAGCCCGGCGTGGAGGTGCCGGTTGCCGCCGCGTTCCGCATCGCGGCCCGTGACGGTTCGGTGATCTACCTCCGCGCTACGGCGGCGTCCGGGGGCACGTCCGAGCCCGAGACCGACCCGTATCCGGACTACCAGATCCCCCAGGGAGTCCAGTCATGGCATCGTCTCAATGCTCCGCCTGCGGAGCCCGCGTCAGTGTGAGCCCCGGCCGGTCCTGCCCACCGCATCAGGCGATGGGTGATCGCGCCCGCTGCCCGGGCTCTGGAGCGCAGCCGGGCGGCCGGCGCCTGATACCGGGGCGCGGCCGGCGTGCCGAGCAGCACCCCCAGCCTTCGGCCAGCGAGCCTCGGCCATCCTGTCTCGGCTGATCTGCCCGCGGCGAAACATCTGCCTGGCCGGGCTCGACGATCGCTATAGTCCGGCTTTATGACGTCCATCACGACGAGAACAGTCGAGTACCCGGCCGACGGCCTGACGATGATCGGGCACCTCGCCCTGCCCGTCGGCGTCGACCGCCGGCCAGCGGTCCTGGTCGGACCCGAGGGGCCGGGGCTCAACGACTTTCAGCGTCGCCGGGCCGACGCCCTCGCGGAGTTGGGGTACGTGGCGCTGGCCTTCGACATTCACGGCGGACGCTGGTTCACCGACCCCCAGGAGATGCTGGCGCGCCTGACTCCGCTGCTCGCTGACCCCGACCGGATGCGGGGCATCGGCCACGCAGCCCTTGACGTGCTGCGCGCCGAACCACGGACCGACCCGGACCGGATGGCCGCCATCGGCTACGGCATCGGGGGAGCAATCGTGCTGGAACTCGGCCGCGACGCCGCCAATCTGCGCGGGATCGCAACGATTAACGCAATGACCACGGGTCGGCCGGGCGAGGCGGCGCGCATTCGCTGCCCGGTGTGGGCCGGGGTCGGGTCGGAAGACCCGATCGTGTCGCCGGTCCAACGGGACGCGTTCACCGCCGAGATGCAGGCCGCGGACGTCGATTGGCGGCTTGTTGTCTATGGCGGCGCCCTGCACGCCTTCCACCACCCACCGATGGGGGCCGACCAGACTGTGCTCCCCGGCGTCGGCTACCACCAGCGGCACGCGCAGCGGGCCTGGCTCGACATTGTGGCCCTGCTGGCGGAGTGCCTTCACGTACCGGAGGACGTTGGCCTGCGTCACTAGCGCTACCTGCCCGACTCCGCCTACCTTCCGTTCGACCTGGTGGTCCGCGATGCGTCTCCCCACGATCTGCTGCGCGTAGCCGCCGGTGCGGGAAGGCTACTCAGCACCGTGTTGGCCGCGTCCGACCCGGCAGCATCCTCGACCGCGTGCCGGGTCCGAGCGAGATGAGAACTTCCTTCGCGTATTTTCCTCGCATTTGTCGTCCTGTGGGGCTTGGTGTCGATTTAGCTCGACGGTGGGCCGCTACCGCCTGTCTGGTAGCTGAGGAACACGCCACCTGCGTTCCCCTTGGGTGGTGGGCTCCTCGCCGTTCACGGGGAAGGACACCGAGACCGCAATGCCATCTCAACGACATGTCTACAGCTCTACCCGTATAGATAGGCGGACCCCACGGTGGTGGGCCGTCGGGATGGCGGGGTTGACCGGCCTGGCGTTCACCACGGCCGTTCTTGCCACCGCCGCCCACGCTCAACCGAACCGGCCCGTGCCCGGCTCCACCGCGGCGACCAATGCGGAGCCCGGGCCCGTCGCGACCACCCGGGATGGAGTCGGCACCGGCACTCCCGTCACCTGTGACGCGGATGCGTTGATCGCCGCGATCACGGCTGCCAACGCTGCGGGCGGCGGCGTGTTCGACCTGGCGAAGGACTGCACCTACCTGCTCGCCGCCGACATCGATGGTGCCGGTCTGCCCGCGATCATGACCCCGATCACCCTCAACGGCGGTAAGAACACCACGATCGAACGCGCCGCCGCCGCCGACCAGTTCCGGATCTTCACCGTCGACTCCGGTGGCGGCCTCACCCTCAACCGCCTGAAGATCGTCGGCGGTCAGACCACCACGGCGGGTACCGATGGGGGCGGCATCCTGGTCAACGCGGGCGGGGGTTTGACAGTCAGCCACAGCGTAGTCACCCGCAACATCGCCGGTGGTAATGGTGGCGGCATCGCCAACAACGGGACCACCACCATCAAGCGCTCGATCGTCAGCCGTAACATCGCCCCGCTGGAAGGGGGCGGCATCTACAACACGGGCGTACTGACCGTCAACGAGTCTGAGGTCAAGGCGAACACCGGCACCCTCTCGGGAGGCGGTATCGGGAGCACGGCAGGAGCGGTCGAGGTTTCCAAGAGTTCCATCTCCGGCAACTGGGCCGATCAGGGAGCTGGTCTCTTCGTCGTTGATGGCGGAATCGGCTCGGTAACCGGCACCCACATCAAGAAGAACTCCGCTGCCGATGCTGGCGGAGGTGTCTTCATTCAGGGCCAGCTGACGCTGCAGAAAGTCGTCCTCGCCGGCAACACCGCCGAAACCGGTGCTGGCCTCATTGTCGACGAGGAGTCCACGGCCGACATCACGGGCAGCCGCATCGTCGACAACACCGCCGGCGCCCAGGGCGGGGGCATCTACAACGCGGGCATGACCACGTTGACCGGCACCAAGCTCGACGGGAACCAGGCCGACACGGGCGCCGGTGTCCAGAATCTTGCGGCAGGAACGCTGACCTTCTTCGCCTCGACCGTCACCGACAACCTTGCCGTGACCGACGGCGGGGGCATCGTCAACGACGTGGGTGGGACCGTCACCCTGAACACGGCCACCGGCACCACCGTTATCAGCAACCGTCCGAACAACTGCGTGAATGTTCCCGGCTGCGCCGGCTAGCGACCCTGAGTGGGTCAAAGTTCACCCGGGCCCCGCTCCTGCCGTACGCGGTGGGGGCGGGGCTCCGTCGTGCGGTGGCTCACCAGAGCTACGGCGCGCCGCCGGATTCGCTACCGGCGGCGCTGTCGAGGGCCTGGCCCTCGCTGCCGCCGCCACCTTTCCCACGGAGGCTGCCGGATCGCCGACGGCGGCTCTGGCGGGCACTCTGGCGGATCGCCCGGCGGGCGTTCGCCATCGTGTCTTGTCTGCTGCCGGCCCGGGGGCCAGCCCGGCGTCGACGTCTCCGGGCCATGTTGACGATCAGCACGTGAACGACCAGCACAAGTGCGATCAGCAGGGGCAGGGCGAGCCACCCGAGGTGAATCTCGGACACCCCTGGAGTGTATCGACTCCGGACGATGACCGGAATCGGAGAGGTAGGTGTTCGGGGCCGGTGTCGTCAGCTACCGGACTGGGCTGTCGCGAGCAGGTAGTGCAGCACGTCGGTGGCCGCGTAGTCCTCCCCGAAGCGCCGGTGCAGCTCGGTGAGGACGCCGATGTCCTGGCCGATGGTGATGATCGGCGGCTCGGTGTCGTCGCCGGCGCGTCGTTGGCCCAGGCCGATCGTGCCCATGAGCCCGTTGCACAGGCAGCGGCTACCCGTGGTGTCCTCCGCCGCGCCGCCCTTGCGGATGTAGTCGTCTACCGGCTCGGCCGGGCACCGGAAACCGATCCGACCGGTCGGCCGCAGGTACGGGGTGCGCAGATAACCCAGATCGCACCGGCGAGCGCGGGCCTGGTAGATGCCGTCCTCGGCGGCGGTGCCCTCCAGCTGGGCGATCTTGAAGGGGAAGCCGGTCGGGGAGGCGACCGGATCGTTCTGGATCGCGAGCTGTCCGTCGGTGGCCCGCTGGAGCAGCTGCCGCCGAAGCTGGGGGTTGATTCCGGATTCGCGACAGAGGGCGAAGGCGGTGCCGACCTGAACGCCGGTGGCTCCGGCAGCCCGGACGGCGGCTACCCGCCGTGGGTCGGCCTGGCCGCCGGCGACCCAGAACGGCAGTCCGGCGGCGGCTACCTTGGCCAGGTCGATCCGGTCCCGCTCGCCGTAGACGGGTTCGCCGTTGTCATCGAGCACCATTTTGCCGCGGGGCCGGGCCGAGTGGCCGCCCGCGGTGGGCCCTTCGAGGACAAAACCGTCGGGGCAGGTACGGGGGCTGCGGGCAAGGTAGCTGACCAGGGATGCGGCGGAGACGATGGCCAGGAACCGGGGCCGTGGGAGGGGCGGTAGTAGCTCGCCGGTCAAATCGGGCGGGTTGAAGGCGACGGTGTGGGCTTCCCCCACCGGGCTGCCCTCGACGGCGACGGGCAACTGGACCGGCCGGTGGTGGGTCAGGGCGTCGATCAGAGACGGGATCTCACTGGGGAGGCCGGCACCCATCAGGATGTAGTCGACCCCGGCCAGCATCGCCCCGTACACCGCGGCGGGGGTGGCGAGCTGGATCTTCTCCAGGTAGTTGATGCCGACGACGCCGCTGTGGCCCTGCTTGGCCAGGTAGACCTCGACGAAGTTGGCGACCACGGCCAGCTCGTTCGCGTGTCGTCGGGGCCGCATGCTCAGCAGTGGCGCTGGTCGGAACGGTTTGCCGGCGGGGATTCCCCCCGGCACGTAGTAGCGGTCCAGCACCCGCTGGGCGACCTCCGGCGCGGGGAACGCGCTCAGCGCCTGCCGGAGCGTGCCGTCCTCGTCGCCGAGCTGTAGCCGGCGGGCCAGTGACGCGTCGAGTGCTACCCCGGACACCACTCCGAGCTGGCCGGCGGCGGCTACGGCGGCGGCCAGCCGCCAGCTGGAGACACCGACGCCCATCCCGCCCTGAATGATGATCGGAAGTTCCACCTAATTCCTGCCCTTCAGCCGGCCCTGTCGGCACTGGCAATCCTGTGGCCTGTCGGCCGGGGGCAACAGGGCATTTGGTCCTGTAGTCGGGTGGGCCAGGTCACGAAGGGCCTCCGGCCGGAGACCGGGTCCGCGTGGGCACCGGTAGCTCACTCCTCAAGCTTTGTCTGGTTTAGAGGTTTTGTTCGTGTTCATGTTTGGTTGGGGCCAGTGTCGGTTTAGCGTCTGAGGTGGCTGCTACCGCCTGCCTGGTAGCCGAGGAAGCCTGGCCGGGGTCGGTCCTTCCTCGCCGTTCACGGGGGAAGGACATCGACACCGCGATGAACCAACAGCATCACACCCACGAAACCGGGACCGACCGCCCCGGCGAACGCCGGGCGCGGTCGCGCTGGTGGACGGTCGGCCTGGCCGGGGTAGCCGGGCTGGCACTCACCGCCGCCGGCGTCGCGACGGCTCCGGCCGTCAGCGCTGCCGGAGGCGCCGCCACCAGCGCCGAAACCCAGCGTGGGGACAGTCACCGGGCCAACGGCATGTCCAAGCACGACGACAAGAGCAAGGGCGACCAGGGCAAGGGGAAGAAGGAGCGGGGAAAGAACGACAAGGGGAAGAAGGCTACGCCGAAGGGCACGCCGGTCCCCTGCGACGCCGATCTGCTGATCGCGGCGATCACGTTCGCCAACGCCACCGGCGGTGGCGTGTTCGACCTGGCGAAGGACTGCACCTACCTGCTCACCGCCGACATCGACGGTGCCGGTCTGCCCGCGATCATGACCCCGATCACCCTCAACGGCGGCAAGAACACCACGATCGAACGCGCTGCCGCCGTCGACGATTTCCGGATCTTCACCGTCGACACCGGTGGTGACCTCACCCTCAACCACCTGAAGGTCACCGGCGGCCAGACCGACGGTAACGGTGGGGGAGTCCTCGTCAACCCCGGCGGAGCGTTGACCACCAACCACAGCGCCATCACCCGCAACATCGTCGAAGGCGACGGCGACGGCGGCGGAATCGCCAACCTGGGTACCACCCGGATCAAGCACTCCAAGGTCGACCGGAACACCACCAGCGAGCAAGGCGGTGGGATCTTCAGCACCGGCCTCTTGGAGATCGTCAAGTCGCACGTCGACAACAACACCGCCGACCAGGGCGGTGGCATCTACCAAAGCGGTAGCACCGTCACCGGCAAGGGCGGCAGCATCTCCGGCAACCAGGCGTCCGACGCGGGAGGCTTGTATCTGGTGGGCGGAATCGGCAGGCTGACCGGCACCAAGGTCGCGAAGAACACCGCCAGTGGAAACGGTGGTGGTGCCCGGGTCGCCGAGGCCGGGCAGTTGATGCTGCAGAAGGTCGGCCTCCTCGACAACTCCGCGCTGTCGGGCGTGGCCGGCGGCCTGTTCGTGGAGGGCGCCGAAGTCGGCGACACCATCGCGGTCGTCGAGGACAGCCTTATCAAGAACAACACCGCTTTCGACATCGGCGGAGGGATCGACAACTCGGGAGTAGCCGTGTTGCGAAACACCAAGGTCATCGGTAACCAGGCGAACGAGGGCGGCGGCATCTTCAACTCCGGCACGTTGACGCTCTTCGCGACGAAGGTGGTCAAGAACATTGCGGTCGCCGACGGCGGGGGTATCTTCAACACCCTCGGCACGGTTGAGCTGAACACCGCCACCGGCACCGTGGTCATCAAGAACCGACCCAACAACTGCGTGGACGTCCCCGGCTGCGCCGGCTGACACTCCGAGCAGAGCGCCAAGGGTTTCGCCCCACCGGGAGCATGCGGTGGGGCGGAACCCTTTCCCCTGGTCTTCGCCGACGACCGTGGCGCGCGCCTGATCCCGCTCTTTCGTTCGCCGCCGCGCGGGGTGGGACCAGCACCGTGCCGCGGCGCCCCGGCGGATGATCAGCGAATTGGGTTGCGGTAGGCGGCATCCCACGTCTTACGGCCCAGTAGCCCGTCCCTGCTGAGGCCCTGATCCGCCTGGAACGCTTTGATCAGCTCGCGGTGCTCCGGTCCGTACCTGCCGTCGTGGCCGTTCCGGCGGAGGTAGCGCTTGCCCTTGCCAGCTGGCCAGCCTCGGCGGGTGAGCTGTTTGGTCCAGATGGCGAGCCACTGCCGGTCCGATTTCCCGTTGAACTTCCGCCGATAGTGGCCCGACACCGATCGATCTCCTCCGCTCCGGGAGCCAAAGTAGTAGCCGCTGGGAAGGGGGAACGACACCGCCGGCCCCGGTGCGGGTCGGACCGGTGTCGGCTGCTCGGGCTCGACGGGTCCCGGCCTGCCGAGCTGGTCGAGCCGCCAGTTCGTGCCCCGCACGGTGTCGGCGGCCTGGGTGAAGTCAGAGTTCACGTGGCAGTGGCTCGTGTGCCGGTTCGAGCCGGTGTAGGTGTGGGTGGTGAAGTTGTGCCGGCGGTGCCAGATCCGGCCCTTGTAGATGATGTACCGGACCCACCACAGCGCGCCGGAGCGGGCGAGCTTCACCCACAGCTGCACGACCTGTTCCATCGTGACCCCGCCCGGGTCGCGTAGGTCGGCGTCGAAATCCCGGGCCCGTACCTCGTCGAGGTTGTCGCCGTCGCGATACTCCGGCCGACCGGTCCGGTCCGGGTTGTGGCTCGACGGGGAGCTCTGGTGGGAGGTGTCGCCGATCGAGCCGTCCGATCTGGTGTCCCGTTCGGGGAATCGCTTGTTGAGTTGATCACGGGCTTCGTCCAGGTTCGGTACCACCATCCATGCCATCGACGTTCACCTCCACAACTGGCCAGTCGGTTTGCTCAGGGTCGAGCCACGGATCCGGGGCCTGCGTCCCGATGTGCTGCTCCGGGTCCTCGTTCGGGACCGGGTGCGGGTTGGTGTCGGACATGTTCCTCCCTTAACTGGGATGCAATTCGATCGGTACGTGCATCCAGCGTTTTGCGGCACGATCAGCAGATCCTGATTCCGCCATGAATCACGATCTCGACAATTTATGCTGGTTCGTCGGTGATTAATCGATTCTAGCGGTCACGTGGCTCATGGGCATGATCCAAACGTTGTCGCAGATTGCTCTGTGGGTGATTGGCGGGCATTGGTAACGAGACGCAAATTCACATTCTCGGTAACCGGTGTGGCGCTGGTGCCGGCCGGTGATCATCAAGGGGTGTCGCAGTCGCAGCGCTCGTCGCCCTATTCATGTTCGCTGACTCCATCCCGGTTTTCCTGCGGGCTGGCGGCCCGCCGGCGGCCGGTGGTCGCGGCGGTCCCCGTACCGTTCCTGCCCGGCCGTTCCTCGTCTGCGCTGGGAAGGGAGTCGAGGCTGCGAGGAACTCCGCTGCCCTACTCGTGATCCCGGCGATGCGATGGGAGTCGGGCGGTGGTAGTGCCGGTATTTGCTTCAGTCGAGGCTCAAGCTCTGCTCAGCGCTAATTTTCTTGCGATTGGTTGGTGGCGGAGGGTATTCGTGCTTCGCCTTACTGGCCGGTGCTGCGGCACCGTATTCTGCGGCGACTGTTCCCGGGGTTCGTGTTGTCATATGTGGGCGACGGTATGAGCCTGGTCGCCGTCAGTTGGCTTGCCCTGCAGTTGGCTCCGCCGGAAACCAAGGCCACCTGGGCTGCGGTGGCGATCGCCGGTCCGGTCCTAGCGGCCGTGATCATCGGTTTCGGTGGTCCGGTCGTCGTCATCGCCATTGACGCCGCGGCATTCGCCGTCCTGGCGAGCACCTACCTGATTGCCGTGCCGAAGGCGGCGCGCGCTCCGCGCGGAGCGCGAAGGTCGTCCGGTCTTGCAGGCTTCGCTGCGATCTCTCGTGACCGCGGCATGCGCGGTCTCTCCATCCTGACCTTCGGCTTCTTCTTCCTGTGCGGGCCGGTACTGGTGGCGCTGCCGGTCCACGTCGTGGAGGTGTCTGGCGACTCGGCTGGAACACTCGCCGCGTTCTGGGTGGTCTTCGGGGTCGGCGCGATCGTGACTCTTTCCGTGCCGCTCGGCACCCTTGCCGGCGGTCCGATGATCACCAGTTTCGGTGCCCAGCCCATCATTCTCGGTTGCGCCGGACTGACGCTGGCCCTCGGCTCGGTGGCGGCGGCCGTCGCGATCGGCCGGGCTCGCCGACGGCCGGACGGCGAGGTTGCGGCCGAGTCCCGGCCCAGCGCGGAGTCCGTGACCAGGGTGGATAAGGATATTCATGTTCGTCTGGTTCGGTGGATTTAGTGGCATTTAGGGCTTCGTATCGCTTTCCTTTGTTTAGCGTGCGGTGGCTGGTACCACCCGGGCGGACAGCCGAGGAGTGACCTCGACTGGCACCCGGCCGGATGGTTCCTTGCCGTGCACGGGGAAGGACATCGAGACCGCGATGAACCATCAGCGCCACGCCCAGGGAGAGCCGCCCGCCCGGCCGGGAGAGAAGCCAGCACGGCCATGGCGGCGGCGGTGGTTTGTCGGGTTGGCGGGGGTGACCGGGTTGGCGCTCGCCACCGTCGGGGTTGTGGTGACCCCGGTGGGCGAGACGATCGGGCGCGCCCTGCCCGCCGTTGGCGCGTCCGGGACCCCGGTCGGCGGGCCATCCGCCGACGACCGTCGGGACGAAGGCATCGGTGCGGCCGACAAGGGCGACGAGGTCAGGGGTGGCGCGGGCAAAGGCGACGAGGTCAGGGGTGGCGCGGGCAAGGGCGACGAGGTCAGGGGTGGCGCGGGCAAGGGCGACGGGGAGCGGCGGGCCGGCAAGCCGGTGCCCTGCGACCCGGATCGACTGATCGCCGAGATCGCCCTGGCCAACGCCGGCGGTGGTGCCGTGCTCGACCTCGCCGAGGGCTGCACCTATCTGCTCACCGCCGACCTCGGTGGCGCTGGTCTACCCGCGATCAGCACCCCGATCACCCTCACCGGCGGCAGGAACACCATCATCGAGCGGGCCGCCGCCGTCGACCAGTTCCGGATCCTCGCCGTGACCGCCGGCGGTGAGCTCACCCTGAACCAGCTGACGATCACCGGCGGCCACGCCGTCGAGGGCGGTGGAGGGATCCTCGTCAACACCGGTGGCGCGCTGACCGTCAACCACAGCGTCCTCCATCGCAACATCGCCGACATCCTCGGCGGCGGTATCGCCAACAACGGCACCGCCCGGCTCAGCCACTCCAGCGTCGAACGGAATATCGGGAACCAGCGTGGCGGTGGGATCTTCAGCGCCGGCCCGCTGGAACTCGTGCATTCTCACGTTCGTGGAAACATCGCCGACCTCGGCGGCGGCGTCTTCGCCTCCGACAGCGGCGTGACCGTCCAGGGCGGCAGCATCGCCGGCAACTGGGCACAGTCTGTTGGTGGGTTGTTCGTCTCTGGCGGCATCGGCACGGTTACCGGCACTCGAATCATCAGGAATTCGAGCCATTCCGACGGGGGTGGCGTCCGGGTTGGTCTCGGCGGGCAGTTGACCCTGCGGTGGGTTCGCCTGACCGGCAACACCGCACTGTCCGGGCAGGCCGGTGGTCTCCTCGTGGAGGGGGACATCGGTGGAGGAAGCTACGTCGTCATCGAGGACAGCATCATCAAGAACAACACTGCGATGACTGGCGCCGGCGGTGGAATCTTCAACGCGGGGCAGACGGTGATACGACGTACCCGGATCCTCGGCAATCGGGCCGACCGGGGCGGCGGCATCCACAGCTCCGGGACGGTCAGCCTCGCGGCGACGAAGGTGGTCGACAATCTCGCCGCCACCGATGGTGGGGGAGTCGTCAACGACGGCGGCACGGTGGACCTGAACACCGCCACCGGCACGATCGTGATCAAGAACCGGCCGAACAACTGCGTCAACGTTGTGGGCTGTGCCGGATAGCCGCCCACCATGCCGTATGCGCGGGTGAGTGCACGGCGGTAGCCCGCCTCTCGGCCCTCCTTGGTTGGGCGGTTCGACCAGTCGGTTGTGCGCTGCCGGCGGGTGCTAGACGACCTTTGGGACGAATTTTCGGGTTCGTGTTTATCTGGGCGATCTGTCGGCTTAGCGTTTGACTGTCGGCTACCGCCGGTCCGGTAGTCGAGGACACCACGCTGGGGTTGGCCCCGGTCAGCGGAGTTCCTGGTCGTTCAGGGGAAGGCACCGGTACCGCGATGCAGGATCAAGACCACGACCAGGGGGGGTGCACCGGAGCGTCCGGCCCGTACCCGGCCATGGTTGGTGGCCGGGGTGGCCAGCCTCCTGCTCGCCCTGAAGATCGCCGGTGGCCAGACCGCCGAGGACGGCGGGGGGAATCCTGTCACCGGCATTGTGGTGAGCGCAAATCGGCCCAACAACTGTGTCAATGTCGCCGGCTGTCCGGGCTGAACCCCGGCGAAACTCCCATCTAACAAGTGCACCAGTTGTGAACCCAGAGGTGATCTTCCAATGTGCGGGATAGCAGGCTACATCGGCATCAGCGCATTCTGGGGTGAGCCGGTGCTTCGCCGGATGGCCGACGCCCAGGTCCACCGGGGCCCCGACGGCGACGGCTACCTGACCGACGGGCTGATCGGGTTGGCGCACCGGCGGCTGGCGGTCATCGATCGAGCCGGTGGGAAACAACCGTTGCAGTCGGCGAACGGCCGGTGGGTGCTGAGCTACAACGGCGAGGTCTACAACTATCGGCAACTGCGCGCGGAGTTGAGCGATCTCGGCCATCGATTCACCACGGAATGTGACACCGAGGTGGTGCTCGCCGCGTGGATCCAATGGGGTCGGGCCGCCTTCGACCGTTTCAATGGAATGTTCGCCCTGGCCATCGCCGACCTGGAGCGGGGCGAGGTGGTGCTGGCCCGGGACCAGTTCGGCATCAAACCGCTGTACCTCGCCGAGGACGGAGACGGACGGGTCTTCTTCGCCAGTGAGATCCGCCCCCTCTTCGCCGCCGGTGCGGTCACGCCCAAGCCCGACGACCACACCATCTACCGATACTTACGGTTCCGGGTTCACGACGACACCCCACGGACGTTCTTCCACGGGGTCACTCGGCTGATGCCGGGAGAGATCGCCCTGCTCACCTCGGACGGCGCGGTCCAACGCTCGATCTACACCCGCCTCTACGCCGACCTGGACGCGCTGGCGGCGGCACCGACCCCCTATGACCAGGCAGCCCAGGAACGGTTCCGAGCGGCGCTCGACCGAGCGATCCAGGCACGACTGGTCAGTGACGTTCCGGTCGGGACGGCCCTCTCCGGTGGCTTGGACTCCTCGACCGTGGTGGCCAGCATTCATCACCTGCTGGCCTCCGCCGACGACACCACGCGACCGGTTGGTGCGACGCAACAGACCTTCTCCGCGGTCTTCCCGGGAGAGCGAAACGACGAGGAGCGCTACGTCGACGCGGTCGCGGCCACCTGCGGCGAGACGCTCCAGGTGCACAAGGTGCGCCCGACGCCGGACCGCTTTCTGGCTGATCTGCGGGACTTTGTCCGAACCCAGGAAGAACCGGTCATCTCCTCCGCACCGTACGCGCAGTACTGCGTGATGCGGGAGGCGAGTCACCGGGTGACGGTGCTGCTCGACGGTCAGGGCGCCGACGAGCTGCTCGCCGGCTACCTGCCCTACTACCTGGTGCACCTGCGCGGCCTGCGCGGTGGCCGGGTGGCTGGAGAGCTGCTCCGCTCCGTCGATGTGCTCTGGCGCCTGGGTCGCACCCGGTTGGCCGATGTCGTTGGCCGTCGGCGGCGGACACCGGTTGCCAACCTGCTGGGTCGGGACTTCGCCGAAGCCTATCGGCACGAGCGCTTCCCGATGGTGCGCAATGACCTCAAAGCCCGGCTGGCCTCCGACCTTTTCCGGCACAGTCTGCCCGCGTTGCTCCGCTACGAGGATCGGAACAGCATGCGATTCTCGATCGAGGGTCGGGTGCCGTTTCTCGATGCTGCGCTGGTGCGTACCGTGTGGTCGCTTGACCCGTCTGCAATTATCCACCACGGATGGAACAAGCGGGCGCTGCGGGACGCGACCGTCGACCTGCTGCCCCGGTTGGTCAATCGACGCCGCAACAAGATTGGCTTCACCACGCCCGAGGACAGCTGGTTTCAGCGCATCAAGAATGACGTTTATCTGATCTTCGCCTCTCGGTCGTTCGGTGCGCGACCCTACTTCGACCAGCGAGCCGTGCTGCAGGCATTCGAGGATTACGTCGCTGGCCGGGGCGGTGTGGAAACCATGACGTTCTGGCGGATGCTCAATGTTGAACTGTGGCTGCGCGAGTTCATCGACTCCCCGCCGACCAGCGAGGCGGCCGGATCGGGGCCGGTGGAGCCGGCCCGGGTCGCCGTCCAGCGGGGTCCCGGTTCGGACACCGACCAGGGCGCAGACCCGCAAGCGTTGCCGAAGCCGGACTTCGTGCCCAACCAGGGGAAGGAGTTGCTGACGCCCAGTGGCACCTGGGCCCGGTTTCCGCTGCAGACCGACCTCATCGCGACCGGCGACGACGTTCCCGCGCTCGCCGTCAACCGGGTCGGTGAGTTCTACAAACAGGGGGCCGAGATGCCCCCTGCCACCCAGCAGCTGGCAACCGCCGGTCCCTGGTACCTGTTCGTCAGCGAGAAAGTGGTTGCGGTTGCGCAGGGACGAATCTTCAACGTGACCGACCTCAGGAGCGGGGCCTGGGCGCGGCTGCTGTCGCGCGGCGTCCTGCGCACGCCGTACGGCATTGGGCTGGGACATCCGGCCACGATGCAGCTAGCCATCCAGGAGGTGGGTCTGCCCCGCGTCCTGGTCGCTGCAGCGGCCGGGGCGGCTGGTAAGGCGGTCGGGCGACGGGGGCTGTTCTACCGGATCGCGGGTTCGGCGGTACGCGCCATCGACGGGCCCACCGAGTACTCGGCCTACCCGGCGAACGTGTCGGCGAAGCTGGCGCCGCACGATCCGGATCGGGTGGCCCGAGACATTTCGGCGGCGGTCCGGGCGGCCCTGCCCGCCGACTTCGCGGAGCGGTTCGGTGGCACCGTTATCATCGATGCCAATGATTTTGGTCAGGACGTCTTGGGCCGGGACGCCGACCTACCGGACGCGGTGTTGGTGGAGGCGTTCACCGACAATCCACTCGGCCAGGCCCGCGAGCAGACGCCATTCGCGGTTGTGGTGGCCCAGAACTAGCGTGGGTTGCGGGCCGAAGTGGCGCCACCGGGTGCGTCACACCGGGTCATACCGGGGAGAAGCCGGAGCGCCGCCGACGCCACCCGGACACAGGGGCGGCATCGGCGGCGATGGTGCGGCGGTCGAGGTGCCTCAGCCGATGAAGCCCTCGGCCTTCATCCAGTCGGAGACGACCTGGGCCACCTGCTCGCCCTGGACGTCGATCTTCTCGTTGAGCCCGCGCAGGGTGTCGTCGTCGAGCTTGGCGATCACCGGCTCGAGGATCGTCAGGATGGCGCCGTACGACTCGGCGGTCTCGCCGTTGAGGGTGGGAGCCGGGTTGTAGATCGGGAAGAAGCTCTGGTCATCCTCCAGCACCCGCAGGTTCAGGTGGCTGATCCGGCCGTCGGTCGTGAAGACCTCGCCGAAGTTGCAGGCCTCGCCCTTCTTCGTCTCGGTGTAGACGACGCCGGTGTCGACGACCTTGACGTTGTCCGCCGGGATGTCCATCCCGTACGCCGCGGTCATTCCGGGCCAGCCGTCGTTCCGCCCGACGAACTCGGTCTCCAGGCAGAACGTCGCCTCCTGCGGGTTGTTCTTGGCGAACTCGGCCAGGTCGGAGACGGTCGTGAGGTTCCACTCCGCCGCCTTCTCCTCCCGCAGCGCGATGGCGTAGGTGTTGTTCGCGGGAGCGTACGCCCCCCAGACCACGTTGTTCTTCTCCTTGTCCTCCTTGACCACGGCCGCGTACTGCTCGGCGGAGTCCTGGATCGGGTCCGTGTGGTCGAGGTAGGTGATCCACGCCGTACCGGTGTAGTCCCAGTAGACGTCGACGTCGCCGCTGAGCAGCGCCTTGCGGACGTTGACCGAGCCCTTGATGTTGGTCTGGTCCTCGACCTCCGCGCCGGCCGCGGCCAGCGCCTGCATCGTGATGTGCCCGAAGACGATGTTCTCGGTGAAGTCCTTGGAACCGACGACGATGGTCTGTCCCTTGAGGGTGGCGTCCTCCTTGATCGATCCCTCGCCGACCGCGACGTCGGCGCCGGAGTCTTCAGTCGTCACCGAGCAGCCGGTGAGCGCGAGGGCGACCACCGCGGAGCCGGCCGCCAGGCGGGTGAGTGCAGTTCGATTTCGCATCGTTACCTTCCTTGGGGTAGTGCGAGTGTCGGGTGGTGGGTAGGTGTGCGATGACGCCGCTCAGCCGAGCCCACGGGGCCGGAGCAGGTCGGAGATCACTCCGCCCAGCCAGTCCAGCGTCAACGCCAGGGCCGCGGTCAGGACGGCTCCGGTGACGAGGACCGTTTCGCGTTGGAGCTTGATCCCGGTCACGATCAGCGAACCCAGACCCCCGGCGTTGATTAACGTGGCGAGCGTGGCCACGCCGACGGCGAGGACGAGTGCGGTCCGCACCCCGGCGAGGATCACCGGAACAGCCAACGGAAGCTCGATCCGGAGCAGGACGGCCAGTGGTGACATACCGATGCCCCGTCCCGCCTCGATCAGGTGGCGGTCCACCTGGTTGATTCCGACGATGGTGTTCTGGAGTACCGGGAGGACGGAGTAGGCGACCAGGCCGATCAACGCGGTCGAGGAGCCGATGCCGAGGAAGATGCTCAACAGGACGAGCAGCCCGATCGCGGGGGTCGCCTGGCCGATGTTGGCCAGAGCGGTGGCGAAGGGCGCCAGCCACCGCAGGGACGGACGGGTGAGCAGGATGCCCCCACCAACAGCGATCGCCACGACAAGCACAGTGGTCTGCGCGGTAAGCGTCAGATGTTCTCCGGCCGCCCGCAGTAGCTTGTCGGCCTCCAGGGCGCGCCGTTCGATGTCGTCCAGATCCTTGGCGCTGACCCAGAGGTAGGTGGCGAGCAGTGCCAACGCGAGGATCGCCGGCATCGGGGCGTGTCGCCGCAGCAGTCCGCGCCAGCGGGACGGCGGGGTGAGCACCGTCGCTGCGGCCTGGGTCTCGGCGGTGCTGCTCATCGCTGCTCCGGGGTGAGCTCGGCGGCGGGGACCGCACCCGCACGCTGGTCGGGAACCCCGGCGCCCGGCTCCTCCTGCTCTGGCGTGTGGTGGATCACCTGCATCAGGCCGTCGAGCGTCACCGTGCCGGCGTAGCGGCCGTCCTCGTCGACCACGACCGCGGCGCCGTCGCGGGAGGCGAGCATCGCGTCCAGGGCGTCGCGGAGCGTCGCCTGCGGATCAACCGTTGTCACCGTCAGGCCGGCCCCGTCGAGAGCGCCCGCACCAGCGGCCAGATCGCGGGCGTTGATCCAGCGCAGCGGCCGATTGTCGGCGTCCACGGTCAACGCCGAGGAGTCTTCGTCCTGGTCAAGCTGGCGCTTCGCGCCGTTGGTGGCCTTGTCCAGTTGGATCAGCGGGACATCCTCCCACTGGATTGCGTCGACCCGGCGCAGGTCGAGCTGCTTGAGCCGGGCGCCGCGGCCGATGAACTGGGCCACGGTGCTGTCGGCGGGGGTCGCCAGCAGGTTTTCCGGGGTGTCGAACTGCCGAATCTTGGACCTCTCACCGAGGACGGCGATCCGCGTACCCATCTTGATCGCCTCGTCGAAGTCGTGCGTGACGAAGACGATGGTTTTGCGCAGCTGTTCCTGGAGGCGGAGGAACTCGTTCTGCAACCGGTCCCGGGTCATCGGGTCGGTGGCGCCGAAGGGCTCGTCCATCAGCATCACCGGCGGATCCGCGGCGAGCGCCCGGGCCACCCCGACGCGCTGCTGCTGCCCGCCGGAGAGTTGGCGGGGCAGCCGGTTGCGGTAGATGGCCGGTTCGAGGCCGACGAGGTGGAGGAGTTCGTCAGCCCGGGCCTCGATCCGCTTGCGGTCCCAGCCGAGCATCTTCGGCACCAGCCCGACGTTGGTGGCGACGCTCATGTGCGGGAAGAGCCCCACCTGCTGAATGACGTAGCCGATCTGCCGGCGCAGGTCGTTGCCGTCCAGCGCGGTCACGTCGGTGCCGTCGATGAGAATCCGACCGCTGCTGGGCTCGATCAGCCGGTTGATCATCTTCATGGTTGTGGTCTTGCCGCAGCCGGAGGGGCCGACCAAGACGATGATCTCGCCCTGCTGGATCGTCATCGACATGTTCTCGACGACCGGGGCTTTCTGCCCTCGGTAGAACTTGTTGACCTGCTGCAGATCGATCATTACGTCGTGGCTCATTCTCGGCCTCCGAGGGAGGGGGAAGGGGCTGCTGTGGCGGGCGTGAGCGCTGGGCGGCGCGCCAGGCGGGGGCGGAACAGCTTCGGTCGTTGCCCGGCCTGGGTGAGCTTGCCCAACAGCGCGAGGGCGAAGTCGACGGTGAGGGCCAGCACAATGACGCCGACGGTTCCGACCAGAGCGGCGTTCAGGGAGTTCACGCCGCCGAGATTGGCCAGGCCATCGAAGATCTGGTGGCCCAGACCTGGGCCTTGTACATAGGCCCCGATCGCGGCGATCCCCATCGTCATCTGGGTGGACACCCGAATCCCGGTCAGGATGACCGGCCAGGCGAGCGGAATCTCCACAGTGGATAAAGATCGGAGTCGGCTCATGCCGATTCCCCGCGCGGCCTCGGTCAGGGCCGGGTCGATCTCGCTCAGGCCCACGATGGTGTTCCGAAGGATCGGCAGCAGGGCGTACATGGTGAGAGCAACCATGGTGGGCGTGTAGCCCAGCCCAAGCGGTGTGATAAGTAGGCCGAGTAGGGCGAATGACGGGATGGTGAGCATGGCCGCGGCCACAGCCGTCGCGATGGCCCGGGCACGTGGGTTGCGGTAGGTCCAGAGGGCGATCAAGACGCTGATGACCGTCGCCAGAGCGACTGACCTCAGCACAATTGATGCATGTTCGCCGGTCTGTATGAGTAGCAGTTCATGCCGACTTTGTAGATATTCGAGGAACGTCATGTGTCACCTGTCACCTCCTGCTGTGGCTTTCGTGGGCCCGGGGGTCAAGGAGCGGCTGGGTGGGCCGTGGCGAAAGCGGGTCAGCCATCAGCGAGTGGTGATCAGCCGATGGTGGCAAAGGGGGGTCCGACCAGGGGCTGAACCGCGGCTCAGGGAGCACGGGCCCGCGTCGGTTCGAAGCCGCCGTCCTCCCTCGCCTCGTCAATTTGGAGCACAATCTTAACTCAACGTCACACCAGGGACTGGACGCCCTCGTGGGCATCGAGGGTGGGATGTGGGATAGCCCGGGCGGAAGGTGTCGATGGCGCCCGTCGATCGCGCCGTCGGTTGTCGTCCCGCAGATTGGTGCCGCAGCGGGCGTTTTGCGAGGGTGAGACGTCCGCGTGGGCTGTGGTTTGGGTGGCGCCCGTGCCCGCGCCGTCCCGATTCGGTCCCGCATGGGTGTCAGAACGTTATCTTGTGTTCCTCGTCCTGTGATCTCTCTCGTATTAGCAGTTCAGGGCGCGTGCGCGTTGGCGAGGGGCCGGAAAACGCGAGGTAAGGTTGCATCCCTGCACGCATCCGGTTCGACCCCCGAACCGGTCGGGAGCGCGCGGCCGGTCGGGAGCCGGTGCGGACGCACCGGACGGACGCGACTGTGGAGTGACGTGCGCCATGCCACCAAGTCGCAGCTTCGTCCTGTCGTCATGCCCGGATTCGACGAGTTCCGCGACCAGTTGAGTGAGGTGAGTGGAAGTGACAACCCAGCGTTACGATTTTGTCATCGTTGGTGGCGGTTCTGCCGGCAGCGCGCTCGCCGACCGGCTTTCCGCCGATCCGGGCAACCGGGTTCTGGTCCTGGAGGCGGGCCGGCCCGACTACCCGTGGGACGTCTTCATCCACATGCCGGCGGCGCTGCCGTTTCCGATCGGGAGCCGGTTCTACGACTGGCAGTACAACTCGGAGCCGGAGCCGCACATGCACGGGCGGCGTATCTACCACGCCCGGGGCAAGGTGCTGGGTGGGTCGAGCAGTATCAACGGGATGATCTTCCAGCGGGGCAACCCGTTGGACTACGAGCGGTGGGGCGCCGATCCGGGCATGGAGACCTGGGACTTCGCCCACTGTCTGCCGTACTTCAACCGGATGGAATCCGCGTTGGGGGCGGATCCGGACGACCCGTTCCGTGGCCACGACGGCCCGCTGGTGCTGGAGCGCGGCTCCGCGGACAACCCGGTGATCCAGGCCATGCTCGGGGCGGCGGAGCAGGCCGGCTACCCGCGCACCACCGACGTCAACGGTGCGCAGCAGGAGGGCTTCGCCCCGTTCGACCGGAACGTGAGTCGGGGCCGGCGGTTCTCCGCGGCCCAGGCCTACCTGCGCCCGGCGATGAAGCGACCCAACCTCGAGGTGCGTACCCGCGCGTTCGTCACCCGCGTCATCTTCCAGGGCACCCGCGCCGTGGGCGTCGAATACACCCGCGGCAAGGGGACGACCCCGCACCGGGTGTACGCCAACGACGTGATCCTCAGCGGTGGCGCGATCAACACGCCGCAGTTGCTGCAGCTGTCCGGTGTGGGTAACGCCGACGAACTGGCCGGCCTGGGCATCGACACCGTCGCGAACCTGCCCGGGGTGGGCGAGAACCTGCAGGACCACCTGGAGGTCTACATCCAGCACGCCTGCACCCAGCCAGTGACGATCCAGCCCTACCTGAACTGGCGGTACGCGCCGTGGATCGGCGCGAAGTGGCTGTTTGGACGGACGGGCCTGGGCGCCACCAACCACTTCGAGGCGGGCGGCTTCGTCCGGAGTAACGACACCGTCGACTACCCGAACCTCATGTTCCACTTCCTGCCGATCGCGGTCCGCTACGACGGCTCTTCCCCCGCCGGGGACCACGGCTACCAGGTGCACATCGGGCCGATGTACTCCGACGCCCGCGGTACGGTCAAGATCGTAAATCGGGATCCCCGGGTGCATCCGGCCCTACGGTTCAACTACCTCTCCACCGAGCAGGATCGGCGGGAGTGGGTGGAGGCGGTCCGGGTGACCCGCGACATCCTCGGCCAGCCGGCGTTGGCGCCGTTCAGCGGTGGTGAGATCTCCCCCGGGCCCGAGGTCCAGACCGACGAGGAGATCCTCGACTGGGTCGCCCGCGAGGGCGAGACCGCGCTGCACCCGTCCTGCACGGCCAAGATGGGGACCGATGACATGTCTGTGGTGAACCCCACCGACATGTCGGTGCACGGGGTGACCGGGCTGCGGGTGGTGGACGCGTCGGTGATGCCCTACGTCACCAACGGGAACATCTACGCCCCGGTGATGATGGTCGCCGAGAAGGCGGCGGACCTCATCCTGGGCAACACGCCGCTGGCGCCGTCGCCGCTCGACTACTACCGGCACGACCGCGGTTCGTCGGCGGTGGCATGATGCCGGGTCGCGAAGACAGAGCTGGGCCAGGGAACCACTCGACGAGTGCATCGGGGAGTTGCGCGTGAAGGACCTCTACATCGATGGCGAGTGGCGGGAGTCGGTGGCCGGCGGGCACCGGGAGATCCGCTGCCCGGCCGACGGCACCCCGGTGGTCACCGTCGCCGAGGGGACCCGGGACGACACGATCGCGGCGATCCGCGCGGCCCGGAAGGCGTTCGACGAGGGGCCGTGGCCGTGGCCGAAGACCCCGGCCGGCGAACGCGGTGCGCTGCTGCACCGGGTCGCCGACCTCCTCCAGCGGGACAAGCAGGAGTTCGCCCGCGCGGAGTCGCTCGACACCGGTAAACGGCTGGTGGAGAGCGAGTACGACATCGACGACGTGACCGCCTGCTTCCGGTACTACGCGGGCCTCGCCGACACCGACGGCGGACGCGTCGTGGACACCGGGCGCAGCGACGCGATCAGTCGGGTCGAGTACGAGCCGATCGGTGTGTGCGGGCTGATCACGCCCTGGAACTACCCGTTGCTGCAGACCTCGTGGAAGGTCGCCCCGGCGCTCGCCGCCGGGAACACCTTCGTCCTCAAGCCCAGCGAGCTGACCCCCTCGACCGCGATCCTGCTGATCCGGCTGCTGGACGAGGCCGGGCTGCCACCGGGTGTGGCCAACCTGGTCCTCGGCGCCGGTGCCGAGGTCGGCGCGCCGCTCGCCGAGCATCCGGACGTGGACCTGGTCTCGTTCACCGGGGGCCTGCAGACCGGGCGTGGCCTGATGGCGGCAGCGGCGGCGACGGTGAAGCGGGTGACGCTCGAACTCGGCGGCAAGAACCCGAACGTCGTCTTCGCCGACGCCGACTTCGACGCCGCCGTGGACTTCGCGCTCACCGCGGTGTTCCTGCACTCGGGCCAGGTCTGCTCGGCCGGGACCCGGCTCGTGGTCGAGGAGTCCATCCACGACGCCTTCGTGGACGCGGTCGTGGATCGCGCCCGTCGGATCCGGCTCGGTGGGCCCTTCGACACCGAGGCGGAGACCGGCCCACTGATCTCCGCCGGCCACCTGTCCAAGGTGGAGTCATATGTCGCGGCCGGAATCGCCGAGGGTGCGGTGTTGCGCTGCGGCGGCCGTCGCCCCGACGAGGACCGTCTCGCCAACGGCTTCTACTACCTACCGACGGTGCTTGACGGCTGTCGTGGGGACATGTCGGTGGTCCGCGAGGAGTCCTTCGGCCCGGTCCTCACCGTCGAGACCTTCACCGACGAGGACGAGGCGGTGCGCATCGCCAACGACACCCACTACGGTCTCGCCGGCGCGGTCTGGACCAGCGACGCCAGCCGGGCCCAGCGCGTCGCGCAGCGGCTGCGGCACGGCACCGTCTGGATCAACGACTACCACCCGTACGTACCCAAGGCGGAGTGGGGCGGCTTCCGGCAGTCCGGCAACGGCCGCGAGCTGGGCCCGACCGGGCTCAACGAGTACCGGGAAATGAAGCACATCTGGCAGAACACCGATCCCCGCCCGCAGCACTGGTTCCGCGGCTAGCGCCCCCACGCCGTCCCGTAACCGTCGCCCGAGGAAAGAGACGAGTCAGCCATGTCTGTCCCCACCGACTATCACCGCCGTCCCGGCGGGCCCATCCCCGCGTGCGTACCCCGGTGCTGCACGGGCGTGCCGAGGTCGCGGAGTAACGACCGGGCGGGGTGGGTCGCATGAGCACGGATACGGCGGTTGAGCCGCGCGGGCAGGTCGTTGAGGCCCAGACTCCGGTGATCTCGGTCCGGAACCTGTGGAAGGTGTTCGGCCCGAACGCGGAGCGGGTGCCCGGCTCGGCCGAGCTCGCGGGGCTGTCCCGGCGGGAGCTACGGGAGCGGGCCCGGTGTACCGCCGCGGTACGGGAGGTGTCGTTCGACGTCGCGCCCGGTGAGGTCTTCGTCGTGATGGGGCTCTCCGGCTCCGGCAAGTCCACGCTGGTGCGCTGTCTGACCCGGCTGATCGAGCCGACCGCGGGGGAGGTGGTCTTCGAGGGCGAGGACATCCTGCGTGCCGACAAGAGGCGGCTGCGGGAGCTCCGTCGCCGTAAGTTCTCGATGGTCTTCCAGCACTTCGGTCTCCTGCCGTACCGAACGGTGGTCGACAACGTCGGGTATGGCCTGGAGATCCGGGGTGCCGGTCGCGCCGAGCGGATCCGCCGGGCGAACGAGGTCATCGAGCTGGTGGGCCTCGACGGCTACGAGCACTCGTACCCGGACCAGCTCTCCGGCGGTATGCAGCAGCGCGTCGGGTTGGCGCGGGCGTTGGCCGGTGACCCGGACGTGCTCTTCTTCGACGAGCCGTTCTCCGCGCTGGACCCGCTGATCCGCCGCGACATGCAGAACGAGGTCATCCGGCTGCACCGCCAGGTCGGCAAGACGATGGTCTTCATCACGCACGACCTCTCCGAGGCGCTCAAGCTCGGCGACCGGATCCTGCTCATGCGCGACGGCAACGTGGTGCAGGCCGGGACCGGGGACGAGCTGGTTGGGGCGCCGGCCGACGACTACGTGCGGGACTTCGTCCAGGACGTGCCCCGCGCTGACGTCCTCACCCTGCGATGGATCATGCGTCCGTCCCGGGACGCCGACCAGCTGGACGGCCCCGAGCTGGGTCCGGGTGTGATCGTGCGGGACGCGGTCCGCACGGTGCTCGCCGCCGACCGGCCGGTGCGGGTCGTCGAGAACGGGGAACTGCTGGGCGTGGTCGGCCATGCGGAGATCCTTGACATTGTCGCCGGCAATCGGGCGGGCGCCTAATGGCCACGACGACCATGACCGGCTCGTCGACGCGGACCACCCCACGTCGACGAATCACCAAGCCGCTCGCGGTGGTGGGTCTGCTCGCGTTCTGGCTCGTCGCCTGGACCCTCCTGCGTGGCCAGGACATGTTGGAGCTGCCCCGGGCCACGCTGACCGAACTGCACCACTGGCTCAACGACGTCAACGACTCGGTGGGCGCCAGCCGGAACAGCAACCCGATCTTCCTGTACTTCTTCAACGAGATTCGCGCGGTGATGGACGCGCTGGTGACCTTCGTCCAGGGGCTCATCGCGCAACCGGCGTACGGGCGGCCGGTGCCGGTGCTCGGGTGGCTGGGTGTGGTCGCGCTCGTCTCCTACGCCTCCTGGGCGTTCGCCAACTGGCGGGTGGCGCTGCTCGCCGCGGGCGGGTTCACTCTCTTCGGGCTGCAGGGGTTGTGGCAGGAGAGCATGGACACGCTGGCGCTGACGTTGGTAGCGGTCTTCGTGTCGCTGTTGTTCGGCATTCCGCTGGGCATTCTGGCCGGGGTGTCGGATCGGTTCCACCGGTTGATCACTCCGGTGTTGGACCTCATGCAGACGATGCCCACCTTCGTCTACCTCGCGCCGCTGACCCTGGTCTTCCTGATCGGCCCGGCCTCCGCGACGATCGCGACTCTGATCTACGCCATGCCGCCGGCGATCCGGATCACCGCGCACGGGATCCGTTCCGTGCCCGGACCGCCGGTGGAAGCCACCGACTCGTTCGGAGCGACCCGGCGGCAGCGGTTGACCAAGGCGCTGCTGCCGCTGTCGAAGCGGACGATCGTGCTCGGCGTCAATCAGACGATCATGGCGGCGCTGGCGATGGTGACCGTCGCGGCCCTGATCGACGCTCCTGGCCTCGGTAAGACGGTGATCAAGGCTCTGCAGACCACTGACGTCGGTACCGCGTTCAACGCCGGTGTCGCGATCGTGGTGATGGCCATCGTCCTGGACCGGGTCACCACGGCGGCCAGCGTCCGCGCCGAGCAGGGGGGCGGCGAACCCAATCCCCGGGTCCGCCGGCTGCTCCTGGCCGGGTTCGGGCTGGTGGCGGCGGTCTGCTCGTACCTGTCCTACACCTACCTGTGGGCCTCCGAGTTCCCCGATGGCGGCCAGCTCGGCGAGTACCTGTCGCAGGGGGCCACCACGGTGACGACGTGGGCGCAGCACCACCTCGCGGACGTGACCGCGGCGGTGAAGGACGGCGTGACCATCGCGTTGCTCAACCCGCTGGAGGCGTTGCTGGCGGAGTCGCCCTGGTGGCTGATGGGTGCGGTGATCGTGCTGCTCGCCGCGCTGATCGGTAACCTGCGTGCCGCCGCCGTCGCCGCGGTCTGTGTGGGGCTGCTGGTCGGCAGTGGGCTCTGGAACGCCAGCATGATCACTCTGGCCATGACGCTCGTGGCCACGCTGTTGGTGGTAGCGCTGGGAGTGTTCATCGGCGTGTGGATGGGTCGGAGTAGCCGGGCCGATCGGGTCATCCGGCCGGTCCTGGACGCCGGGCAGACCATGCCGGCCTTCGTCTATCTGATCCCGGTCGTCGCGCTCTTCTCGGTGAGCCGCTTCAGCGCGATCGTCGCCGGTGTCGTCTACGCCGCGCCGGTCGCCATCAAGATCGTTGCGGACGGGGTGCGCGCCATTCCGGAGTCGACGGTGGAGGCGGCTACCGCCGCGGGCTCCAATACCTGGCAGACCATCACGAAGGTCCAGCTGCCGATGGCGCGGCAGTCGTTGCTGCTCGCCACCAACCAGGGGCTTATCTACGTGCTGTCGATGGTGGTCATTGGTGGCCTCGTCGGGGCCGGTGCGCTCGGCTACGAGGTCGTCGCTGGTTTCTCGCAGGGGCAGCTTTACGGCAAGGGCCTGGCGGCGGGCGCCGCGATCGTCGTACTCGGGATCATGCTTGACCGGATCGCGCGGGCTGCCGCGCAGCGGTCGGACCGTGCTCCCAGCGCCAACCAGACGTGACTCATCCGCGGTTCTGGTGTGCCGGAACCGCGGAATCGGAGTTGACCGATGAACAACACCTTTGGAGGGTGACGGTAAATGAGATCCATTGTCAATAAGAGGGTCCTGGCGGGCGTCTCGCTCTCCACGGTGGCGGCGCTCGCGCTCACCGCGTGTGGTGGGTCCAAGATCGAGTCGACGGATGCCGCCGACTCGGGCGACTGTGGCACCTTCACCATCGCGATCAACCCCTGGGTCGGGTACGAGGCCAACGCGGCCGTCATCGCCCACGTCGCCGAGACCGAACTCGGCTGCAAGGTCGTCAAGAAGGACCTCAAGGAGGAGATCGCCTGGCAGGGCTTCGGCACCGGCCAGGTGGACGCGATCGTGGAGAACTGGGGCCACGACGACCTCAAGAAGAAGTACATCGAGGACCAGAAGACCGCGGTGAACGCCGGTTCGACCGGTGTCGAGGGGGTCATCGGCTGGTACGTGCCGCCATGGATGGCCGAGGAGTACCCCGACATCACCGACTGGAACAACCTGAACGAGTACGCCTCCCTCTTCGAGACCACGGAGTCCGGCGGCAAGGGTCAGCTGCTCGACGGTGACCCGTCCTTCGTCACCAACGACGAAGCCCTGGTCAAGAACCTGGGGCTGGACTACAAGGTGGTCTACGCGGGCAGCGAGCCGGCCCTGATCCAGGCGTTCCGTCAGGCCGAGGAGAAGAAGGAGCCGGTGCTCGGCTACTTCTACGACCCGCAGTGGTTCCTCTCCGAGGTCGAACTGGTGAAGGTGGACCTGCCCGAGTACCAGGAGGGCTGCGACGCCGACCCGGAGAAGGTCGCCTGCGACTACCCGGTGTACGACCTCGACAAGATCGTGAGCAAGTCGTTCGCCGACGCCAACGGACCCGCCTACCAGCTGGTCGACAACTTCAACTGGAGCAACGAGGACCAGAACCTGGTGGCCCGGTACATCGCCCAGGACAACATGTCGCCGGAGGAGGCGGCTGAGAAGTGGGTCGAGGCCAACCAGGACAAGGTTGCGGCCTGGCTGCCGCAGAGCTGACACCTCGCTCGTAAGACCTGTGCGGTGGCGCCGGTACACACCGGTGCCACCGCACAGCTGTTTCTCGACCTGCTGCCGCTGGGCAGCTCTCCCGGGATCGCCGTCCGTCGGCACGGATTCGCGGGACTACGGAAGGGCCACGGTGTCGCTACGCTACGGCGTGACCGTTGGCGTAGCTGACAACCGGGGGTAGACGTGTCGCAGAATCAGGCCGAGCAGCAGATCGTCGAGCAGCGGATCGCCGAGCAGCGGCCCGGCCCGCGGTGGACCGGAGCCGTCCCCTCCACGTTGGATGTGTCGGTGCCGCACTCGGCACGGGTGTGGAACTACTGGTTGGGCGGGAAGGACAACTTCGCGTCCGACCGGGCGGCCGGCGACCAGGTTCGAGAGATCTTCCCGGAGATCGTCGAGGCCGCTCGCTACTCCCGGGCGTTCCTGCGCCAGGCGGTGACCTATCTTGCCGCCGAGGCGGGGATCCGTCAGTTCCTCGATGTCGGCACCGGCCTGCCGACCGCCGACAATACCCACCAGGTCGCTCAGCGGATCGCACCGCAGGCCCGCGTCGTCTACGTCGACAACGACCCGATGGTTCTCGCACACGCCCGGGTGCTGCTGACCAGCGACCCGGCGGGCGCCACCCACTACCTAAATGCCGACCTGCACGATTCCGAGCGGGTCATCCGGGAGGCCCGGGCGACGCTGGACTTCAGCGAGCCGGTCGGCTTGATGATGCTGGGGGTCATGGGCCACGTCGGGGATCCCGCCCAGGCGCGGGACGCCGTACGCGCTCTGCTCTCGTCGCTGCCGGTGGGCAGCTTCCTGGCGATGTCCGACGGCACGGCCACCAGTGAGCGGGTGATCGAGTCCCATCGGCAGTACAACGAGAGCGGTGCGGCGCCGTACCACCTGCGCGAGGTCGCCGACTTCACCGCCTTCTTCGACGGCCTTGATCTGGTCGAGCCGGGTGTCGTACCGCTGGGGCGCTGGCGGCCGGAGGACGGCTCGCCGAAGGTCGTGGACGGCTACTGCGGGGTTGCCCGCAAGCCCTGACCAGCAGCGCCACCGCCTCCGAACGGGCTGGTTCCGTCCGGTCCGACCCGCCCCCGGGTCAGTGGTGGGCCTGGTGTTGGTCGAGCTGGTGGCGCAGGGCGCCGGCGAAGCCCTCCGCGGTGCGGAGCTGCTCGCGTAGCGTCTCCACCCGGGTGGCAGCGACGGTGTGGAAGAGGCCGAGCCGGTCGAGCAGGGCGGGCCGGTCAGCGGCACCGGCCGTGACCAGGGCGTCCAGGACGGCGAGCAGGGCCCGCATCTCGTCGAGGCTGAACCCGAGCGGTTTCATCCGCTTGACCACCGCGAGACGCTCCAGGTCGGCGTCGGTGTAGAGGCGGAAGCCGCCCTCGCTGCGTGCCGACGGGATGATCAATCCGGCGTCCTCGTAGTGCCGGATGGTGCGGATGCTCAGGCCGACCCGCTCGGCCACCGCGCCGATTCGCATCAGCGGACCGGCGCCGGCCGGGCGCCCGGCGGCCCTGGGTGCGGGACCACCGGGCACCGAGCCGGACATCAGTGGCCTCCGCCGAGGTTGCCGGCCAGGTTGCCGTGGATGGCGGCACTGGGCTGATTCAGCTCGATGATCTCCACGGTCTTGCCGCGAGCCGCGTACTTCGTGGTGATCGCGTCCAGCGCCGCGACCGACGAGGCGTCCCAGACGTGGGCGTGGGTCATGTCGATGACCACGTGCTGCGGGTCGTTGGCGTAGTCGAACTGGTAGACCAGATCGTTGCTGGCGGCGAAGAACAACTCGCCGTGCACCGAGTAGATGCGGCTCCCGCCGTCGGGGTCCAGCACGCTGGTGACCTCCACCAGGTGTGCGACCCGGTTGGCGAAGATCACCATGGCGGTGAGGACGCCGATGACCACGCCGATGGCCAGGTTGTGGGTGACCAGGGTCGTGGCGACGGTGGTGACCATGACCAGCGTCTCGCCCCAGGGCATCCGCTTCAGCGTGGCCGGGGCCACCGAGTGCCAGTCGAACGTCGAGACCGAGACAATGATCATTACGGCGACCAGGCCCGCCATCGGGATCGCGGCGACCACGTCACCCAGGCTGACCACCAGGATGAGTAGGAACACGCCGGAGAGGAAGGTCGACAGCCGGGTCCGCGCGCCGGACGCCTTGACGTTGATCATCGTTTGGCCGATCATCGCGCAGCCACCCATGCCGCCGAAGAATCCGGTGACGATGTTGGCGACGCCCTGACCCCAGGACTCGCGGGTCTTGTTGGAGTGGGTGTCGGTGATGTCGTCCACCAGCTTGGCGGTCATCAGCGACTCCATCAGTCCGACCAGCGCGACGCCGAGGGCGTACGGAGCGATCAGGGCCAGGGTGTCGGCGGTCCACGGGATCTGCGGCAGCCCGAGGGTGGGCAGGCTGTTGGGCAGCTCACCCTGGTCGCCGACGGTCGGTACGGCAATGCCAGCGGTGACGGTGATCCCGGTCAGGACAATGATCGTCACCAGCGGGGCGGGTACGGCCCGAGTGATTCGGGGTAGCCCGATCATGATCGCCAGGGCCAGGCCGACCAGCGGGTAGACCAGCCACGGCACCCCGAGCAGGTACGGCACCTGGGCGGAGAAAATGAGGATGGCCAGCGCGTTGACGAAGCCGACCATCACGCTGCGGGGAATGAACCGCATCAGTTTCGCGACCCCGAGTAGGGCCAGTAGCACCTGGAAGACGCCGCCGAGGATGACCGCGGCAATCAGGTAGTCCAGTCCGTGTTCCTTCGCCAGCGGTGCCACGACCAGAGCGATCGCCCCGGTCGCCGCGGAGATCATCGCCGGTCGGCCGCCGCAGATCGCGATGACGACCGCCATGGTGAAGGAGGCGAACAGCCCGACGCGGGGGTCCACCCCGGCCAGGATCGAGAAGCTGATCGCCTCGGGAACCAGCGCCAGGGCGACGACCAGACCGGCGAGCACCTCGGTACGAAGAACCCTCGGCGTCAGCCAGGACGGGCGGGACAGGCGCGGCCGGGGGACCGCGGGCAGCTCAGAAGACATACGGCCGTTTCCACTCGGGTGTGCATGGGGCGCACACAGATCGGCACGTCCTACTCGGGACGTGCCGAATTTCGTACAAAACAGTCTGGGTTGGGAAACCCGGGGCTGATCCGGCGACCTTGCCCGGGAGGGACCGTGCGGGGCCAGCAGCCGCACCTCGACGACCGGGACGGAACTCTACCCTTCGGTGAGGGGAGAGTTGGCCTCTCGTGATGGGCATCACCTGGGTGGCTGCCGGGTGATGCCTGGCTCGCGTTGGTGCGCTACGCCCGGCGGGCGGCAGCCTCGCTGTCCAGGGCGCGGCGACACGCCCGGGCCAGCCGCCGGTGCCGGGTCAGCCGCTGCCACACCCCGGGCGGTGGTGCCAGCGGGGCGCGGTCGGGCGCCTCCGCGACGGCCAGCCTGTCGCCGGTGAGCCGGCCGCGGGTCAGCCACGGTGTCCACCGCTCCAGATCCGGGCGGGAGAAGTCGTGCTCGAGCAGGACCGCCGCTCCCGTCGGCAGCGGCCCGCCGGCGATACTCGCCACCCGGATGCCGGGTTCGCCCCCGCTGAGTCGGCGCACGGTCTCCGCCGCCAGCCCCCGGTCTGCGGTGCCGACGACGAGCACCTCGCCGTGCCCCTCGCGGCGGACTCCCACCGGGGCGCTCGCCGTGACCTCCAGCGTCACGATCAGCCGGGGCAGGTACCACCAGTGCTCGCGGCGCAGCAGCGGTGAGTCGAGGAGCGCCCGGGCCGGCGGGTACTTGCGCAGTTCCTGCTGGAGTAGCCGGTCGGCGAAGAACGTGCCGTTCGGGTCCTCGATCAGCCGGGTTCGGCCGTGCAGCACCGCCGGCTGCCAACCCCGGCCGGTGAGTCGGTCGTCCGAGATCACCAGCGCGGCGTGGGGGGCGGTGGCCAGCCGGTGGGCCAGCGCCACCTCGGCATAGGGGAATGCGATCGCCGGCTCGTTGTCCAGTAGCAGCGGGGTGACGGGTCGGGCGTGCGGACGGCCGGCGCGGTCGAGCCAGGCGAGTTCCCCCACGGTGGCCGCCCGGATCGCGCGCTGGGTCACTGCGTCGATGTCCATGGCAGTCAGTGTCGTCGATTGACTGGGGATTGTGACCCCCGTTACATTACGGGTCGAGGTCCTGATCAGCGAGGGGCGCCTCCGCCCAGGCCGACCGCAGGGAGGCAGTAATGCCCGCCGTAGTCGTCGTCGCCGTGGTCATGGTGATGTTCGCCCTCGGATTCCGGTACTACTCGCGCTACCTCGCCGACCGGGTGTACGGGTTGGACCCCACCTATGTCACCCCGGCGCACCGGTTGACCGACGGGGTGGACTTCGTCCCCACCAACCGACACGTGCTCTTCGGCCATCACTTCACCTCGGTCGCCGGAGCCGCTCCGATCGTCGGCCCCGCGATCGCCGTGTTCTGGGGGTGGGGGCCGGCGTTGGCCTGGGTGGTGCTCGGCACCATCTTCGCGGCCGGTGTCCACGACCTCGGGGCGTTGGCGGTCTCGGTGCGGCATCGGGCCCGCAACATCGGGACCCTCGCCGCGGACGTGATCAGCAAGCGAGCCCGGGCGCTCTTCCTGATCATCATCTTTTTCCTGCTCACCCTGGTCAACGCGGTCTTCGCGGTGGTGATCGGGAACCTGCTCGTCGCGTACCCGGGTGCGGTTATCCCGATCTTCGTGGAGATTCCCCTCGCCATCGCGATCGGCCAGTACATCTACCGGACCCGGCGCCCCGCCCTGGTGCCCTCGATCGCCGGCGTGATCATCCTTTACGTGCTGATCTGGGTGGGCAACATCTGGCCGATCGAGATCACCGGGCTGGCCGACCAACTCGGGTTCGCCCAGCCACGCGACCTGTGGGTGATCATTCTCTTTGCATACACCTTCGTCGCCTCGCGGCTGCCGGTCTGGCTGCTGCTGCAGCCACGCGACTACATCAACTCGCACCAGCTCTTCATCGCCCTGGCGGTCATCTTCGTCGGCGTGCTGGTCGGGCTGGACCGGATCGTGGCGCCGCTGGTCAACGACGTGCCGGCTGGCTCGCCGAGCATCTTCCCGTTCCTGTTCATCACCATCGCCTGTGGGGCGATATCCGGCTTTCACTCGCTGGTGGCCTCCGGCACCACCGCGAAACAGCTGGACCGGGAGACCGACGCCCGGTACGTGGGCTATGCCGGAGCGCTCGGCGAGGGCAGCCTCGCCCTCGGCTCGATCATCGCGGTCACGGCCGGGGTGGCCGCCAGCCGGGCCGAGTGGGACAACCTGTACGCCACCCACGCCGCGGCATCGGGCGGGGCGACCCGCAACTTCGTCAACGGCATCGCCAGCTTCGCCGCCAACCTGGGGGTGGAGTTCCAACTCGCGACCGTCTTCGCCGCGGTCGTCGTGATCTCATTCGCGGCCACCACGATGGACACCGGTGTCCGGTTGCAACGCTACATCGTCCAGGAGATCGCCGAACTGGTCCGCTGGCGGCGGGTGGCGCGGAACCTGACCCTGGCGGGCCTGCTGGCGATCGCCGCACCGCTCGCGCTCGCGTTGCTACCCGGCGGTGGGGACGCCGGCTACACCTTCGGGGTCCTGTGGCGGCTCTTCGGCACCACCAACCAGCTCACCGCCGGTCTGGCGTTGGCCGTGATCGCGGTCTGGGTGCTGCGGCGCCGACGGAACCCGGTCGCGGTCGTCGTACCGCTGGTCTTCCTGCTGGCGATGACGACATGGGCGCTGATCGTGCAGCTACGTGAGTTCGTCCGGGCCGATGAGTGGGTGCTGGCGCCGCTGGACGCGATCATCTTCGTGCTCGCGGTCTGGTTGATCGTGGAGGCGGCGCTCGCGTTGCGTCGGGCCGGCGGGCCGACGACCGAGTCGGGGGCGATCCCCGGCCCCCGCCCGGCGCCGGATGCCACCGGGGCCGAGCGCGGAACCGAACCCACCGCCCGGCGGGTCCTCGACCCGCCACAGCGGTGAGCATGCCGTCGAGCTGCCCCGTCGGCGAGACCGGTGCCATGCCCGGCTGATCCCACCGGGTAGTTCCCGTTCTGCCAGCCGGGCGGTTCCGGGCGGTGCCCATCGGGCGGTTCCCTGCTGTGCCGGTGCGGTGGCACCGGCGCGGCACAGCCGGCGCGGCACAGCCGGCGCGGCACAGCCGGCGCGGTGGCACCGGCTCGGCGCAGCGCGCACCGGTTGACGGGAATCCGACGCCCCGCAACAACAACTGGATCAATTCGGGCCCCAGGGTTGACGAGACCATGGTCATGAGGCCACACAATGGTGGTTGCCCTTGGCATCAGGCTGTTTCGAGGAGGCCGGATGGATGCTGTGACCCGCCAGGCCCTGGACCTCCTCGAGGAGGCGCAGGCCGGTGCCGCGGCCCAGGTGTTGGCCGTCGCCGAGTCCGCGCTGCGGGAGCCCACCGGTGACATCTGCGACGGGCCGGCGGCGATGCACTTCGTGCGGGTTGTGGCGTTGACCCGGCTCGGTGACCTGCCGGCCGCCGTCACCGCTGCCGACCTGATGCTCGCTGCCGCGGACCGGGAGCGGAGTACCGGTTGGCGCTCGTGCGCGCTGTCCCTGCGCGCCACCAGAAGGCTGCGCCTCGGCGACCTGGACCTTCGCGAGCACGACATCTCCTTGGTGCTTCGGGATCTGGTCGCCGCCGAGACCACCCTGCTCGCCGGGGAGCCCGATCCGGTGATCGCCGGCAACGCGCACACCGGGATCGCGATCGGGTACGCCCAACTGCGCCTGTACGAGCTGGCTGCACCCCAGTTCCAGGCGGCCTACGAAACCACCGGCCCGGCGTCGTACCCGGACAACGGCAACCGGGCGATGTGGCTGTGTAACCTCGCCGAACTCAACCTGATGTGGGCCCTGGAGCTGTACCAGGTCGGCCAGGACACCGCGGCGGAGAAACACCTCGCCGCAGCCGAGGAGAACGCGGTGCGGGCGGCGGCGGAGGCATCCGGGCCGAAGGCCGAGGTGTGGCGACACACCGCGCTGCTCTTCGCGGCGTCCGCGCGCGCCGACCGTCAGGACCCGGCCGGCGCGGCGGACGAGATTCCCCGTCACCTCGCCCAACTCCAGGCGTACGGCGTGTCGGCCCAGCAGTCGGAACTCCTGCTCTGCCGGTCCTTCCACGCGCTGGCGCTCAACCGGTGTGGCCGGCGGGACGAGGCCCTGCGGGTCATCGAGGCGGCCGTAGCTGACCTGCCGCCCGACCCCGGCTGGCTGGCCTCGGCGGCGCTGCACCGCACACACGCGATACTGCTGGCCAAGAACGGATCGCTCGACGTCGGGCCCGGGCTCACCTACGGCGACACGCTCGCCGAGTTGTTGTGGCGGCAACGGCGCCGTTGGCTGCACGCGGCGGTGACGATGCAGTCGTACGACCTGCTGCGCTGGCAGCATGAGCAGGCGGAGCGGGCGGCGCGGACCGACCCACTCACCGGGGTGGCGAACCGGCGAGGGCTCGACGCCTTCCTGCGGAACCTGGCGGCGCCGGGACCGACCGACGACCACCGGGTCGCGGTGCTCGCCCTGGACATCGACTGTTTCAAGCGGATCAACGACTCGCAGGGGCACGCCGCTGGGGACGAGGTGCTGCGCGCGGTGGCGCAGGCGCTGACCACCAGCGTCCGGAGGGGCGACTTCGTGGCCCGGCTGGGCGGCGACGAGTTCGTCGCCATCCTCCCCGGTGCTGACTGCGCCGCCGCGGAACAGGTTGCCCGCCGGGCCGTTGCCGCCGTGCGCGGACTGACGGCGTGGCGGACGGGGGTCAGCGTCGGGGTCGCCAGCGGCGCAGCCCACTCGCTCGGAAGGTCGCTGGCTGACGCCGACCGCGCGATGTACGCCGCGAAGCGGGCGGGCGGCAACCAGGTGAGCCGCGGGCACGCGGCGACCTGAGCTCGGCAGCGACCCCGGCCGCCTCGGCGCCCCGATGTCCCCGCGGGCGCGGCGGCCGCCGATATCGGGGCCAGCCCACCGTTCGGTGGGGGAGGATCCCCACGTGACGGGCGAAATTCCTCGTGGGCGGCGGTGGTCCGCCCGGAGCACCGGGGCCAACCGGCGCAGCTCCCCACTGCGGGCCTTCCTGCACACCGAGACCGGCAGCGCGCGGGTGCTGCTGGTCGCCGCCGTGGTCGCTCTCGTGTGGGTGAACCTCGACGAGTCGTCGTACGAGTCGCTGTGGGGCAGCACCTTCTCCGTCCAGCTCGGCAACTGGCAGGTCTCCCACGATCTGCGGTTCTGGGTCAACAGCGGACTCATGACGTTCTTCTTCCTGGTGATCGGCCTGGAGGTACGGCGCGACTTCGATCTGGGTGAACTGCGGGAGCGGCGCCGGTTGATGCTGCCGCTGCTGGCGGGGATCGGCGGCATCCTGGCGCCGATCGCGATCTACCTGGCGTTCAACGCCGGGAAGCCGACGGCCATGGGCTGGGGCGTGGTGATGGCGACCGACACCGCACTCGCGTTGGGCATGCTTGCCGTCCTCGGCCCCCGCTTCTCCGACCGGTTGCGGAACTTCCTGCTGACCGTCGCCGTCGTGGACGACCTGATCGTGATCGCGGTACTGGCGATCGCCTATCCGGAGCATCCGTCGCCGACGGCGTTGTTCGTCGCGGTGGGCATCTTCGCGCTGGTCCTGCTCATCCGCGCGGCCGGCGGCCGGTGGGGGCCGGGGTACCTGCTGCTGGGGGTGGCGGCGTGGCTGGCGGTGTCGGAGTCGGGGGTCGACCCCGTGGTGGTTGGTCTGGTGATGGGGCTACTTACCTACGCCTATGTCCCGGCCCGCAGCGAGTTACGGCAGGCGGCCGACCGGTTCCGGCTGTTCCGGGAGCAACCCAGCCCGCAACTGGCGAGTTCGGTCCGGGCAGGGCTCGCGGCGGCGCTGTCCCCGAACGACCGGTTGCAACACATCTACCACCCGTGGGCCAGCTATCTGATCGTGCCACTGTTCGCGCTGGCGAACGTCGGCGTGGTGCTTGACGGTGAACTTCTGGCTCGCGCGGTGACCTCCCCGGTCACCCTCGGCGTCCTCTTCGCCTACGTGGTGGGCAAGCCGGCCGGAATCGTGATCGCCTCGATGCTGGTGGCCCGGCTCAGCCGGAACCGATTCCGGGCACCGGTCGGCTGGGCCGCGATCATCGGAGTTGGCACCGTCTCCGGCATCGGGTTCACCAGCGCGTTGCTGATCGCCACCCACGCCCTCCACGGGCCCGCCCTCGACGAGGCGAAGGTGGGCATCCTCGTAGCGACGGTCGGCGCCTCCCTCACCACCTGGCTGGTGTTCCGCCTCGCCGCCCGGCTCGGCCCGGCGCGGCGGGCCCGGGCGCTGCTGGGCGCCGCGGAGGGGATCATCGACCTGATGGTCCCGGTCGATCCGGATCGAGACCATGTCCGTGGTCCACGCGAGGCACCGGTGACAGTCGTGGAGTACGCCGACTTCGAGTGCCCCTACTGCGGGCAGGCCGAGCCGGCGGTCCGGGAACTGCTGGCCGACTTCTCCAGTATCCGGTACGTCTGGCGGCACCTACCCCTCACCGATGTGCACCCCAACGCCCAGGTGGCCGCTGAGGCCGCCGAGGCGGCGGGAGAGCAGGGGGCCTTCTGGGAGATGCACGACCTGCTGCTGGCGAACCAGGGTGAGCTGCGCCCCGCCGATCTGCTCCGGTACGCGGAACGACTCGACCTTGATCTGGACCGGTTCCGGGAACACCTCGCCGATCGTCGTGGTGCTGCCCGGATCGCCGAGGATGTCGACTCGGCCGATCTGGGCGGTGTCTCCGGTACGCCGACCTTTTTCGTCAACGGTCGCCGACACCACGGCCCGTACAACATCGAGGCGCTCTCCGCGGCGGTCACGGCGGCGTTCGCCAGCGCGCGGCTTCGCCCCGCGGACGGCCGGGAACCGGGCTACCGGCGCGAGGGTGGGCCGGAACGGCCGGACGCGGAACCGGGGAGCTGAGGACCAGCCCGGCGGAACGACCGGGTGGGCGCCGGTCGGCGGTGGTGCTGTCGTGCTGGGAGTTCCGCCGACGTGGCGGATGCGGACAGCGTGGGCGGTCGGGGCGGGAAAGGTTTCTGGTCGGCCCGTCGGGGAAGCCAGCGGTATGGCCGAAACCTTCGCGGATCAGGATCTGGCTACCCTGCAGTCCATCGCGCGTGGCGCCGGGATAGCGGACACCGAACGCATGCCGCACGACGAGTTGGTCGAGATGCTAAGCCGGGCGGGCTTGGCCGAACCGGACAGCGAGGCGGCCGAGCAGCCCACCCGGGACCCGGCCGGGCTCGCCGGCCTGCCTCGCAGTGATCTCACCCTGGGTGATGAAAGCACCGGTGGGCGGGCCGCTGAGGAGTCGATCGGTGCCCGGCCGGGGGAGTCGGGCACCGAGATCCCCGACCGCACTGAGCGCTGACCGCCGACCACTGACCGCCGACCACTGACCAACGGGCGCGCCGCCCTCGGGAGCGAACCCGCTGGTTCGCTCGCGGGGGCGGCGCACGCTTGACCCCACCTCGGTTACCCCCGGTCGAGCCGGAGGCCGGGAGGGCCTTGATGCGACTGGCGGGCGGTCCGGGCCGAACCAGCCCGTACCGGCCGGCCCGGCAGGGCATGGTGGGGGTATGACGACCTCGCAGTCCACCACCGCTGGTCACCGCGCCGGTCGGGGGGATCACCGCCCGCAGACATTGCTCCTGCTGGGGGCGAGCGGTGATCTGGCCGACCGGCTGCTGCTGCCGGGTCTGGGTCGGCTGGTGGCCATCGGTGCCCGGCCGAATCTCACCCTGCTCGGCAGCGGCGCGGACGACTGGGATGACGAGCGTTGGCGCCGCCGGGTGGCCGATACCTTCGCCGCGGCGGGCGCGACGGGTCCCCGAGTAAAGGAGGTGGTCCGCACCACCTGCTATCTGCCCGCCGACGTGACGAAGGAGGAGGATCTACGCCGGCTGTTGTCGAACTGTCACGA
This sequence comes from Salinispora goodfellowii, assembly GCF_059570675.1. Lineage (NCBI taxonomy): Bacteria > Bacillati > Actinomycetota > Actinomycetes > Micromonosporales > Micromonosporaceae > Salinispora > Salinispora goodfellowii. Next base: position 294,788 of record NZ_JCANTD010000001.1, on the reverse strand, counting down.
CCAACTGGTGATCTTCTTCGCGTTGCCGCCAGCGATCACCGCCCAGGCCGCCGCCGCGCTAACCCGGATCGGTCTGCCACCGGGCACCCGGTTGATGTTGGAGAAGCCCTTCGGCACCGACGCTGTCTCGGCCCGCTCCCTCAATGAGGTGCTGGCCCGGCTGGTGCCGGAGGAGCAGGTCTACCGCATCGACCACTTCCTCGGCAAGTCCACGGTGATGAACATCCTCGGGCTGCGCTTTGCCAACCGGATCTTCGAACCGATGCTGAGCTCCGCGCACGTGGCCTGCGTGGACATTGTTTTCGACGAGACGCTGGGACTGGCCGGCCGGGCCGGCTACTACGACGGCGCCGGCGCGCTCATCGACATGGTGCAGAGTCACCTGCTCCAGGTTCTCGCGCTGATCGCGATGGACGCCCCGCCCACCCTCGACGCCCGGGACCTGCGGGGCCGGAAGGCGCAGGTGTTGCGGGCCACCCGGGTGTGGGCGGACGACCCGGCGACGTGGAGCCGGCGGGGTCGGTACGCGGCGGGGGAGCTCAACGGGAAGCGGCTGCCCGCGTACGCCGACGAGCCCGGTGTTGACCCCAGCCGGGGTACCGAGACGTTCGCCGAGGTGGTGCTCTGCGTCGACACCTGGCGCTGGGCCGGCGTGCCGTTCCGGCTGCGTACCGGTAAGGGGCTCGCGGCCCGCCGCAAGGAGGCCGTGGTCACGTTCAAGCAACCGCCCCGGGTGCCGTCCGGACTGATCGGGTACGACCAGGCCGACCGGCTGCGGATCGGCTTCGGCCCGGACCGGCTCGGCCTCGACGTCAACATCAACGGTCCCGGGAACCCGTTGGAACTGGGCCAGGCACACCTGGTGGCCGACTTCGGCCCGGGGGGGCTGCCGCCGTACGGGGAGGTGCTCCGCGGCGCCTTCGACGGCGACCCCACGCTGTCGGTCCGGGGGGACACCGCTGAGGACTGCTGGCGGATCATCGAGCCGGTGCTCGACTGCTGGCGGGCGGGGGCGGTGCCGCTGCGGGAGTACCCGGCGGGCAGTTGGGGCCCGAAGGATTCCCTGCTGGACCCGGTGCCGGGCGCGGCGACGGACAGCTGACCACCGGTCTCGGTAGGCATTCGCCCAAAAATTTTGACATGGTCCGGCTCGAGGGTGAGACTCACATGATCGTTCACTTTGCCGGGAAGAGTCCACAGGGGGGACCATGTCCAGCAAGAGATTCCGGGGGGCCGGTGTCGCGCTCGCCCTGACGTTCGGTCTGCTGGCGGGTTGCAGCGCCGGGGAGGGCGTCGAGGTCGACGGGGGGCAGAACGGCGCCGGTGGGATCCTCACCGCCGCGATCAGCGGGGAGCCGGATCAGCTGGACCCACACCACACCTCGGCCTACCCCAGCTTCCAGGTGCTCGAGAACGTCTACGACACGCTCGTCGAGCCGGACGCGAACCTGGCGATGAAGCCCTCCCTGGCGACCGAGTGGACCACCAGCGACGACCAACTCACCTGGACGTTCACCCTACGTGCGGAGGTGACTTTCAGTGACGGATCCCCGCTCACCGCCGAGGACGTGGTCTACTCGTACAACCGGATCATGGACGAGGAGCTGAACGCCGCGTACCGGTTCGCCACCGTCGAGTCGGTGACGGCCCCCGATCCGGGCACCGTCGTCGTGCAGCTGACCGCACCCACCCCGAACCTGCTCGCCGGCCTCGGTGGCTTCAAGGGAATGGCGATCGTCCAGAAATCCAACGTGGAATCCGGGGCGGTGAAGACGGAGCCGATCGGTAGCGGCCCGTTCGTCGTCTCCTCCTACCGCGCCGGGGACAGCATCAAGCTGGTGCGCAACGACAACTACTGGGGCACGAAGCCCATGCTGGACGGGGTGACCTTCACCTTCGTGCAGGACCCGACGGTGGCCCTGCAGAACCTGCGTAGCGGCGAGGTGCAGTGGACCGACAACCTGCCGCCGCAGCAGGTGCCGGCGCTTCGTGAGGACAACGACCTCGTCGTGCGCGCCGCCGCGTCGAGCGACTACTGGTACCTGGCTCTCAACCAGGATCGCAAGCCCTACGACGATGTGAACGTGCGCCGGGCGGTCGCCTTCGCGCTCGACCGGGCGGCGATCACCAAGGCCGCCAAGTTCGGGCTGGCGACGGTCAACCAGACCGCCATTCCGAAGGACAGCGCCTACTACTACGACTACGCGCCGTACCAGCAGGACCTGGCGCAGGCGAAGCAGCTGCTGGCCAAGGCCGGTGGGAGCGACCTGACCATGGATCTGATGGTCACCAACGAGTACCCGGAGACGGTGACCGCGGCGCAGGTCATCGCGGCGCAGCTCGAGGAGATCGGCATCACTGTCAAGATCCGTACGCTGGACTTCGCCCAGTGGCTCGACGAACAGGGCAAGGGGAACTTCGACTCGTTCATGCTCGGGTGGCTGGGCAACATCGACCCCGACGAGTTCTACTACGCCCAGCACCACAGTGACGGCACCTTCAACTTCCACGGATACCGCAACCCGGCCGTGGACAACCTGCTCGACCAGGCCCGGACCGAAACCGACCAGGCCGCGCGGAAGCAGCAGTACGAGCAGGCGGCCAAGCAGATCGTCGACGATGCCAGCTACCTCTACCTCTACAACCCGGATGTGGTGCAGGGCTGGTCGCCGCAGGTCAGCGGCTACGAGGTCCGCGCCGACCGGGCGATCCGGTTCCGCGACGTCGCTCTTGCCCAGTGAGTGGCGGGACCTCGCTGGTGATACTCGGTGAGTTTGCGGGTCACCCCGGGTGACCCGCTTCATCCTGCGCCGGCTGCTCCAGTCCGGCATCGTCCTGCTCGGCGTGACGTTGGTGGTGTTCCTGCTGCTGCAACTCGTCCCCGGCGATCCGGTGCGGGTGGCGCTCGGCACCCGCTTCGACCCCGAGACGTACGAGGCGCTGCGCTCGCGGGCGGGGCTGGACCAGCCGCTGCCGGTGCAGTACGCCAGCTACGTCGGGCAGGCGCTGACCGGCGATCTCGGGGTCAGCTTCCGCAGCGGTCGGCCGGTGACCGCGATCGTGCTGGAGCGGCTGCCCGCGACGCTCTCCCTGGCGATCACCGCGGTCGTCTTCGCGCTCCTGGTCGCCTTCCCGCTGGGGGTGCTCTCGGCCCTGCGGAGCGGCTCGGTGTTCGACCACGCCGCGCGGGTGTTCAGCCAGTTCGGGGTCTCGGTACCGGACTTCTGGATGGGCATCATGGGCATCCTGCTCTTCGCGGGGGTGCTGGGTTGGTTTCCGCCCTCGGGTTACGTGGCACTCACCACCGATCCCGCCGGCTGGGCGTCGCATGTCTTCCTCCCGGCGGTCACGGTCGGTTTGGTCACCGCGTCGATCCTGACCAGGTTCATCCGATCCTCCGTGCTGGAGGTGCTCGCTGAGGACTATGTCCGCACCGCCGAGGCGAAGGGGCTGCCCACCCGCGTGGTGGTGGTGCGGCACGTCCTGCGGAACGCGCTGATCCCGGTGGTCACCGTCGTGGCGGTGCAGCTGGCCAGCCTGCTCGGCGGCGTGATCGTGATCGAGGTGCTCTTCGCCTGGCCCGGGGTGGGCCGACTCACCTACGACGCGGTGCAGGCCCGGGACTATCCCGTGCTCCAGGGGGCGATCCTGCTCGTGGCGGTGCTGTTCCTGTTGGTCAACCTCCTGGTGGATCTCCTCTATGCCCGCCTCGATCCGAGGATTCGGGTGCGATGAGCGGAAACGGTGACTCGACGTCGCGCCGGGCGCTGGTGGCGCTGATCCGCGACCCGTTGGCCGTGACCGGCGGCGTGGTGCTCGTGCTGCTGGTCGTGGCGGGCCTGGCCGGGTCGTGGCTGGCCCCCGCCGGCATCAACGAGGTGGATGTCGACCGGATGCTCCAGCCGCCCAGTTGGGCGCACCCCTTCGGCACCGACGAACTCGGTCGGGACGTACTCAGCCGGGTCCTGGTCGCCGCCCGCGTCTCGCTTCAGGTCGGCGCGGTCAGCGTGGGGATCGCCCTGCTGGCGGGCGTCACGCTGGGGCTGTTCGCCGGCTACTACCAGGGGTGGCTGGACAACGTACTCATGCGGTGCATGGACGTGTTGTTCGCGTTCCCGGTCCTGCTGCTCGCGGTGGCCATCGTCGCGGTCCTGGGGCCGGGCCTGAGTACCGCGATGGTCGCGATCGGCGTGGTCTACACCCCGATCTTCGCCCGGGTCACCCGCGCGGGGGTGCTCTCCGTCCGCGAGCAGGTCTTCGTCCGGGCGGCAGTCGCCACCGGGGCATCGGATCTGCGGATCATGCGGCGGCACGTGCTGCCCAACATCGCGGCGCCGCTGATCGTCCAGACGTCGCTCTCGCTGGCCTTCGCGATCCTGTCCGAGGCGGCGCTCTCCTTCCTCGGGTTGGGGGTGCAGCCGCCCGAGCCGGCCTGGGGCCGGATGCTCTACGACGGGCGCGGATTCGTCACCGACGCGTGGTGGCTGGGTTTCTTCCCCGGTGCGGCGATCTTCCTTACCGTCCTGGCGTTCAACCTGGTCGGAGACGCGCTCCGCGACGTGCTCGACCCGCGCCAGCTCACCGTCAGCGAGGCGAGGAGGAACGCCGGATGACCGACGAAACCGTGCTCTCCGTCGCGGACCTGACCGTGACGATCGGTACCCGCCGGGGAGCGGCCCGCGCGGTCGCCGGCGTCGACTGGTCGGTCCGGGCCGGGCAGACCCTGGCCCTGGTCGGTGAGTCGGGCAGCGGCAAGAGCATGAGCGTGCTCGCCGCCACCGGGCTCGCCCCCCGCACGGCCCGGGTCACCGGAGACGTCCGGCTACTCGGTACGGACCTCGCCACGCTGTCGGCGGCACGTCGCCGGCGGATGCGGGGGCGGCACGTCGGGTTCGTCTTCCAAGACCCGATGACCTCGCTGAACCCGGTGCTGACCGTGGGCCGCCAGATCGGCGAGGCCAGCGAGGTCCACCTCGGGCTGACCCGGCGGGCCGCCCGGGCCCGCGCCATCGAGATGCTCGAACTCGTCGGCATCCCCTCCGCCGCCGACCGGGTGGACGCCTACCCGCACCAGCTCTCCGGTGGGATGCGCCAGCGCGCGGTGATCGCCATGGCCCTGGTCTGCGAGCCGGATCTGCTGATCGCCGACGAGCCCACCACCGCGCTCGACGTGACCACGCAGGCCCAGATCGTCGAGCTGGTCGCCGACCTGCAGCGGCGCCTCGGCACCGCCGTCGTCTGGATCAGCCACGACCTCGGTGTCGTCGCCGGGCTCGCCGACACGGTGGCTGTCATGTACGGCGGTCGCATCGTCGAGCAGGGGACAGTGGACGCGGTCTTCGCCGAACCGGCGCACCCGTACACCGCCGCGCTGCTCGCGGCGCGACCGGACCCGGACGCGAACGTCACCGAACTGGTCACCATCCCGGGTACGCCACCCAGCCCGCTGGAGCTTCCCGAGGGGTGCGCGTTCTGGCCTCGCTGTTCGGTCCGGGGGGACAGTCGCTGCGAGCGGGAGTTGCCGCCGTTGGTGCCGGTCGCGGCGGGACACCAGGTTCGGACCTTCTATCCGCGTCAGCCGACTGGGGAGGACCGATGACCGGGGAGAGTGTGGCCGCCGACGCGGTCGCTGAGCTGGCTGACCTGGCGGTGTGGTTCCCGACCCCGGCGGGGGTCGTCCACGCCGTGGACGGGGTGTCCCTGATGGTACGCCGCGGCGAAACCCTCGGTCTGGTCGGTGAGTCCGGCAGCGGCAAGTCGACGACCGGGCTGGCGCTGCTGCGCCTGGTCGAGCCGACCGCCGGTACGGTCCAGGTGGCGGGGCAGGACGTGACCCGCTGGTCGCGGCGGCGGTTGCGCCGGCTGCGCCGCCGCGTCGCCATGGTGTTCCAGGATCCGCAGGCCTCCCTCGACCCGCGGCACACCGTCGGGGCGAGTATCGCCGAGCCGTTGGCCGTGCACGGGCTCGCCGCCAGCGGCTCGGCCCGGCGGGACCGGGTAGCCGAACTGCTCGACCTGGTCGGCCTGCGGCGCGATCTCGCCGAACGGCACCCGCACGAACTCTCCGGCGGCCAGCGGCAGCGGGTGGGCATCGCGCGGGCGCTCGCCGGTGAGCCGGACCTGATCGTCCTCGACGAACCGATCGCCTCCCTGGACCTGAGTGTGCAGGCGCAGATCATGAACCTGCTCCGCGGGCTGCAGCGAGAGCTCGGGCTGACCTACCTCTTCATCGCCCACGATCTGGCCGCCGTCGAGCACATGAGTGATCGGGTGGCCGTGATGTACCTCGGCCGGATCGTGGAGAGCGGTACCCCGGCGCAGATCTGGCGGGAACCCGCCCACCCCTACACCGCCGCTCTCCTGTCGGCGGTGCCGGTGGCCGACCCGCCGGTGCAGCGGAGCCGTCAGCGGATCATCCTGGCCGGTGATGTCCCGAGCCCGATCGACCCGCCCACCGGCTGCCGGTTTCGGACGCGGTGCCCGCAGGCCCGACCTGACTGCGCCCAGACCGACCCGGTGCTGGTCGAGATCGGCTCCGGGCACCAGGCGGCCTGCCTCTTCGCCGGCGAGGCGGTACGCGCGATGCGTACGCAGCCCGTCAACGCCTCATCACCATGACCGCTGCGATTCGGTTGAACCTGTCCTCATGCGGATCGACCGTGCAGGTGGAGACGAGAACCGGCGTGTTGCCGGCCACCACATGGTATATGTGGGGCCAGCAGCGGCGTTACGCTAGGTGATGACGGGCCTTGCCTGCACGTTCGCTTACGGTTCTACCCGGTGATTATCGGCGTCGTCGATGCTGGCAGCAGTCATGACAGCAACACCGACGCACGCCGGCGACAAGGGCGGCCCGTTGACCCGGACCACCCCCCTGATGGACGCCACCACCCCCGCCGGCTCAAGCGCACCCCGGCGGCGTCGGACGACCGCTTCCTGGATGGCCCTTGGCCGCGAGCCCACTACGGCCAGACATGGCCACCGGACCCAGGCGGTTCACGAGTAGACGTCCTTGCGATGCCCGACCGCGTGGATCGTCAACGCGTCGCCGTCGAGGCGGTAGAGGACCCGGTAGTCACCGACCCGCAACCGATGCCCAGACCCGTCGCGCATCTCGGTCGAGCTCTGCGGCTCAGAATCGGAGACCAGGCCGAGGATCGCGCTCAGGACGGTCAGGAACACGTTGCGGGGCTGTTTGTGCAGCCACACCAGCACATCCCGGTCGATCTGAACCTTCACGCCGCCGCACCGCCGGCCCGGTCGGCCAGCAACGCCTCCACCTCACGAGGATCCACCCCGAGCGACTCCAGAGCCGCCGACAGTGGCACGAACTGACCCTCGGCACGGGAACGAGCGATCACCGCAGCGTCCCGACGGTCCCGGAACGCCTCAATCTCCTCCCACTCGTCGATACCGACCAGCACGGCCACCGGCCGCTCGTACTTCGTGATGATGACCGGCTCACCGGTGCGCTCAACCCCGTCCAGCACCCGACCCGCGCCATCACGGAACTCCCGCAACGTAATCCTCGTCATGCACCATACCGTACCACGCGGTACCGTTCAGCCCGGGGAGGAAACGTCGCAGCCTCGAGACCGCGGCCAAGCGACCCGCCGCCGACGGAGCCACTGGGCTAAGAGTTGTTATTTCCTATATCACCAGTATTTTCATAACGCGTCGAAAAACAGGTGTTGTGGACGAGGACCGGCGTTTCGCCGGCTATCACATAGTACGTGTGGGGTTTTCAGCCTGTCACGCGGTGTGACCTATGTTTTCATGGCGTTTCACCTGGCCTTTCATGGGTGGCGCCGATTCACCCCATCGAAGCTAGTCGGTGTTGACGGCGACGATGACGGCAACCTGGAGAGACCGCCACAGGCGACCCAGGTCCGTCCGGTCCTCCCAGGTCGATGCATCGAGCTCGCGCCAACGCCCCTGGTATAGCGGATGCTATACTCCGCTGGTGGCTGCTGACGAGTGGGAGATCTACCTCGTCAACGAGGTACAGGAATGGATGGACAGCCTCGATCCACTCATCCACGCCCGCGTCGTGCAAGCCATCGACGTGCTCGCCGAAGCTGGCCCCGGGCTCGGCCGGCCGCTGGTCGACACCATCCACGGCTCGTCGATCGCCAACCTCAAAGAGCTGCGCCCCGGCACCGTACGCATCCTGTTCGCCTTCGACCCGTGGCGCTCCAGCATCCTGCTTGTCGCCGGAGACAAGGCCGGACGATGGCAGCAGTGGTACACCGAAGCGGTCCCCCTAGCCGAGCAACGCTACGAGATCTACCTGAAGGAACGCGCCGAGGAGGAGGGCCGACAGCCATGAGCAGCTACGCACGCTGGCGCGACATCCGCGCCGCCCACGTCGAGCGCGCCGGCGGCGAACAGGCCGTCGAGGAAGGCAAGCAGGAACTTCTCGCCACCGTGGTCGGACACCGTCTCGCCGAGGTACGCCGCGCGCGGGGTCTGACGCAGCAGCAGGTGGCCGACCGCATGGGCGTCACGAAGGGCCGCGTCTCCCAGATCGAACAGGGCAAGATCTCCGGCCAGGACGTCGTTGCCCGCTACGCCGCCGCCCTCGGCGGACGCCTGCACCAAGCCATCTACTTTGACGACGGCGACATCGCCGCCATCGCATAGCTCAACCAGCACGCCAAGATCCGACTGGCTCAAAACTGCTCTACAGGATCAAGAAGGCGGCCCGGCGCAAGGCCGGGCCGCGCGCACGCGCTACAGGCCTACGGCCCCGCGCGCACGCCCATCAACGCTGAACCGCCACCAAAGGCAGCGAGCCTCCTCGCCGAGCGGATCAATCAACGCATCACTATGACGATGTTCTTGAATGGCTGCGCCGAGCTGACGGCTACCGTGACGGCAACACGCATCACCACTGACAGCCCCCGCACGCCACCGGTCACTGACAGTTACTCGTAGTGCCGAGCCCCCTTGAGCGCTCTGATCATTAGTTCCCACGGGTCTTGAGGCACAGGTTCACCATTATTGATATAGGTGTTCTCAATCGAATCCAGGAGTGCGCCAAGCGCCTCCAAGTATCGACTCAGAGTATCGTTCTCCCAATCCGCCCCTTCGTCTAGCTCCCGCGATAAATCGCCTAGAAATGCGACGACAGTATCCTTGCCGGGGCGGATCGAATCCGACTCACTCACCCGTTGCTCCACCAGCCTTCCCCACGGATCCTGCTACTCTGACCATCATCAACGTAGGTCATGTCCCGACGCGCGATCATCAGCCTTGGTAGCCCACTGATACGGCAACTTCACACCGGCATACTGTCCAGCAAAGAGTCGACGGTTGTCGAGGGAGAAAATTCGCCACCCTCCCCACGGAAAATCTTAATCGGCGGCAGGATCATCGGATCGACGCTGCCGTCCGCAAGCCCATTGGCGAGATCTGCTACCGGCCTTCCATCCTTAAAACGGCTACCAGCGCTATCTTTGGTAACCTAACATTGGACGCATCGATGGTATTGCAGTTATGTACGAGGACCGGCGTGTTGCCGGCCACCACATAGTACGTGTGGCCTTGCTACGGTGGCTGCGGTGTTGTCATGGGTTCGATCTTGGCGGTGAGCTGGGCTTCGCTCAACCGCTCGTCGGCGGTTCATCGTTTGTGGGCGGTTTGACAGCAGTCGTGACAGCAACGTGGGGGCACGTCGGGCTGCGCGGGGCGACGGGCTGGGGTGTCTACTCGGTCGGTCGTCTGGTGCTGTTGGTGTTGGCGGGTTTCTTCTTCTGTGCGCGGCGGTTGATGAGGCGGTCGACGGCGGTGATGCGGCGGTGAAGGCGGGTGGAGCCGGCGTCGATGGCGGTGGTGTCGATGCGGCGTAGGACGGCGCGGGCGGCGTCGAGGTTGCCGGCTCTTGTGTGGCCCTCGGCGAGCCAGGTTTGGTAGAGGGCGACTTCGCGGGTGTGGTCGTGGTTGTAGCCGGCGAGTGCTTGGGTGAGCAGGGGTTCGGCGGCGGCTGGGGTGCCGAGTTCGATGAGGCAGCGGGCGGCCATGACGTCGATCTCGGTCTGGTTGAGCCAGTACACCCATTCGGGTTCGGCCACGCTGTCGGCGTGTTGGTTGTAGGCGTCGTTGACGGCGTCGAGGGCGCGGCGGGTGGTGTTGGCTGAAAGGGTGCCAGCGATGACGATGCATTTACCAGTTCGTCCTGTATGGACGTGCGCCGGGTGCGGACAGGTATGGCCGTGTCTGACCCGCAAACGTCAACTGTTGGCCGAGTTCGCCGGCGCGCGGGTGTCGCTGATGCTCTACCTCACCCAGTTCTTTGTCGAGGCGTGCGTGGACATGCCCACCACTACGACAGGGCCGTTGTATCACCGGTTCTTCGCCTGGCCTACGAACCAACCGACGCCCCGCCCAGGGGCAAGATCGTCGACGCCTTCATGGATAGGGACACCGCCGCCGCCTGGCAAGCCACCGAAGAACTCGCCACCCTCCAACGCACGCTACCCGCCAAGCGCCCGGCGGAGGTCCTTCATCAACAGCAGCAGGTGCATCGGATCTGTCGGACTCGGCTCAAACTTGGCCAGGCGCAGATAGAAGTCGCGGGCGGCGTCGGTCTCGCAGTGGATGAGCACCGCCCGCACACCGATGACCTCGGCCGCGGTGGCGATCCGTCGCAGCGCGTCGACGACGAGGGCGCGTCCGAGGCCGGCGCCCTGGGCGCTGCGATCGACGCCGAGGCGGGTCAGGATCACCACGGGCTGGTGGTAGCGGCCGGCACCCTGGCGTAACCGCGGAGAGGCGTCAGCCGGGGCGACGCTGCCCGCCGCGAGAGCGTAGTAGCCGATCACCCGGCGATCCGGGCGATCGGCGTCGCCGACGACGTACACGCGGGACAGCCCGGCCCGGTGCGCCTGCAGTGCGTGCTCGGCCAGCCAGACGGACTGGGCCGGTGAGCCGCAGTCGAAGCCGGTCACCACATGTGTGGCCGACAGCGGCTCGACCGGCGAGAAACGCGAGTTCACCGCTGCGCCTCACCAGGGTTGTCCAGAGCCGTCGGCCCGGTCAGCAGATCACGCAGGCCTGCGACATCCTGGGCCGGGCGCTCCAGCGCCTCGTCGAACACCCGCCACGCGTCCTCGTCCAGCAGAAACGCTCGCCGATCGGCGAGCACATCAGCCGCCGCGTCGGTGGCCGCCTTCAGCACGAACATCGACACGCTCGCGCCAGCGGCCTGACTAGCCGCCTCCAACAGCGCCTTCTGCTCGGCATCCACCCGCAGGTGCAGCCGCTCCGCCTTCGCACTCATCACCCGATTGTACGCACAAAGTACGCCCGGCAAGCTGTGTGCCTGCTGGCTGACCTCGACTATGACTGGGGTGCGGCCGCGTCGGGTTGGCATCCGTCGGTGCAGCTCGGTGCCGGGTCAGCGGTGGCGGCGGTGGCGGCGTGGGTGGGCGGCGCGCAGTCGTCGCACTGGTCACCCCGCCACGCCGCGATCCCTTCCCGCACCGCGACGGCCGCGATGACGAGCGCGGCGATCGGGTCTGCCCAGGACCAGCCGAGCCCGGCGTTGAGAAGCAGGCCCACGAGGAGCACCGCGGAGAGGTACGTGCAGAGCGCGGTCTGGGTGGAGTCGGCCATGACGGTGGCCGAGCCGAGTTCCCGGCCGGTGCGTCGCTTGGCGCGGACCAGCAGGGGCATGACGATCAGCGAGGCGACGGCGAGGCCGATGCCGACCGGGCTGGGGCTGGCGTCTCCGTCGCTGAGTAGCGCGCGCCCGGCGTCGACGGTGATCCAGGCGGCCAGGGCGAAGAACGAGACACCGATCAGTCGCAGCGCCAGCCGTTCCCGCTCCTCCGGGACCCGGGAGCGGAACTGCCAGATGACCACGGCCGCGCTGGACACCTCGACGAACGAGTCGAGGCCGAAGCCGATCAGCGCGGTGGAGGAGGCCGCCGCGCCGGCGGCGATCGCGATCAAACCCTCCAGGAGGTTGTATCCGGCGGTGGCGTAGGCCAGCCAGAGGCTGCGGCGGGACAGGAGCGCACGTCGCTGGGGGGTCAGGGTGGAGGCGGTCACGCGTGCTCTCCTCGATCCGTGGACGAGCCGTATGTCGGGCAGAGGGCGACTGCTTCGCCGGTGGCGGCGAGGAGCTGTTCCGCCGAGCGCAGCAGGACGGGCAGCTCCGGCCGGGCCAGCGCGTAGAACGACTGGCGGCCCTCGACCCGGAAGTCGATCAGTTGACAGTCGCGCAGGCAGGAGAGGTGTTTCGAGACGGTCGACTGCGCCAGTTGTAGCTCGCGGGTCAGGTCCACCACCCGGGCCTCACCGTGGGTGAGCCGGTGCAGGATGGCCAGCCGGGCCGGGTCGCCGAGGGACCGGAACAGCGCGACGGCCGGTGCGAGCCCAGGAGAGGAATCAATCGCCACGTAGCGATGATAGCACCGCTGGTGCATCACTCTGTCGTGGCCGGCACGGGTCGCGGTGCCCTGGTTGGCGCAGCGCGACCCGTGACCGGCGGTCAGCGGCGAGGGATCAGTCGACCGGATATTCGGTGAGATAGACCGGCTGGCCGACGCGGGTGGTGTCGGCTGCCGCGCCGATCCCGTTGACCACATGGTCGATCGTGCCGGCGTTCAGGTTGACGGTCATCACGCGATGGAGCCGCACTCCGGGGCGGTTGGGCACCTCGAAGCCGTTCTCGGTGTGGATCGACGGGTTGTTCCGGTTGTACACGTACACCCCGCCGCCGTAGAGCGTGTGGTGCCGTACCCGGTCGTTGACCTTGTAGCCGGCCCAACCCTGCACCTCGCCCTTCATCCAGTCGGCCTGCGTCGGTGGGTCGTAGGGCAGCTCGTTCTGGTAGAGGATCGTGGTGCCATGCTCGCCGTTCCACACCGTGTTGTGGCGCTGGAAGTGCTCGACGAAGAGGCCGGTGGCGGTTACCCGGTCGCCGTTGATGATCGCGCCGTACCGCCCGGTGTTGGTGCGCCAGCGGTCGGTGTCGCCCTTGACCCCCTCGGTGAAGTCCTCCACGCCGTGGTCGCCCCGCCACACCCAGGTGTGGTCGATCAACACGTCGTCGGCGTTGATCTCGAGGGCGGTGTGGGTGCGGCCGATGTGGGGCCCACCGACCCGGAAGTACACGTCCGAGAGCGTGATCGGGTTCCGCGGGGTGCTGTGGTTGCGTCCGTGCCGTTTGCCGACCCGGAGCAGGACCGGCGATTCGTGGAGCCCCGCGTCGATGGTCACCCCCGCCACCACGACACCGGGAACACCGGCGACGTTGAGCGGCGTGGCGCCGTCCGCGGCGGTCAGGGTGGCGTGCCCCAGCCCGAGGACGACCGTGTCCGGCCGGCGGATCTCGATGCTGCGGGCGATGTCGTACCGGCCGGGGGTGAGTAGGAGGTGCTTGCCCCGCGCCAACTCCCGGTTGATCGTCCGCACGGATTCACCCGGACGCGCGATGTGGAAGTCGCGGATCGGGATGGTCCGGCCGGGGGTGGGGCCCGTCGCCCAGGAGACGCCCCGGGTGTCGCGGCGAGCGGCCGGCACCCGTACCTGGTAGCGACCCCGATCATCGACGAAGAGGTACGGCTTCTCCCGGCTCACCGGGGTGGTGTCGAGTGTCGTGTACGGCGGGTCGGGGAAGCTGTCGTCGTCCGGTGCGCCCTCGACGCCCGAGAAGACCTGGTTCCAGACGCCGTTGGACCAGCTGTCGATCTCGCTGTTGCGGGTCAACCACTGCTGCTGCGAGCCGTTGACGACCTCGGGAAGCCGGGAGTCGGCGATGAACCCGCCGCTGGCGTACTGCGGGCCGGCGGTGCAGTAGTCCATCAGGGACAGGGTGCCGCCGCTGACGTCGAGGCGGCGCATCGACACCGCCTGCGACACCGCCCAGAAGTTCGCCGAGGAGCGGCAGTCGTCCTGCCCGGCGGGGTCAATGCGCAGTGCCAGGTTGGACACGGTGCGCCAGAAGTTGACCAGCGCGAGACAGTTGCTGGTGCCCTCGTCGTCGAGGCAGCGGTTGTAGACCTCGATCTTTCCGTTGATCTGGACGTCGGTGGGGGTGGCGCCGAGGCCGGAGACCTGGGTGTAGTAGCCGAGCTTCACCTGCAACGGCTGGTCGGCGCTGCCGTAGTCGCCCGGCAGGAAGAGGTAGGCGTGCCGGTCGGTGCCCATCTCGTCATCCACCTGCGCTGCGTGCCGCGCATCCATGGTGGCCTGGATCTCGTCGAGGGGCGTCTCCGGACTGAAGATCGTCACGTTGGGGCCGAAGTCGGGGGTGCCGGGGCGGGGGCCGCCGGCGCTGGCGGCGCCGGGGGCGGCGGCGGTGACGGCGACCATCAGCGCGAGGCTGAGCCCGAGGGCTCGGCGTACGCGTCGTCGTGGGTGGGGAAGGGTCATGCGTTCGTCCTCTCGTCACGCGGTGGGGAGAGAGCGCTCTCTCGGTGTTGCGGGTGGACGGCCTGGACGGGTGGGGGCTGACCCCGTTTCTACCGGGTGAGCAGGCTGGAGGGAAGGGGGTCGATGGCTACCCCTGCGTCGCGAACTGGGCGATTCGGGTGGCCAGCGGGGTCGCTGCGGTGCGCGTCCAGCTGAAGTGGTCGAGCCGGCCGCCGCCCGGCTCGGCCCGGTGGCGCTCGCGGGTGATGGGAGCGCTGGTGAGTTTGGCGCAGAGGTGGTCGAGGGTCTCGTGCGGGGTGTACTGGTCGTTGTCCACGCTGACCGCCAGCACCGGCGTACGGAGATCGCGGAGCGCCGCCTCGGCATCCACTCCGTCCAGTCGGGGAAAGCGCCCGGTGCGGGCGGTGTAGGCCCAGTCCCGGACCACCCCACGCGCCAGCCGGCCGCCGAACCCCCAGCCGGGCCAGACCCCGAGCACCCGGGTGGCGACCGCGATCGTCTGGGAGAACGGGAGGACGCCGTAACCCCGCGGTCCGGGCGGATAGCTGCGCCACCAGGGGAGCCCGACGGCGACCAGGGCCAGACCATCCACATCGTGCCCGGGGGTCAGCGCCAGGTGCAGTAGCGCCGTCTGACCACCCAGGGAGTGTCCGAGCAGGAGGGTACGTCGGCCGTTTCGATGTTCCTTCAACGCCGCCAGCGCCGCGCCGACGTCGGTGGTCAGCTCCGCGTACCCGTAGCGGCAGCGGCGGCTCGGGCGCGGTGTGCTCGCGCCGGTGCCGCGAAGGTCGGCTACCGCGACGCCGAGCCCGGCGGCACGGAGCGCGGTGGCGAACGGGCGGTAGTACCGGGCGGGTACGCCCATGGCGGGGGAGATCAGTACCAGCGGGGCGTCGGCGCTCTCCGCCGGCTCCGGATAGATCTGCAGACCGAGGCGGGCTCCGTCGACCTCGACGAATTCTTGCTGGTAATCCGCATTCACCAGCCCAATCTACGGGGTGGATCTACCGACAAGTAACCAATCGGTGACTGCCGTCACGTCGATTCGGGTCGGGTTGGCCTCGGCGCAGCCACTGCCGGCGCGCCCACGTCGAACGTGCCCGCTGGCGGGTAACACGAACGCCTCGCGGATCCGTTCGATGCGTGGATCCGCGAGGCGCCGGGGGTAGTTGGGGGTCAGCTCACCGTGATCGTGCCGTTCGGGGAACGGACGCAGGAGACCTCACGGGAACTCGTGGACGCGGCGCCGGTCAGGCACTGCCCGAGCGCCAGGTGGCCGGCGGCGTTCGGGTGCCACGACTCCTGGCACGTCTGGAAGTGATCCACGCAGGTGTTGGCGATCCGGCTGATGTCGAGCTTGTCCGCCCGTTCGAGGCTGGTGACGTAGGTGCCGCTGGGTCCGTCCATCAGGCGGACGGCGGTGGCGAGGGCGTGCTGCGGACCAGTCGTCGTCTCGCAGAGCCGGGCACCGTCGAAGGCCTGCTGCACGTTGAGCAGGACCACGTCGGCGTTGGGGAACTCGCGGGTGACGTCGGTGTGGACCTGGCTCACCATGGTGCCCAGACCCTGCGAGAAACGGTGGCCGGGGGCGAGGCTGGCGCGGTGGATCGGGCACCCGGCCGCGTACCGTTCGCGGCCGAGGTCGCGGAACTTGTCCCGCGTGTCGTCGCGGTTGTCCTCGGTCCAGTAGGCGTGGTCCAGCTCTTCCGGCAACGGGTTCGTGTAGTCCTGGAGGACGACCCGGTGCTCGCCGTCGGCGTCCACCTCGGCGAGCGTGCTGAGGACCTGCTGCACCGCGGCACTGGTCTCCGCGGTGGCCGCGGCGAGCTCGGCCTCGGTTGCCAGGTCGTCGTCGGAGCAGGGATCCTGTTCCACCGCCCAGGGCTCCGCCCAGAACTCCCACCAGCCGGTCCAGGCATCGGCGATGAACCGGTTCGCGCACTTCTCGGCCACCTTGCCAAAGGTGAACGAGCTGTTGTTCGAACCGACGCCGATGAGGACCAGGTCGATGTCGTGGGTTTGGGCCACCGCGCGGAGCTGGTCGAGCTGGGCGGCGACCTGGCGCCCGTTCGCCCGGTCGGCGGAGGCGTTGGCGATGTCGGCCGGCTGTCCGCCGGAGCAGGCGAGGTTGAAGCGGTCCTCGATGCCGGGCAGGTTGGCCCGGTGGAGTGAGGCGTTCGCCGAGCGGTGGCAGAAGTAGGCCGCGCTGTTCGACGCGGACCATCCGGGGAAGGTGCTGGTCTCCCCGTCGATATCGACCACGGGAGCGTACGCCCCGGCGCCCTCTCCGCTGATGAAGCTGTCTCCGAGCGCCACCGCGGCGGTGGGTGGTGGTGCGTCGGTCGCAGTGGTGGGCGGTGTCTCGGCCAGAGCCGGCGATATGACCGTCGCAGAGAATGTGGTCGTGGCGACGGCGATGCCGGCGGCCAGGACGGTACGACCCAATCTGGACATGTGATGATCACCCCTATCGAGTTGTGAAAGTTCCGCTGAGAGGGGATCAGATCACCCATCGATCACAAGTGTCAATACTCACTAGTAACGAATATCACGGCAGTGGGTTTTGTGGTGAAAAATCTTTCGCCGTCCCGTGGTGCGGTGGGGGTGCCGGCCGGGTCGGGCCGCTCCCGATGGGGGCCACCGGACGCGCCTGAGCGTCCGGGCGGGATGCCGGCCCACTCGGGGCCCACGGGTGTCGGCTCCGGCGTCGCGGCACTCGGGGACGCCTGTCGCCTGGGTCACGGCCGGAATCGCCGGCCAGCCCCGATCCGTTACTCCGGTTGTGGTCGGGCGAACGGGCCCAGCGGGGCCCGTCGGGGCCTACGGCTAGGCTCGCTGCGGCGTGCCGCACCGGCCAATGCCTACTGTGCGTGGCACCATACCCGCCGAGACCTGGGAGTACGACCAGTTGACCGCAGAGCCTGAGACCCTGTATGAGGCCGACGACCTCACGCATCTCGAGGGACTGGATGCTGTCCGTAAGCGTCCGGGGATGTACATCGGCTCGACGGACAGCCGTGGCGTGGGTCACCTCGTCAACGAGATCCTCGACAACTCCACCGATGAGGGGGTCGCCGGTCACGCGACCTCCATCGAGGTGACGCTGCACGCCGACGGATCGGTGCAGGTCGACGACGACGGTCGCGGTATCCCCACGGACGTGCACGCGAAGTCCGGAATATCGGGGGTCGAGCTGGTGCTCACCCGGCTGCACGCCGGTGGCAAGTTCGGCGGCTCCGGCTACAAGACCTCCGGTGGCCTGCACGGCGTCGGTGCCTCGGCGGTCAACGCCCTATCCCGCCGGTTCGACGTGACGGTCCGTCGTGGCGGCAAGATCCACACGATGTCGTTCCGGCACGGGGTGCCGGGGGCGTTCGACGGCGACGGGCCGCAGGCGTCCTTCACCGCCGGCCCGGGCCTGCAGGTGATCGGTGCGGCGAAGCGTCAGCAGCGTACCGGCACCTCGATCCGCTACTGGTACGACCCGCGCTACTTCGAGGTCGGCGCCACGCTCGACGCCGACGCCGTACGGATGAAGCTGCGCAACACCGCCTTCCTGGTCCCCGGGGTCAGCTACCTGCTGCGGGACCACACCGGAGCGGAGCCGGTGGAGGAGCGGTTCCACTACCCCAACGGCCTGTCCGACATGGTGGACTTCCTCGCCCCCGCCGGCGACCGGCCGGTCTCCGGCACCCTGCTGGTCCGCGGCGAAGGGGCGTACCGGGAGAACGCCGCCGACGCCAACGGCGTGATGCAGGCCAATGTGCCGCGTCGCGCCGAGGTGGAGGTGGCCTTCCGCTGGGGCACCGGTTACGAGCGGACCGTGGAGTGCTTCACCAACACCATCCGCAACGCGCACGGCGGCACCCACCGCAAGGGCTTCGAGCGGGCCCTGACCCGGACCCTCGCCGAGGCGATCCGAAACACCCGTGGCCTGCTCAAGGCCAAGGAGGACCCGCCGACGCTGGACGACATCCTCGAGGGTTTGACCGCGGTCGTGCACGTGCGCGTCCCGGAGCCGCAGTTCACCTCCCAGACCAAGGACGAGCTCTCCACCGCCGGGATCACCAAGGTTCTCCAGCGCCTGGTCGAGCAGCACCTCAAGGCCTGGCTGGAGGAGCGCAAGACCAAGACCGAGGCACGGACCGTCCTCCAGAAGATCGCCGATGCCGCCCGGGTTCGGCTCACCCAGAAGCAGCAGAAGGAGGCGGCTCGGCGCAAGACCGCCCTGGAAGGTGCGTCGATGCCGGCGAAGCTGGTCGACTGCCGGTCCACCGGGGTGCAGCGCAGCGAGATGTTCATCGTCGAGGGGGACAGCGCCCTCGGCACGGCGCGGTTGGCCCGCTCGTCGGAGTACCAGGCGTTGCTGCCGATCCGCGGCAAGATCCTGAACGTACAGAAGGCGAACCTTCAGCAGGTGCTGGACAACGCCGAGTGCGCCGCGATCGTGCAGGTGCTGGGGGCCGGGTCGGGGCGCACCTTCGACCTCGCCGCCGTGCGGTACGGCCGGGTTCTGATCATGGCCGACGCCGACGTGGACGGGGCGCACATCAGGACGTTGCTGATCACGCTCTTCGCCCGGTACATGCGACCGTTGATCGAGGCCGGCCGGCTGTACGCGGCGATGCCGCCCCTGCACAAGATCACCACACGGGGGCGCAAGCCACAGACCATCTACACCTACACCCAGGAGGAGATGGAGGCGACCGTCCGGCGACTGGAGCAGGCGGGCAAGCAGATCGTCACCCCGATCCCGCGGTTCAAGGGTCTGGGCGAGATGGACGCCGACGAGTTGTGGGAGACCACGATGAACCCGGCCGGGCGGGCGGTCCGCCGGATCACGCTGGAGGACGCCGAAGAAGCCGAGCGGGTCCTGGAGCTGCTGATGGGGGAGAAGGTGGAGCCCCGTCGGAACTGGCTGATCGCCTCCGCCGACCGGGTCGACCGCGAGGCGATCGACGCATGAGACCCGGACCGGCCGCAGGCCACGTGGGCACCGGCACGAGCACGGAAACAGTCCGAGGGGAAAGCTGAGTCATGGCACGCCGCAAGGGCCCGAAGGTCGACCTGTCCGCGTTCGACCAGGCGGGTGCCCGGGTTTTCGACAATCCGCTGGTCACCGAGGTCTCCGACTCCTACCTGGAGTACGCGTTCTCGGTCATCCACTCCCGCGCCCTGCCGGACGCCCGAGACGGGCTCAAGCCGGTACACCGGCGCATCCTCTGGTCGATGTACGATTCCGGCCACCGCCCGGACCGGGGGCACGTCAAGTCGGCTCGGGTGGTCGGCGACGTGATGGGAAAGTACCACCCGCACAGCGACGTGGCGATCTATGACGCGCTGGTCCGGCTGGCGCAGGACTTCTCCCTGAACGCGCCCCTGATCGACGGGCACGGCAACTTCGGTAGCCCCGACGACGGTCCGGCCGCGGCCCGCTACACCGAAGCCCGGATGTCGCGGGAGGCGATGCTGCTCGTCGGTGAGCTGGGCGAGGAGACGGTCGACCTGGGGCCGAACTACGACGGTTCGTTGACCCAGCCCACCGTGCTGCCAGCCGCCTTCCCGAACCTGCTGGTCAACGGTGCCTCGGGGATCGCGGTCGGGATGGCGACCAACATGATCCCGCACAACCTGGGTGAGGTGGTCTCCGCCGCCCGCTGGCTGATCAACCACCCGGACGCCACGCTGGACAAGCTGATGGAGTTCATTCCGGGGCCGGACCTGCCGACCGGCGGGCTGCTACTCGGCCTGGACGAGGTACGGCGGGCCTACGAGACCGGCCGGGGCGTGGTGCGGATGCGCGCCAAGGTGGAGATCGGCCCGATCGAGGGCAGCCGAGGCCGGCAGGCGATCACCGTCGTCGAACTGCCCTACGGCATCGGCGCCGAGAAGGTCATCGCCGCCGTCGCCAACGAGGTCACGAAGACCAAGCGGCTCACCGGGATCGCCGACGTCAAGGACCTCACCGACCGGGAGAACGGCACCCGGCTGGTCATCGAGTGCAAGGTCGGGGTGAACCCGCAGGTACTCCTCGCCGACCTCTACCGGCTGACCCCGCTGGAGCAGTCGTTCGGCGTCAACAACCTGGTGCTGGTGGACGGTCAGCCGCAGACCCTGGGGCTGAAGGCACTACTGGAGGTCTTCCTGGCCCACCGGTACGAGGTGGTGACCCGCCGCAGCGCATACCGGAAGCGTCGGCGGGAGGAACGGCTGCACCTGGTGGACGGGCTGCTGGTCGCGCTGCTCGACATCGACCGGGTGGTCAAGCTGATCCGGGGCAGCGAGGACGCGCAGGCCGCGAAGGACGGTCTCATGCGGCGCTTCGCGCTCTCCGAGATCCAGGCGACCTACATCCTCGACACACCGCTGCGCCGACTCACCAGGTACGACCGGTTGGAGTTGGAGGCCGAGCAGGAGAAGCTGCGCGGCGAGATCGCCGAGCTGTCCCGGCTCCTGGACGATCCGAAGATCCTGCGGAAGGTCGTCTCCGGCGAACTGGGCGCGGTGGTGAAACAGTTCGCCGCGCCGCGCCGCACCACCCTGGTGGACGGGGATCTGAAGGAGGTGCTCGCCGCGTCCGCGCCGGCCGGCCCGCTGGAGGTCGCCGACGACCCCTGCCAGGTGATCCTCTCGTCTACCGGGCTGGTCGCCCGGACCGCCGCCGAGTCGGAGGAAGCGGTCGAGGGACATCGCCGGCATGGCCGGGTCCGGCACGACGCGGTACGCGCCGTCGCCCACTCCACGGCCCGCGGCAAAGTACTGCTGGTCACCAGTGGCGGCCGGGCGTTCAAGGTGGACGTGCTGCCGCTGCCGGTGTTACCGGAGCAGTCCGGGACGGTCTCCCTGCGCGGTGGGATGTCTGCGGCCGAGTTGGTGCCGTTGGCGCCGGGGGAGACGGTGGTGGGGATCGCACCGCTCGGTGCGGCTGCGGCGGGCTCGCCGGGGCTGGCGCTCGGCACCCGGCAGGGCATGGTGAAGGTCGCTGCGCCGGACTGGCCGGTGCGCGCCGACGAGTTCGAAGTGATCACCCTCCGGGACGGGGACGAGGTGGTCGGGGCGACCTGGTTGACCGATGGAGCAGAGAGCCTCGCCTTCGTCACCTCGGAGGCGTCGCTGCTGCGCTACCCGGCGGGGTTGGTCCGTCCGCAGGGGCTGCGGGGCGGTGGCGTCGCCGGAGTCAGCGTCCCCGACTCCGCGCGAGTGGTCTACTTCGGCGCGGTCCGCACCGACGACCCCGCCCACGGTGAGCCGATGGTGGTCACCTCGACCGGCGCCACCGTGAAGGTGACACCGTTCGCGGCCTATCCGGCGAAGGGCCGGGCGACCAGCGGCCTACGCTCCCAGCGCTTCCTCAAGGGGGAGACCGAGGTGATCGTCGCCTGGGTCGGTCCGCGTCCGGCCGGTGCGACCGCGAACGGCGAGCCGGTGGAGCTACCGGCGGCCGACCCACGCCGCGACGGCAGCGGGTTCGCCGTGCTGCTCGGCCCCACGGTGATCGGCCATCAGATCGACCGCGACTGACCTACCGTTGGCGGCCGGGCGGGGTTGCCCCGACCAGCGCCTGGACGGCATCAGCCACGCGGGCCCGGCCTCGTCCATCCACCATGGCCCAGGCCCGCGCGGCGAGTTCGGCCCGGTGTTCTGCGGAGGCGAGTAGCGTGCGCAGGGTCCGGACGGCGCTGGCGCGGGCGGAGTTTCCGGCCGGTCCGGTGGCGGTCAGCTCGGTCAGCTCGCCGAGCCCGGCCGCGACACCCTCCCGGATCACCCGGTGGTACGAGTCGTGTTGGTTGTCGACCACGCAGACCAGCGCCGCGGGGGCACCGAGGCAGCAGAGCTCCCAGGTGGAGGTGCCGGCGGCGGAGACCACCAGGTCCGCCGCGGCGATCAGGTCCGGCAACGTGTCGGTGGGCGGTACCGCCCGCACTGTTTGCTGGGGGGTAGGGCGTAGCGTCGCCAACTCCGCCCCGATCGATTCGCGGGCGACCACCACGGTCAGGTCCAACGGTTGTCCGGTGGCGAGTAGCAGCCGGGTCAGCGGCGGGGCGGCACCGAACGCGTCGGTGCCGCCGAAGAAGGCGAGGACCCGGGGCCGAGCGGTCGGCGTCGGCGGCCGGGGCGCGGCTGGTCGCCGGTCGAGTATCTCCCCGCGGAGCAGGGCGTAGCTGGTGCCGGCGAGTAGCCGGTGGGCCGCTGTGCGACGGTCGGCGCCGAGGTTCTGGTCCAGGTACAGGTCGGCGTCCTGACCGCGGGTGTCCCCGTCCACCACGGCGAGGGTACGAATGCCTGCCGCACCCAGCGCCCCGGCGCAGGCCGGGTCCAGCTCGTACGAGTCCAGGACCAGCACGTCCAACTGGTGCTTGCGGGCCGCCGCCACCAACTCGCGCGGGGTGTCCGGTCCGGGGTGGCGCGGGATGCCCCGGTTGGCGAGTTGGCGGGCGGCCCAGTCCACGTCGGCCACGCTGCCGAGCAGTGCGACGTGGGCGTCTCGGGCGAGAAACTCCTCGCCCAGGGCGAGGCAGCGGATGAGGTGGCCGACGCCGCGACGCGCGCCCGCATCGCAGCGTAGGCCGATCCGGAGCGTCCTCACGCCTCCGCCAGTTGCTTCTGCCGGACGCCGGCGTTGAGGGCCCGCAGTGCTGGTTGGTCGGCCAACCAGTCAGCGAGCGTGGCCAGCGGCACGGTGACATCACCGAAGTGGTCGGCTATCGCGCTTACCAGGGCCAGGTCCGGTTCGGTGTCGAGGGTGAGCCTCAGGTCGGAGCGGTCCGGGGTGAGAGTCACCCCGAGCACCCGGAACAGCTCCGGATGGGTGTACGCGTACGAGGTGACGTGGACCCGGTGATGGTCGGTGGCGATCTGGTGCAGGGTCCGCAGCGCGTCCGCGTGGATGATCTCGACATCCATGCCCCGTGGCAGGGTCCGGGCGATCGAGGTGCTGACGTAGTCGAGGCCGGGGACGGCCTGGTAGACGTCGGCGACGAGTCGGATGATCTCCGGGTCGAGGAGGGGGCAGTCGGCGGTGAAGCGGGCCACCGCGTCGCCCGGGTGCGCGTCCAACGCGCCGATGAAGCGGCTGAGGACATCGTCCACCGGGCCGCGGTGGCAGGCGACGTCGAGTGTGGCGCACTCGTCCGCGACCGCGTCGTCATCGGGCTCGGTGCTGGTGGCCACCACCAGGTCGGACAGCTTCTCGCTCTCCCGGGCAGCCCGGACCACCCGGCCGAGGACGCTGCGTCCGGCGAGTGGACGGAGCACCTTGCCGGGAAGCCGGGACGAACCCATCCGAGCCTGGACGACGCCGACGATGCCGCTCACCGCTGCCCACCCCGCACCGCCCGCTGGTTGAGCGCCTTCCGTAGGCGTCGCTTCAGCGCCCTGACGGCCCGTCTGGCCCAACGGGCCGGGGTGATGACCAGTCGACCGAGCCGGAAGCTGACCGACCCGCTCAGGAGTTTGATCATGGCGTCGGCTCGGCGTAGCGCCCGCTCCCGGCTGGTGATCAGGTCTTCGGTCCAGCGCAGCACCGCCTCGATCCGATTCAGTTCCTCGCGCTGGCGTAGCCACGCCTCGTGTAGCTGTTGGTAGCTTCGTGGGCCGGGCGGCGGCGAGTTCGGCTCCAGCGCGTCCAGCTGGTCCCGGAGCTCCTCCTGGCCCGCCGGGTCCAGGTCCCTCCGGGCGGCGACGAGCGCCGCCTCGGTCTCCACCGCCACCCGCACGGTGGCCCGGTCGAGGTTACGACCAGCCACCCCGCCAAGAACAACGGTGAGCCCGGCCAGGTCGAGAGTGGAAGACCAGGGGTGGGCGTAGCCGCCGGTCAGCAGGATGGCGGCGAACCGCCAGAGACTGCGGGCCAGCGCGACACTCACCGGAAGTGGGGCGGCCGCCTGCCAACTCGGGTCGAGTACGGCAAACCGGTCCCCGTCCACCACCACGTTGTCGACCCCGGCCAGCGCCGGCGCGCCGGAGATCTGGCCGGCAACGGCGCCGGAGTCCAGCCAGTGGGCATATCCGGAGAGCAACGCCCGCAGCTGGTCCAGATCCTGCCGGAGACAGGCATCCAACAGCAGGGTACGCAGGAGGCGACCAGCCGGGACCGGCCCGGTCAACGCCCCAGGATCCCGGTACGCCGGACCGGTCTCCGGCGTGGTCCGCAGCGGCGGCTGGGTGACCTGCCAGTGCCACTCCTGCCCGGCGGTCACCACCTCGATTGCCCCCAGGTCGGGCGGACCGGTCTGGAGCAGCGCCACCGGCAGCTCGGCCGGCTCCACCGCCGGAAGCGGGCTGCGCCGGGCGTACACCACCCACGCCGGGGCGAGCCCCGAGGCCAGCCCGGCGTGCAGCGCGTCAACCGCCAGCCGGGCCGGGTCCTGAAGCACCGACCGGTCGGCGTACCCGTCCGAGCAAGCATTGTGGAGCACGGCGTCGAGCAGGCCGGCGGAGGTCCCCCGGTCGAGCGCTTCGGTAGCCACCAGGGTGGTAACCGACTCCGGGTGCGGATACGCCGCGAAGAAGGCGCCTGGGGTGAGGCCGGCATCGGCGAGGCGGCGGCGTAGCTGGTCGAGGTTGGCGGGGTGGCCCGCGTCCAGCACCCCTTCCACGGTCCACCGGTTGTCGTCCCGGGCGGCATACCAAGGGGATACGTCAACGATCCGGTGCAGACCGACGGGGTTGTCCATGCGGAGCAGCAGGGTCCCGCCCGGACGCAGCCGGTCGGCCAGCATGGCCAGCACCCCGTCCCAGCCGAGACGGGCCCCCTCGATGGATTCCACCGAATCCAGGCCGGACGTGGCGATAACCACGTCGTACGTCTCGTTGGCGGGTAGCCCGGCCGGGCCGCCGAC
Organism: Salinispora goodfellowii; assembly: GCF_059570675.1. Classification (NCBI taxonomy): domain Bacteria; kingdom Bacillati; phylum Actinomycetota; class Actinomycetes; order Micromonosporales; family Micromonosporaceae; genus Salinispora; species Salinispora goodfellowii. The sequence continues at coordinate 269,565 of NZ_JCANTD010000001.1, read as the reverse complement.
GATCACTCGGACCGGGAGTTTGGCCGCGTGTTCGGCCAGCGCCACCCCGTCCAGGTGGCTGCGGAGCAGACAGGTCACCTCGGCGTGGGCCAGCCGGTCGAGGAAGCCGGGCGGGTGCGGCCCCGCCAGTAGCACCCGGGCGCCGGCCGGCACCACCCGGGCGCCGAGGACACCGAGGGGCCCGCCGTCGGTCAGCTCCTCGGTAGATAGGTCGGACCACGCCAGCATCTCGCCGCCGGGGAGCATGATCGGCTGGGCTTGGTCAGTGTCAGTCGTCAAGGTCGTTCTCCTGAAGATGCGCCCAGCCGAGCAACTCGCGTAGCTCAGCCGGGGCGCAGCGGTGGTCGGTGCCCAACTCGGCCCGGGCGATCTCGACGGCGGTGGACAGCGTGATCGACTCGCCGTGGAGCTCCGGCCACTGTCTGCGGATTCGGGCCGTGCCGCCGAAGGTCGGATCTTCGTCGGCGAGCACCATCGGGTCACCGTAGACCGCCGGTTCGCACCCCGCGGCGATGCCGTAGAAGATGGCGCTGGTCAGCCGGTTGGAGGCGACCCGCTGGTGCCGACGGAGCTCGGTGAGCTGCTTGTCGAGGAAGAGCGGGTCGGTGTCCCGCCACCAGTGCCCGCGGTAGCCGTGGCAGATGACCCGGAAGCCGGCCTTCTCGTAGAGTTGACGTACCCGGCGCATGCCGTACTCGTGCCAGTAGAGGCACACCGTCACCGGGCCGGGCTCGGTGTCCCGGATCTGGGCGATCAGTTTCTTGTGGTCGCCCTTGACATGCTGCCCCTCCCAGCCGTGGAACGGGTACCAGATGGTGCCCTGCCGTGCCGTCGGCATGGTCTTCGCCAGTTGGGGATCCTGCGGACGCAGCGCGAGCAGGTAGGTGAAGGGTGCCCCGACAACGACGCCGTTTCGCCGTCCCACCGCCCAGGCCCGGCGACGGGTCTGGGCGGACCAGAGCAGGCTCGGTGTTCGCTCTACGTACGGGTGGCCGGGTGCCAGCCCGTCGCCGATGTTCCAGCCGTGCTGGACATAGCCGTTGATCCGGGGCGGATGCCGATCGCCGAACCCGCAGTATCGGGCGAGCACGTGGGCGTGGCCGTAAAAGTGGTTGGCGTGATGCATCGGTTCCGTCTCAACAAGCGGTGGTCGGCGCCGGTGCCCGCAGCGCGGTGGTGAGGGCGTCAACGACCCGCTCCTGGTCGGTGTCGCTGAGCGCCGGGTACAACGGAAGGGAGAGCTGCTGGTCGTAGAACGCCTCGGCGACCGGACAGGACCCGCGCCGGTAGCCGAGGTCGGCGAAGACCGGGTGGAGGTGGGCCGGAAGGTAGTTGACCTGCACGCCGATACCGGCGGCCCGCATCCGGTCGTAGACTTCGCGCCGCCGCCCGTCAAGCACTCGGATCGGATACAGGTGCCAGGCTGGGCGGGCCCAGTGGCGGCGGGTCGGAAGCAGCACACCGGGCAGGTCGGCGAGCGCCTCGTCGTACCGCCGGACGAGCCGTTCCCGGGCGGCGCGGAACTCACCGAGTCGGCGCAGCTGGCTGCGGCCAAGCGCACAGAGGACATCGGGTAGTCGATAGTTGAGGCCGAACTCGGGCACCTCCTGGTGCCAGCCGCCCTCGTCCGGCCAGCGCTGCTCAGCCCGGTCCCGGACCAGGCCGTGGTTGCGGAACCGGCGGGCGCGCTCCAGCACGGCCGGGTCGGTGGCCGCGACCGCGCCACCCTCCGCCGTGGTGAGGTTCTTCGTGGGGAAGAACGAGAACGTGGTCAGGTCAGCCAGTGAGCCGACCGGCTGGCCGCGGTACGCGGCACCGATGGAGTGTGCGGCGTCGGCGAGTAGCAGCGCGTCGCTGCCCGACAGGGCCGCACGGAGGGCATCGTAGTCGGCCGGGTGGCCGGCGTAGTCCACTGCCGTCACCACCCGGGTCCGGGACGTGACCGCGGCGGCCGCCGCCGCCGGATCCAGGGTGAAGGTCTCCTCCTCGACATCGGCGAAGACCACCTTGGCGCCGAGGGCCACGGCGGTGCTCGCGGTGGCCACGAAGGTCATCGGCGGCACGACCACCTCGTCGCCGGGGCCGACCCCGGCCGCCGCGTAGGCGGTGTGCAGCGCGGCGGTGCCGTTGGCGACCACCGCACAGCCGACTCCGCCGGTCCAGCGGGCCAGGTCGTCCTCGAACGCCGACACCTGGGGGCCGGTGGTGAGCCAGTCCCCACGGAGGACGGCGGCGACCGCGGTCACGTCGTCCTCGACGATGGACTGCCGGCCGTACGGGAGCATTGTCGTCACGCGGTGATTCCGAGCATGTCGCGCATCTGGTCCGGGGCGAGCCACAGGTCGTTGCTGTCCGACTGGTAGGCGAACCCGTCCGGCACCGGCTCGCAGTCACTCGGAGGCTGGTAGCCCCAGGTGGCGATGGTCGGCTGCACGATGAACCGGTCGGCGGCGCGCAGCGTGCGGCGGCTGTCGTCCGGCGCGATCATCTCCTCGTGCAGCTTCTCGCCGGGGCGAATGCCGATCTCGTGCGTGGTGGCTTCCGGGGCGACCGCCTCCACCAGGTCGAGAATGCGCATGCTGGGGATGCGCGGCACGAACAGCTCGCCGCCCTGCATCTGCTCAAACGAGTCCAAGACGAACTGGACTGCCTGCTCCAGCGTGATCCAGAACCGGGTCATTCGCTTGTCGGTGATGGGCAGGCTCCGGCCCTCGGCGGCGAGTCGCCGGAACAGCGGTACCACCGAGCCACGGCTGCCCATCACATTGCCGTAGCGGACCACGGCGAAGCGGGTCGGGTGGCCGGCGGCGTAGTGGTTGGCCGAGATGAAGAGTTTGTCGGCAACGAGCTTCGTCGCCCCGTACAGGTTGATCGGGCTGGATGCCTTGTCCGTGGAGAGTGCGATGACCTTCTGCACTCCGGCCTCGATGGCGGCATCAACGACGTGCTGGGAACCGGTGATGTTGGTGGCGATGAACTCCGAGGGGTTGTACTCGGCGGTATCGACCTGCTTGAGGGCGGCGGCGTGCACCACGAAGTCGATGCCGTGCATTGCCCGGGTGAGTCGGTGTCGGTCCCGGATATCGCCGATGAACCAGCGTAGCCGCGGGTCATTGCCGAGTTCCCGACGTAATTCGTACTGCTTGAGCTCGTCTCGGGAGAGCACCACCACCCGAGCCGGCGTCGCCTGGGTGAGAATGTTTCGGAGAAATGCCTTGCCGAAGGAGCCGGTTCCTCCGGTGATCAGAATGGACGAACCGTCTAGCACGCTCAACTTTGGTACTCCGTTCCTGCTCATGCGGCTGCCGCGCTCGAGGGTATGTGGTTAGCGCTGGGGCGCGACCGGTTGGGCGCCGGCGCTTCCCGGTGCTGCACCTCGCCGTTGGCCGTGCGAATGCTAGCAGCTTTTCGGGCGGTCACAGCAGTCCAGTTTGGCGCTCACGTTTGCGCAACCCTCTCAGCTACACTCGGCCGTCGACCCGGCCGGGTGTGCCGGGCGATTAGGAGTGTCGCGGTGGAACTCGGACGACTTAGAAACGTTTTTAGGAACTCCCTGGAAATTCCGAATGAATTTCCGGTAGACGACTTGGAATACCGGGGTAACGCGCAGTGGGACTCGCTCGCGCATATGTCCCTGGTCGCCGCGATCGAGGACGAGTTCGGGGTGATGCTCGACACTGACGAGGTGATCGACCTCAGCTCCTTCATCCGCGCGCAGCAGATTCTGGAGAAGCACGGTGTCGTCCTCGCCGACTGAACTGCCGGACCCGCGGTACGCGCTGATCACCGGATCGACTCGCGGGATCGGTCGGGCTATCGCAACCCGCCTCGCCACGGCGGGCTACGCTGTCGCCGTTCACGGCCGAACCATCGGCGACGCCGAGCAGGTCGCCGCGGCGCTGCCGGGCGGTCCGCATCTGGCGGTGCACGGTGACGTCGCGGACCCGGAACAGGTCCGCGCGCTGATCCGGCTCGTGTTCCAGCGCTGGCGGCGGCTGGACGCACTCGTGGTCAACGCCGGTGTGCACGCGGCGGGTCTACTTGGTTCCGTCGCCGATCCGACAATCGAGCGGCTCTTCTCGGTCAATGCGGCCGGCGCCGCGCACACCCTCCAGCAGGGCGTCCGGCTGCTGCGGCGGGGGCAACGCCCCGCGGCGGTGCTCACCGCCTCGGTGGTGGGTACGGCCGGCGCCGCGGGCCAAGCCGTCTACGCCGCCAGCAAGGCCGCGATCGAGGGGCTGACCCGGGCCGCCGCGAAGGAACTCGGCCCGGCGGGGATCCGGGTCAACGCGGTGGCGCCCGGCTTCATCCGTACCGACCTCCTCGCCGACCTGGACGCCGAAGGCCGCGCCGCCCGGGTCGCGGCCACCCCGCTGGGCCGGCTGGGGGAGCCGGAGGATGTCGCCGAGGTGGTGGCCTTCCTGCTGGATCCGGCGGCAAGCTTCGTGACCGGTCAGGTGATCGGAGTGGACGGCGGTCTCACCCCGTGAACGGCCTGCTGCACCCCGACGCTCGCCTGGTGGACGCGGCCAACGGTGTCCCGCTCGGCGGCTCCGACCTGCGGGAGCGGGTTGCCGAGTTGGCCGCCGTGTTGGACCGGGAGCCGCCCGGAATCGTGCTGGCCGCCATGCCCACCACGGTCACCGCGGTGCTGCGGTTCCTCGCGGCGCTGGACGCGGGTCGCCCGATCGCCCTGGTCGATCCGCGAATCGACGGAGAGCGGCTGGCCGAGTTGACCGATCGGTTCCGGCCGGCGGTGCTGTTCGGCGATGCCGCGCTGCTGCCCGGGTATCGCCCCGGGCCGGACCAGCGGCTGGGCGGCTACCAGCGCCGCACCGGGGAGGCCGGGCCGACCCCGCACCCGGACCTGGCGCTGTTGCTGACCACCTCCGGCTCGACCGGCAGCCCCAAGCTGGTCCGGCTCTCTCAGGCGGCGGTGCTGGCCAACGCCGCGGCGATCAGCGCGGCGCTGGGGATCGATGGTGCCGAGGTCGCCTCGACCAGTCTGCCGCTGCACTACACCTTCGGGCTGTCGGTGCTCACCAGCCACCTCTACGCTGGCGCCACCGTGGTGGTCGAGGAGAACGCCCTCACGACGCGGGACTTCTGGTCCAGCCTGGACCGGCATCACGTCACCTCGCTGGCCGCGGTGCCATACCAGTACGAGATGCTGCGCCGGCTTCGCTTCGACCCCGTCCGCCACCCCCGGCTACGGACGCTCACCCAGGCCGGCGGACGGCTGAATCCCGACCTGGTCGAGGACTTCCACCGCCGGATGGCCGCGGTTGGTGGCCGGTTCTTCGTCATGTACGGGCAGACCGAGGCCACCGCGCGAATGACTGTGCTGCCCGCGGACCGACTGCCCGCGAAGCTCGGCTCGGTGGGTGTTCCGGTGCGCGGCGGTGCGATCACTGTCAACCCTGGCGCCGGATCCGAGACGACCGAGCCGGGACACACCGGCGAGATCGTCTACCGGGGCGCCAACGTCATGATGGGGTACGCCGAGACCGCCGCGGACCTGGCCCGCGGCGATGACCTGGGCGGGGTGCTGCGTACCGGCGACCTCGGCCGGCTGGACGGCGAGGGATTCCTGTACCTCACCGGCAGGATCAAGCGGATCGCCAAGATCTTTGGGGTGCGGGTGAACCTCGACGACGTCGAGCGGTCCCTCGCGCAGCATGGCCCGGTCGCCGCCGTGGCCGGCCCAGACCGCCTGGTGCTGGTCGCTGAGGGCGCCGACGACGACCGGCTGGCCCGGATTCGAGCCGAGGCCGCTGCGGGCCTGGGCACCCACTCCTCCGGCATCCTGGTCCGCAGCGTTGCTGCGCTGCCGCTGACCGCCACCGGAAAGCCTGACTACCGAGCCCTGGAGGACCAGTGCTGACCGACGTGTTCACGCTGCCCCAGCCAGACAAGGAGAAGCGGCTACGTGACGAGCTGAACGCCCTGGTGTCGCACCACCGGCGGTCCTGCCCGCCGTACGCCCGGATCCTGGACGCACTCGATCTCCGCGGCGAAGCGGCGACGGTGGCCGAACTACCCTGGCTGCCGGTCCGGCTGTTCAAGACCAGGAAGCTGGTGAGTGTTCCGGACGATCAGGTGATCCGGGTGCTCACCTCCAGCGGAACGACCGGCGAGGTGAGCCGGATCCACCTCGATCGCGAGGCCGCGGCCACCCAGTCCCGGATGCTCGCCCGGACCCTCGCGACGGTGCTCGGCCCGCGCCGGCTACCCATGCTGGTGGTGGAGGGTCGTGGCGTGGTCGGCGACCGCCGCTCCTACTCTGCGCGAGGCGCGGGTGCCCTCGGCATGGTGAACTTCGGTCGGGACCACCACTGGCTGCTGGACGCCGACGATCGACCGGACATCGAGGCGCTGCGGGCCTTCCTGGACCGGCACGGTCGTACGCCCTTCCTGATCTTCGGGTTCACCTTCATGGTCTGGACCTACCTCTACGAGGTGGCCCGCGAGCACGGACTGGACCTTTCCCAGGGCATCCTGGTGCACTCCGGTGGCTGGAAGAAGCTCGCCGACCGGGCGGTCGACAACGCCGAGTTCCGTCGCCGCTTCGGCGTGGACACCGGTCTGACCCGGATCCACAACTTCTACGGGATGGTCGAGCAGATCGGCACCGTCTTCCTGGAAGGGCCGGAGGGCGGTTCGCTCTACTGCCCGGACTTCGCCGATGTGATCATCCGGGACCCGGTGACCTGGCAGGAGGCGCCGGTGGGCACGCCGGGGATCATCGAGGTGTTGAGTACCCTGCCCACCTCGTACCCCGGGCAGGTGCTGCTCACCGAGGACCTGGGCGTGGTGCACGGGATCGACGACGGACACTGGCCCGGTAAGCGATTCAGCGTGCTCGGCCGGTTACCCCGCGCCGAGGCGCGTGGCTGCAGCGACACCTATCCGGGAGGTACGCCATGACGCTACGGATGCGTTTCCCCGCCGGCGAGGCCGTCTCCGTGCCGGACCTGCTGGCACCGGACGAGGCGGAGCCGTTGGCCGTCGGAGATCCGCGGATGGTGGACTTCCTGGCCGCGGTCGCCAACCGGCTACTCACTCCGGCGCTGGCCCGGCGGCACCCCGAGCTGGGCTCCCTCGGCTTCTTCCTCCGCCGCCGGGAATTGCTGGGTGCGATCGAGCGGCTGCACTCCACGCTCGGGCCGGACACGCTCGTCTTCCCCCGCGGGCGGGTGTTCCACGTCCCGCCGGCCAACGTAGACACCATTTTTGTCTACTCGTGGGCGCTCTCCGCGCTGGCGGGCAACACCAACGTGGTCCGGGTGTCGCCGCGTTCCGCGGCGGCCGCCGAGACGGTACTCGAGGTGCTCAACGCCAGCCTCGCCGAGGCCGACCCGGTGGTGGGGCGTACCCAGCTCATGGTCACCTACGGCCACGACGACGCGGTGACCGCCCAGCTGAGCGCCGCCAGCGACCTGCGCGTCCTCTGGGGCGGGGACCGGGCGGTGGAGAACCTTCGACGGCATCCACTCGCGCCGGCAGCCCGGGACCTCACCTTCCCTGATCGGTCCTCCTTCGCCATGCTGTCGGTGCCCGGCTGGGCGGCGGCGCCACCGCAACGGCGGCGGGACGCGGCCAGCGCGTTCGCCAACGACGCGTACTGGTTCGATCAGGCGGCCTGTGCCTCGCCACGTACCGTCTTTCTGATCGGCGCGGCGGAGCAGGCTGAGGAGGTCCGGGCCGAGTTCGTCGCCCTGTTGGACGACGTGGTCCGGGAGCGCGGCTGGGACGTGGACGCGGCGATGGCGGTGGAGCAGCGGGTCGGTGCGTACGGGCTGGCTGCCGACGGGGGAGTGCGGCGGATGGTCTTCCACCGCAATGCCCTGGCAACCCTGGAACTGGCCGAGGTCTCCGCCGCCCCGCGGCACTGGCTCGGCGCCGGCACCTTCCCCTTCGTCACGGTGCCGGACCTGACGGAACTGGTGCCGTTCGTGCGTCGCCGCGACCAGACCCTCACCCACTTCGGTTTCGCTCGGGACGAGCTGACGGCGCTGGCCCGGAGCCTGGGGGGACGAGGAATAGACCGGATCGTGCCGTTCGGCGCGGCGTTGACCTTCGCTCCGGTGTGGGACGGCCACGATTTGCTGCGGGAGTTCGTCCGGCTGGTCACGGTCAACGACTGAGGACGACTGGGGGCCCGGGTGACCAAGCACCTCGGGCCCCGTCTCAGTCCGCTTAGATCTGCTCCCAGCCCAGCGGGTTGCCGCGTGCCACGTCCCGGGTGAAGGTACGTCCGAGCACCCGGTCCAACTCGTCCGGGTGCAGGCCCCCGGCCGGTCGGATGGATCGGATGTTCGCGCGGGTAACCGGCTCTCCGGCCCGCACATCGGCGACCACGTGCAGCGAGCGACGGAAGCGCAGGCCCTCGCGTTCGGTGGGGGTGGGGCCGACCACCGCACTACCCATCGCCGCCCAGGCGCGCTCGGTCTCCACCCGCAGCGCGGCCAACTCGGCCGGTTCCAGCGAGAAGTCCGAGTCCACGCCCCCGTCGGCCCGGGCCAGCGTGACATGCTTCTCGACCAGGCAGGCCCCCAACGCCACCGAGGCCACCGGTACCCCGATCCCGGGTGTGTGGTCGGAGAGGCCGACCGGCAAGCCGAAGGCGTCGGCCAGCACCGGTATGCGGCGCAGGTTACTGTCCTGCGGAGGCGCCGGGTAGGAGGCGGTACAGGCGAGGAGCACCACGCCGTCGGCGCCACCCTCGCGGGCCGCCCGGACCGCGGCGTCGATCTCCGCCATCGTGGCCATCCCCGTGGAGATGACCAGTGGTTTGCCGGTGCTCGCGACCAGCCGGATCAAGGGCAGGTCGACCAGTTCCGAGGAGGCGATCTTGTACGCCGGGGCGTTCAGCTCCTCCAGCAGCTCCACCGCGGTGCGATCGAACGGCGAGGAGAAGACAGTCAGTCCGTGCTGGCGGGCCCGCTCGAAGAGCGGTCCATGCCATTCGTACGGCGTGTGCGCCCGCTGGAAGAGTTGGTAGAGGTTCTCGCCGCCCCACAGGTCATGCCCGTCGGAGATGCGAAAGGCCGGGCTGTCGTGGTCGATGGTGATGGTGTCCGGCGTGTACGTCTGCAGCTTGAGCGCGTGGGCGCCGCTCGCCGCCACCGCGTCCACGATCTCCAGTGCCCGGTCCAGGCTGCCGTTGTGGTTGCCGGAAACCTCAGCGACCACGAGTGGCGGCTCGCCGGGCCCTACCAGGTGCGGCCCGATCTTTACTGTGCTGCTCATGTTCTCCTGCTCAGTTCTGTCCACACCACCTGGTGCGGTTTACCGTCAATGTCTCGTTCATAGCGCCGGACGACGCGGAACCCGAAGCGGCGGTGTAGCGCCAGTACCGGTTGGTTGTCGGCCAGGGTCTCCCCGCCGAGGGTTTGGGCCGTGAGTGATTCGAAGGCGTGCTCGATCGCGGCCTGCTGTAGCCCGATCCAGGCGGGTAGCAACTCGCCGCGTTCCTCAAGTCCCACAATGTCCAGGTAAAACCCCCAGGTCAGGGCCTTGTCCTGGGAGGTGACGCCGGTGAAGGTCACGACGCCGGCGGGCTTCCCACCGTGCAGATAGATGAGCACCCGGCGGTCGGGCTCTGCCCGCACCGCCGACCACCAGGCCAGGTGTTCCTCCGGAGCGATCTCGTGCTGGGTCAGGCTCGTGGCGCGTACCTGGGGGTGGTTGCGCCAGCGCCGCATCCGGTCGAGGTCTTCGGAGTCGGCCGGACGCAGGGTCGCGGTCATCGGGAAGCCGTCTGCGGGTCAGGCCGCTGCTCGGCGGAGGTCGCCGGAAGGCCGGCGGAGGTCGCCGGAAGGCCGGCGGAGGTCCCCGGACTGCCGGCGGACGCGATGGTGCCGGAACCCGACTGAGGCCGCCTGGCGAGCCGGTGCGCGGTGCGCAGCGCGGTGTAGAGCAGGTAGCTGTTCGTCGCCAGGAGGCGATGCTTCAGGCCCCGCACCCCACGGGGGCGCGGATAGCCGCCGGCCGGCCGGTAGCGCTGGTACTGGGCGGCCGCCCTACGGAAGAACGGGCGGCGCAGCTGCGCGGGCATCCGATGGTCGTTGCCCACCACCACGAGCAGGTGACTGACCATCAACCCGAACAGGTCGGCGTGCAGTCTGGTCTCCTGGGGATAAGCGGTAGACAACCATTCGAATAGTCGTCTGTATTGGTGGAACGCGTCGAAGTGTCGTTCGCTGGGGGTGGCGGTGATTGCGCCGGGTCGGCCCAGACGGTAGTAGTAGCAGGCCCGATCGAGTACCGCGATCCGCTCCGCCGCGATAAGCAGCGGGTGGCTGAATGGGATGTCCTCGTACCAGCCGGGGAAAAAGAGTAGGCCCAGATCGTCGAGGAATGATCGGCGGATCACCTTGTTCCAGGCGGTGTGTTGGACCCGGAGCAGTTCCGGGCGCTCGTTCAGCCGGACGCAGCCGTTCACCTCCCGGAGAAGCGGGCTGCTGGCGTCGGGCTCTTTTCGGCCGTCGTGGTGTACGCGGAGATGGTCCAGTAGCAGCACGTCCGGTTGATCGGTGCGCAGTCGCGCCAACACCGCTGGCACCGAGCCGGGTGGCAGCCAGTCATCGCTGTCCACGAACCAGACGTATCGGCCGGTCGCTGCCTTCAGCCCGGCGTTCCGGGCCAGGCCGAGCCCCACGTTGTGCGGCAAGGTGACCGTACGCGTCGCCGGCCGGCGGTTGGCGTAGGCGTGCAGCAGCTCGCCGCACCGGTCGGGGGAGGCGTCATCAACCGCGACCACCTCTACATCGGTGGCGTCGACGTCGTTCAGCCCGCCAAGGATCGAGTCGAGGCAATTATATAGATATTCCTCAACGCGATATACGGGGACGATCACGCTCAGCAGTGGCTGTCGAGTATTGGTGACCACCCGGAGAGGTTAGCGGGAACGGGTGGGGGACTGTTGGTGTGCGGGATGAGAGTTTCTTGAACGGTTTTGGAGCACCAGGTTAAGAAATGTGTTTCGCGATTGACGCCCCGAAGGTGCGCTCGGAAGCGTCTCCCGCCGAGCGGGACCTATGGAGCTCACACCATAGGTCCCTACCGCCGTCGAGCAGCAACTCCGCATGGTCACCTGGTCCAGCTACCCCGGACTGCTCACCGGTGGAAAAGCTGGCGAATCCGGCTACTCATCGCGTCGCGAACCTGGGCGCGCAGGCTGCTGCTGCTGGTGGTGTGTCGCCGAGACGCCTTCTTCTTGGTCTCCGTGTGTCGGTCATGCAGCCACTGCAGGCGGGTCTGTAGCTCGTCGTTGGTGAGGGTGTGCAGCGGCTGGACCGCCGGCGGGAAGGAGACCTGGCTGACCCGTTGGTCGAAGCGGGCCGCGCTCTCCCCGTCAGCGAAGGTGTTGCCCAGGTCGTGTTTGGTCAGGAAGCGGATCATCGTCTCGAAGCGGGCCTTGTGCCCCTCATTCAGGGCGGTGTAATCGGCCTCTGCATAGAGGTCGGCGGCATCGACATCACTCGGCAGGCCATCCATGATCCGGTGCGGGATGTCGAAGTAGCGGGCCAGCTCCAGGGTGCGGGAGTCGTGCGCGAAGAGGTAGCCCGGGGTGCCGGCGAGAAGTGCGGCGATGGTCCCGTGGATCCGGGTGCCGAAGTTGAAGTCGAACCCGGAGAGGTAATCCATCCATGTGGACGGGTCCACGAACATTCGCACCTTGTCCTCGACGAACAAGGGGTGCGAGGTGTGGATGGGGATCGGGCTGACCTTGCCGCGGTTGTCCCGTGCGTCGCCGTAGAGAAGGGTGCCCAGGGTCTGCAGGTCCTGGGGAACGTAACGAAGGTTGGGGTACTTCTGGTGATGACCTGCCACCACCGACGCCATCGACTCCACGTACGGCGATATCGTCATGGCGACCCGATCCTGTGGGCCCAACGCCGCCTTGCTCTTCTCGATCCGCAGGCTGTCGCCGTGCAGGAACATCGACGGACAACCGATCTGTTCGACGGCCGAGAATCCGAGCGTGCGCAGGTAGTCCTCGGTCACCTCGCCGCGTACGCCGATGGTGTGCGAGCGGTCCAGCACCGCTCGGCAGAACGCCTTCACCGCGTCGTCGATCGGGCGCAGGTATTCTCGGTCGCCGTGGATGTCGGTCTGCACGCCGACGCCGAGTACCACTACCGGGATCGTCAGCTTCTCGATCACCTGGGTCAGCGCCCGCAGCCCGTTGACGTAGCTGCGCCGGAACGCGTTCGCCAGCGGCACCACGAAGACGTCTTGCGTCTCGTTGATCTTTTCGGGATCGTATGACTTGGGGCGGAACCTGGTCGTGATCTCGGCGTTGGAGGTGGCGAGAAGCTTGTACGCCGCATGGCTGAAGATCAGGTTGCCGCTGTTGTCGCCGAGGCGGTTCTGTTCGAACGTCTCCTCTGGGCTGAAGACGCGGAACGGATCTTTCAGGGCGCGCAGTAGGATCCGCTGGTGCACGCGGGTTCCGCCTTTCACTCGGTGCCATGTTGGCGTATCGCCCTCTTGGCTTGAGGTAGCCGCACGAGCGCAGAACAGAGATCGTATTGTACCGGCGGGAAGGGCTGGTGCCGTTCGGGTGCCCCGGCCTGCGCGGGCTGGCGACTGGCTGGGCTGCGGTGGAGGCCGCGCACACCCTCCAGGTAGTGGTGGATTGGACGTTCATCCCTGGCTCGCCCAGCCCTTGCCTTCTGGTGGCCGGGGTGGTGGCCAACCCTGGATTCGAGCGAAGCTGTGGGCGACGGCGCGGCTGCTCACAGCTTGCGCGTGAACCGATTTTTATGAGGTCACTCATAGTTCGGCCGAATCGGTCAAGCGCCTCAGGTTGACCGATTAACCCAGTCCTGCCTGTGGCAATATTCGGCGAGCCGTCCGGTTCTTTACCCCGGGTTCCGTGATGGTCTGCCGTCCCATTGATTCAGAGCGGGCAATGCTGTCCGAAATTCCGGTCATGATCGATGTTTAAGCAGGTCAGGGTGGGTTGGCAGGCGGGGTGTTGGCCAGTAGTGTCGGCGCGTCCAGTGCGGTATCCGATCGCAAAAGGCGACACCGCGCGGACCTGCTGATCGCCCAAAGGCGAGCCGGGAAGCATTGCACCCGGGGTGAATATGCATGTTCTGCGGTAGGGCGTGCTGCCCGCCCGAATCCGTCAGCTAACCCGGTCGGCGGTGTCGGAAGGAGTTTGGCTTTCGTACGTATGAACCGGAACTGACCCCTCGGGTGACCCGCCGTTCCACGGCGCGTGGTGCCCGCCCCCGTCCGGCCGGTCGCCGGACGCTGACCAACCACCCCAACGCGCGGCCCCGCGGGCGCGCTTCCTCGTGGCCACCCTGCCAGCGGATTCGTTCTGCGCGGCTCTCCTGACGCTGCCGTCAACGGCATGGTGCGCCCTCCAGTCCTGACAGCTTGTGGAGGACCCGTGATGCATCACCTCAAGCGACAGCTTCGCCGTTTCGTTTCTCAGCCGCCGTACCAGGTGGCCGCCGCGTCGGCGGCGGCCTTCGTGGTCGTCGCCGGTGCCGGTGCTCTGGCCGTCGACAGCGACGAGGCTCCTGCCCCGGCGCAGCCGACGACTGCCGCAACAGCTGAGGTGCGGGGTGAGGTTGCCGCCGTGCCCGACGAGGCCCGCGCCACCACACCCGCCAGCCCAGCGCCGTCGAGTCCATCGTTGTTTAGTGCCGCCGCCAGCGATGCCGCCCCGGACCCGGATCTGAACGCGGAGACGCCGACGTCCAAGGTGTTGGAGTACGACTACCAGGCCCAGATCAATTTCTACTACTGCGGCCCGGCGGCCGTTCGCAATGCCCTCAGCGCCAGCGGTGTCGAGCGGACGCAGGATGAACTCGCGGGCCCGTTGGGCACCGACCAGTTCGGCACCGACTCGGCCGAGGACACCACGCGGGTACTCAACGCTGAGGTGGCGGGCGAGCCCTACCAGACCCGGATGATTTCCGGCGGCTCAGCCACCCCGACGCAGATGGACCAGCTGCAGGCCGATGTCGTCAAGGCCATCACCGACGACCGGAGCGTGGTGGTGAACATCGCCGGCTCAGCCACCGACACCACCGGCGGATGGCACTCCTTCCCGGGCGGCCACTACGTCGCCGTGGTCGGGTACGACGACGATGGTCGCCTGGTGCAGATCGCCGATTCAGCGAACCCCGCGACCAGTTCGTACTGGATGACCACGATTGCGTTGGCGAACTGGGCTGCGACCCGCGGATATTCCGCCTGACCACCCCACCGACCTCGTCCGACGGGCACCGGACCCTTCCCAGGGACGGTGCCCGTCGGCGTGTCGGACCATCCGGGACGGCCGGCGTGCGTGGCGGGCGCGGGTGGGAGGGAAGTCAGGTGGTGGCAGCGGTGTCCGCTGCCCGCGGGGCCGGCACCACCACGGTGTCCTGCTCGTCGAGTTCCTGACGAGCGGCGGTGAGGAAGCGCTCGGCATACGAGTCGGCGGGAAAGTCGCCCAGGTAGCGCGTCCGGGTGGCCCACCGTGACTCGGCCAGCGGGTCTTGGCCGAGTAGCAGGTCCAGCACGGCGCCCGCGTCGGGGGTGTCCCGCCGCAGCACATACCCGGATGCGGCGAGGGGAAAGTCGATCGGGAACCGGTCACCCAGGTCCAGCATGTCGGTTACCGCGTACGGCTTGCCGGAGTAGAGGTAGTCGGAGACGACCCCGGACACGTCGGAGACCAATGCGTCCGAGCGGTTGACGCACTCGGCGAGGCTCAGCCGGCGACTGGCGGCACCGAACACGTGTTCCCTTCCGGTGCGGGCCCGGTCGGCGGAGAGTAGGCCGTGTAGCTGAGCGAGTTGCCGTGCGGAGGCCGGGTTCTGGGAGGTGTACGGGTGGGCCCGCAGGATTACCGTCACGCCCCGCTCCAGTAGGCCCCGGAGCAGCGTCTCCGCGATCGGAAGCGAGCAGTAGTCGGTGTCCGCGTGGTGACCGGTCCAGGTCGGCGTGTAGAGCACGGTCGGCGCGGCGGTGGTGACCGGTCCCCGGCGTACTTCGATCCCCGCGGCCTGGGGACGGCCGACCACGACGAATTTCTCGGCGGGGAGGTGGACGCCGGCGCGAGCATATCGGTCGATTGCTGCCTGGCCGGCCACGAAGATTCGGTCGAAGGTACCCGATGCCGGGTTGGCGCTGGGGGCCTTGTCGCTGTCGCCATGGTGTAGCTGCACGTGGGTGAGCCGGGTGAAACGGACGCAGTGGCTGTTCTTCGCGCCGTGGTTGACGTAGAACGCCACCTTCAGACTTGGCACCAGCACCTCATCCATGCCCTTGATCGTTGGGCAGAGGATGACCGGCGCCCGGGTTGCGGCGGCGACACTGGCCAGAAATTCGGGCTCCCGTACGAGCACCAGGAACGGCCGACCGATCTGCTCCAGGTGTGGTAGCCACATCTTGACCTGGTACTCGGAGCCGGGCGGGGCGGAGAAGTAGAGCAGAAACTCGGGCTGGTGCAGGCGTACCGCCCGCCCCACCCCGCTGCCCGCGGACGGCTGCCGGAACCGGCCCCGAGCCAGTCTCAACCCGACCACACCGCTTATCGCCACGACCAGCAGCACGGCGGGCAGGGTCACCCAGACGGGCAGGTCAAGGCCGGCGGCCACGGCGACCACGGCGAGTAGTCCGAGCAGCACGTCGTCGAGCCGGGTGCCGATCGCCGCGGTCCACGTGCGGACCGGGAGGTTGGCTGCCCGATTCTCGTGCGCGCTGGCATCCCGCAGTGGCCCGACCAGCAGCACCAGGCCGAGCAGGAGCGGTGCGGTCAGGGCGAGCGACGGACCGATCCGGTGGGCGTAGGCCACCAGGATCGTGGCGGTGATCAGGACCGTCTCGGCAGCGATATTCGCTTTCGGTCGTACCTGGCGCTCCACCGCGGCGGCGGTGAGGGCCGCCACGGCGATCGTGATACCCCAACCGGTTGCCCCGGTCAGCGTCACAACGAGGAATGCCAGCACCGCCAGCCCGGTGGTCAACACCCGGGCATGCAGCTTCCGGACCAGGTCCCCACGCATGTCGCCGGCTGCCTCCGTTCTTCGGTCAGCTGGCGCTGGAGCCGCTGAGAAGTGCTTCCCCGGCGGGCGGGGACGGCTGGGTCGGCACGGCTGTCACCGGCTCGTCGGGCGCCCGGCGCACGTCTACAACCTGGCCGGTGAGCTCCGAGATCAGTGCATCCAGGGATGCCTGAGCGACCGCCTCGGCAGAGAGCAGGGTGTGCTGGGGCTCCGCCCCGAATGCCTTGGTGCGCATCGGGGTCGCGGTGCGTTCCGGGTTGATGCAGTTGACCCGGACCCCGAAGTCGGCCCATTCGTCGGCGAGGGCCTGGGTCAGGTTGACCAGGGCGGCTTTCGTCGCGGAGTAGAGCGCGTACTGGGCCCGACCCCGGGTGTATGAACTGGAGGTGTAGAGCAGTAGCTGGCCCTTGGTGCTCTGGAGATAGGGCAGCGACTGGCGGGCGGCGATGACCGGACCGACGAGGTTGACCTGCAGGATCCGATCCACAATGTCGTCGTCCATTTCGGCCAGCGCACCCTTCTCCAGGATGCCGGCGGTGACCACCACGTAGTCGATTCGCCCGGTTGCCTCGAATGCGGTCTTGAGCGCGGCTTCGACGTCCTCGGCTCGCTGGACGTGGGTACCGGTGCCGGAGCGGCTGAACGGGAAGACCTGCGCGCCGTAACGCTGAGCCAGCTCCGCCAGTTCATGGCCGATGCCGTAGCTGCCGCCGAAGATCACCACCGTCCGGCCGGTCAGCGCCTCGCTGTAGCTGCGGTGGTCGTCCAGCTGGGGCGATCGGGCGGCGGAGAGCTGGAAGAGCTTGTCCGCCAGGTGCACGTCGACCGGGTGGGTGACCTTGATGTTCTCGTCCGAACCGTCGATCACCTTGATTGGGGTCCCGGGCAGGTAGCGCAGCACTACACCGCAGTCGTCGGTGGCGGCGAAATCGGGGTCACTCTCGGCCCGTCGGTACGCTTCCCGGATAGTGCTGGAGCGGAATGCCTGCGGGGTCTGGCCGCGGCGCAGGGTGGATCGGACCGGGATGTCGGTGATGCAGTCGTCCTCGTCAACCTGGATGATGGTGTCGGCCGAGGGGATCGCCACATCGACAGCGGCGTACGTCCAGAGCGCATTGACGCACTCCCGAACAATTCGGGCACTGACCAGCGGGCGGACTGCGTCGTGGAAGAGGAGGTTGACTTCGTCCCCGCCGACCGCGTCCAGTGCGATGCCAGTGGTGGCGTTGCGCGTGTCGCCGCCCTCGATGACCTTGCTGACCTTGCGGAAGTGGGCCTTGTCGACGATCTGCTGGGCCTCCGCGACATGGCCAGCGGCCATCAGCACGATGATTTCGTCGATCTCGGGGGCGGCCTCGAAGACGGCCAGGGTGTGCGCGATAATCGGCTTACCGGCGATCTTCAATAGTTGCTTCGGGATGCCCAGCCCGAGACGGGTCCCGGTGCCGCCCGCCAGTACCACCGCCACCGTCCGCGTGGGCCGCCACGGTGTCGCCGCAGCCGGCGCGTTCTGCGGGCTGGTGGTGTGGTCCTGGGTCATTGCCGATCCTCGCTCTCAACGATGTACCTTTGCGGGTCACCCGACACTATTTGCCGTTCGAGAAGTCTTCATAGGCGCGGAGCACCTCGTCGGTGGGGCCGTCCATCCGCAGCTCACCTGACTCTAGCCAGACCGTCCGTTCACAGGTGTCCCGGATGGAGGAGAGCTGGTGGCTGACCAGGAACACGGTGCCGGCGCTCTCCCGCAGCTCTCGGACCCGCTGCTCGCTGCGCTTGCGGAAACCCTTGTCGCCGGTGGCCAGCGCCTCGTCAATGAGCAGCACCTCGTGCTTCTTTGCGGCGGCGATAGAGAAGCGTAGCCGGGCCGCCATGCCAGCGGAGTAGGTACGCATCGGCAGTGAGGCGAAGTCGCCACGCCGGTTGATGCCCGAAAAGTCGATGATCTCCTGGGTGAGCCGAGCGACCTCGTCCGGTCGCATACCCATGGCCAGACAACCGAGGATGACGTTCCGCTCTCCGGAGAGGTCGTTGAGTAGCGCGGCGTTGACACCGAGCAGGGACGGCTGTCCCTGGGTGTAGATCGCGCCCCGGTCAACCGGGAGGAGTCCGGCGATCGCTCGCAGCAGGGTCGACTTCCCCGAGCCGTTGCTGCCGATCAGGCCGATGGCTTCACCCCGGTACGCGGTGAAGCTGACTCCCTTGACCGCGTGGACCTCCCGCACGTTGGGAGCGGAGGTGCGCTTGACCAGCCGGCGCAACGACGCCGCCGCGCCGCCGGCGGCGGCCCCCATGTGTACCCGGTAGGTGATGTGTGCCTCGTCGACGACTACCGTGGGGATGCGGGGTGTGTGTGGTAGCACGGGGGCTTTTTCGGACCCGCGGAAAGGCTCAACCACGACCGTACTCCTGCTCGCCGCGCCAGAAGTAGATGAAGCCGCCGACGCCGGCAACCACAGCCCAGCCGGCTGCGACCAGCCAGAGTTGCAGCAGCGAGTCGTTCAGCAGCGGAGCCTGCTCCAGCAGCGTGCACCGGGCCAGCTCGATATAGACCAGCAGCGGGTTGAATTGGACCAGGGTGGTGATCCAACCGGGTAGCCGCTCGAAGAGATTGACGTTGTAGAGCACGCCGGAGCTGTACATGAACGTGCGCAAAATAAATGGCATGACCTGTTTCAGGTCGCTGGCTTTCGCCCCCATCCGAGCAACCGTCATCACCATGCCGGCGTTGAAGATCGCCTGGAGTAGCAGGGCCGGCGGCAACAGCAGCCACTCCACCGTGAGTGGCTCGCCGGTTACCAGCACTATGGTGATCAACACGATCATTGAGGCCAGTAGCTGCTGGAACTGGGTGAGGGTTGCGGCCAGTGGCAGGCTTGCCCGGGGGAAGTGCAGAGCCCGGATCAACCCGAGGTTGCCGCTGATGGACTGGGTGCCGGCCATTATCGAAGTCTGGGTGAAGTTGAAGATAAAAAGGCCGGTGGCCAGATAAGCGATAAAGTTGGGGATCTCGTTTTGTGCCAAAACCACGCCGAAGACCAGGTAGTAGACCGCGACGTTGGTTAGTGGTGTCAGCACCTGCCAGACCTGGCCCAGCCTGGCGCTGCTGTAGGAGGCAAGGAGTTTTGCGCTGGCATACGCGGAAATGAAGTGCCGATAGGTCCAGAGCCGACGGCTGTATTCGCGTAGCGGCAGGCGCTTGCCGGCGACCTGCAGCCCGTGTCGAGCGGCCAGCTGCGCCTGGGTCAGGCCCGCGTCGGGGCCGGCCAGGGCGGTGTCGGCCATGAGCTGGGCACTCCGATCTTCCATGCCA
This sequence comes from Salinispora goodfellowii, assembly GCF_059570675.1. NCBI lineage: Bacteria > Bacillati > Actinomycetota > Actinomycetes > Micromonosporales > Micromonosporaceae > Salinispora > Salinispora goodfellowii. The sequence continues at coordinate 250,233 of NZ_JCANTD010000001.1, read as the reverse complement.
GTGGGTGGGGGGTGAGCTGCCCGGGTGCGGTCCGGTCGCCGCGGCGGGCTCGCTGCTGCCTGGACAGTAGTCCACCGAACGTCAGGACGCAACGGTACCGTCGTTGCGGTAGGTTATCCCACGTGGGAGCCGAGATTGAGTCTCCGGCGACGGCCGGGAAGAGGCGCACGCCCGCCGGCGCGGCGGTGCTGCGGGGTGAAATCACCACGGCCATCCGTCGGGCCCTGTTGCAGGAGCTCGCGGCCGTGGGATTTGGCCGGCTCTCCATCGAGGCGGTCGCCCGTCGGGCCGGGGTAAGTAAGACGGCGGTCTACCGGCGTTGGAATTCCAAGCTGGCACTGGTGCTGGAGGCCGTGGTGGCGGCGGCCGGCAGCAAGCTGCCGGCGCTGGACACCGGGAGCCTGCGCGGCGACTTGAGCCTGCTGTTTCAGGTGGTGCAGCATGCCCTGCGTCATCCGCTTGCCGCGCAGATCATCCCCGACCTGGTCGCTGAGGCGGCACGCAACCCGGCGCTCGACCAGGCGCTGCAGGAGGTGCTGCGTAGTAAGCAGCAGGAGATCGGCGGCCGGCTGGTCGAACGGGCGGTGCACCGGGGTGAACTGCCGCTCGGGGTGGACCAGGACGTGGCGATCGACCTGATCGTGGGGCCGCTCTACTGGCGGCTCGCCATCGCCCGGTCGGCACCGACCGACGCCTACCTGGAGGCGTTGGTGGAAGTGGTGGCGACGGGGCTGGCCGCTGCTCCGGCCGTGCCCCGCCCGCGCCCCACCCCGACGACCTGACGAACAACACGGCCGACAATCCGGAAGTTGGCCACCAGGCCGCCGCCGCGCCGGACAGCCGGTGCGCGGAGCAGCGCCGGGAGCGCCGGGAGCGCCGCTCGCCGCTGGTGCGGAGTATGCGCTGTCCAGGGAGGGTGAATAGACGGTGTAGTGGGCGCTACCCGTGGTGTTCCCTGGCTCAGGGAGCCGCCTACACTAAAGGAGAACCGTAAATGCGGGATAACATCGGGCTTGGCCCGGTGCACCCCGCGGCGTCGAGGCCGAATCGGGCCGCTGCCCTGCGCCGGTGCCTCTGACCGGGGCGTGTCCCAGCAGTGGTACGGGTCACGCCGGCCATACCAGTTGTCGACCTTCTAGGGAGCGGACGCATTGTTCGGCAAGTTGATGGGGCCGGCGGGCGGTGCTGCCCGGGGTGCCGTGGTGGTGTTCTGCTACCTGGCGATGCTGCTGGCTGGCGCGCTCGGCCAACCCGCACTGTTTGTCGCGGCCGTGGTGCTGGCTTTGCTGGGCGAGTTCACCTTGACAAGGTTCTCGGCGGTGTCAAAGGCTCTGCTGGGGAAGGTCGGCCTGACCAGGTCATACCGGCAGCTCACCCGGGACGCCGCCAGTGTGCTGCTGGTCATCTCCGCGGTGCGCCCAGATGCGGTGCCGATAGCCTGGCTGATGGTGCTGGTGGTCTCGGTGTGGGTGATCGCGGTCCTCTCTCGCGCGTTGAACACCATGATCGATCGGCGCAACTCCGTCCCGGCCCTGGTCCGGAACATTGACCTCGCCTCGAATCGATCGGCGCCGCGCCCACCGTCCTGGGCTGCTGACGCTACTGGTGACCGGCTTGCCCTGAGTAACATTCTGCTGATCCCCGGGGCGGTTGCCGCCGCGGTCACCGGCCAGGTCGCCCCCGCACTCGTCACCGGGGGGATCGCGGTGTCGATCGCCGCGGTTGTCGGCTTGGTGGTGGCGGCGACCTGGCTGCGCGGCCGCGGCGCCGGCGAGCCAACCCTGCTGCCGAAAGTTCAGTTCTGGTTGGCTGATCACCAGCCAGAGGTGGCGCTGTACTTTGCTGGTCCAGCCAAGGATGTCTACCAGGCGAACATGTGGCTGGCCCCGACCGAGGCGTTGGAGCGTCGGGCGGTGGTGTTGATGCGTAGTCGAGAGGCGTTCGACGCGTTGGCTGACACCAAGCTACCCGTGGTTTGTGTGCCGGCCGGGGTTGATTTCATGAACCTCAACCTGGGTAGCATTCGGGCCGCTCTCTATACGGCGAATGTTGGTGCGAACATCCACATGCTCCGTGAACCGGGAATGAAGCATGTCTTCGTCGGCCACGGTGATAGTGATAAACAGGCAAGCGTCAATCCATACAGCAAGGTGTATGACGAGGTCTGGGTGGCCGGGTTGGCTGGCCGGGAGCGGTACGACCGGGCGGCGGTCGGCGTGCGTGACGAGGACATTGTCGAAATCGGACGTCCTCAGTTGGCTGGTGTGCACACCTTCGGTTCGGAGGTCGCCGAGCGGCCATTCACTGTGCTCTACGCCCCCACCTGGGAGGGCTGGCTCGCGGGTGACGAGTACCACACCTCGCTGACCCTGATGGGGGAGCGAATCGTCAGGGAGCTGCTGGAGAGTCGCCCGGCGGTCCGGTTGATCTACAAGCCCCACCCGCTCACCGGCTCCCGTTCCAAGGAAACCCAGGCGGTGCACGAGCGGATTGTGGCCCTGATCCGCGCGGCCGACGGCGAATCAGCGGCGACCTCATTGGACGGATCGCGGCACCTCGTCGTGACCGGTCGCGTGCCGGCGTTGTTTGATTGTTTCAATCAGACAGATCTTTTGATCAGCGATGTGTCCAGTGTGGTTTCGGATTTCGTGCAGAGTCAGCGGCCGTACGTGGTGGCCAACCCAGGTGGATCGCCAGAGGACGAATTCCGCCGGGAGAATCCGACCACGCGGGGCGCTTACCTGCTTTCGCGTGACTGCGGAGAGTTGGAGAAGATCCTCGGGTTGACTCGGGCCGGCGACGACCCGATGACCGAGGTGCGGCGGGAGCTGAAGACGTATCTGCTGGGGCCGGACGAGCCGAACGCGATGGAGCGGTACCAGGCCGAGGTCGTCCGGCTCTGTGGCTGAGTCGAGGTAGCGGGCTGGGGCTAGGTAGTAGCCGGAGCGGGGGAGGGCCGTCGATGCCCCCCTGTTCGTCATCGGTGGATGCCATTCCTGTCGCAGCGGGTTCGCCACGTGGCGGGCGACGACCTCGCCTTTGGCGTTCACCCAGCCCTGTGACCGGGTTGCCGACCAGCTCGAGTTGGGCAGCCGCTCTCCCTCTTGTCGCCGATGTCTGCGACCATTCGTGGTCAACGGAGGCGAGAGTTGGGGGCGCTGGGTGCGGATCCTGCTTGTCGAGGACGACCACCGGGTGGCCGCCGCGCTCACCGCGGCCCTGACCCGGCGCGGTTACCAGGTGGAGCACGCGGCGACGGTCGCCGCCGCGCTCTGCGCAGCTCCGTGCGACCTGGCCCTGCTGGATCTCACCCTGCCCGACGGAGACGGCACCGACCTGTGTCGGGAGCTGCGGCGGCGCAGCAACCAACTCGGGATCATCGCGGTGACCGCGCGGGGGGAGGAGCGCGACCGGGTGCTGGGGCTGCGGATCGGTGCGGACGACTACGTGGTCAAGCCGTTCTCGATGGTGGAGTTGCAGGCCCGGATCGAGGCGGTGCTGCGCCGCGCAGCCCAGGCCGCGCCAGAGCGCAACCTGATCGAGGTCGGTCCGGTCCAGATCGATGTGGCGGCCCGGACGGTCCGCATCCACACCCAGGAGGTGGCGCTGACCCGTAAGGAGTTCGACGTGCTCCTCTCCCTGGCCCGCCAGCCCGGGGTCGCCGTGCCCCGCGATCGGATTCTGCTCGACGCCTGGGGCACCACCTTCGCCGACCGGCACACCGTCGAGGTGCACGTCGGCTCGCTCCGCGGCAAGCTGGGCGACCCCCGCCTGGTGGAGACCGTACGCGGGATCGGCTACCGGCTGCGGAACGGGTGAGGTGCGGTGCGCCGTCGCCTGGTGATCAGCTATCTGCTGCTGATGGTGCTGGTCCTGGTTGCCCTGGAGACCCCGCTCGCGGCCACGCTGGCCAGTCGGGAGACCGAGCGGGTCCGCGCCGACCGGCTCGCCGACGCGACCCGCTTCGCGTCGTTGGCCGACGCGGCGCTGCGCGGCGGCAGCACCGGCCCGATCGGCAGTGAGTTGGACCGGTACGACGAGCTGTACGGCATCGGCGCCGCGGTCGTCAACCGGGACCGGCGGACGGTGGTCGCGTCGCCGAGCTGGCAACCCGCCGCGGGCACCCGGGGGGCGCTCGACGTGGCCCTCTCCGGTCAGCAGGCCAGCGGGCCCGACTCGGTGCTGCCGTGGCTGGACGCACCGATCGTCGTCGCGGTGCCGATCAACGACGGCGGCGAGGTCCTCGGCGCGGTGGTCACCACCACCCCCACCGATCGGATCCGGGCGGCCGTCACCACCTGGTGGCTGCTGCTCGCCGGTGCCGGCCTGCTCGCGGTGCTGGCCTGTGTCTCGACCGCGTTCGCCCTGGCCGGATGGGTACTGCGACCGGTCACCGAGCTGGACGCGGTGACCCACGAGATCGGCGAGGGCGACCGGAACGCCCGCGTGCAGCATCGGCAGGGCCCACCCGAACTGCGCCGCCTGGCGGAGAGCTTCAACCATATGGCCGAGGCCGTGTCTGACGTGATGGATCGGCAGCGGGCCTTCGTGGCGCACGCCAGCCACCAACTCCGCAATCCGTTGACGGCACTGCGGCTGCGGGTCGAGGAACTGGGGCCCAGCCTGGGTGACCCGCAGGGCGCGGCCGAGCACCAGCTTGCCCTGGCGGAGACCGACCGGCTGGCGCTGGTGCTGGATGCGCTGCTCACCCTGGCTCGGGCCGAGCGGACGGAGAACCTGCGCGTGACCGTTGACGCGGCAGCGGTCGCCGCGAGCCGGGTCGCGGCGTGGGAGCCGCTCGCGCGCCGCCGGGGGATTACCCTGCGGCTGGACCCCGATGCTGCCCCGGCGTACGCGAGAACCGTGCCGACCGCCGTTGACCAGGCGCTGGACGCGTTGATCGACAATGCGGTGAAGTTCAGCGTCGCGGGGGGTGAGGTGACGGTGACGGTTCGGGGTCGGGAGGACGGGACGACCCTGCAGGTATGCGACACCGGCCCGGGTATGACAGCCAGCCAGCTCGACCAGGCGACCGAACGGTTCTGGCGGGCGCCGGAGGCGCAGAACATCGATGGTGCCGGGCTGGGGCTGGCCATCGTCGCCGTCCTGGTGGACGCCTCCGCGGGGCGGCTCAGCATGCGTCCGAACCAGCCCCATGGCCTGGTCGCTGCCCTCTGGTTTCCCGCGTCGCTGCCCGCTACCGCCGACGACGGGGAGCAGGACGCGTCCCGCCCTGCGGCTCGGTGCTGACCGGTGGCTACGGTTTGACCGCGTTGTACCAGGCCACTGCCCCAGGGTGCAGTGGTAGGGGCGTGGTGTTGATGGCCGAGCGAGGACTCATCCGGCCGGCTGCGGGGTGCGCCGACGCCAGTTCCTCGCGTCGCTCCATCAGTAGCCGGGTCAGGTCCCGGACCAGTCCCGCTGGCAGGCCGGCCCGGACGATCAGGTAGTTCGGGTTGGCGACGGTGGTCACCGGGTCCACGCCGTACACCGAGCGGGGAACGTCCCGGGAGACGTAGAAGCCGGGATGCTGGGCGCGTAGCGGCGTGCTCCACTCGCCCAGGTCGACCAGCCGGACGCGCCGTTGTGCGGCCAGCGTCGCCACCGCCCCCACCGGTAGGCCGCCGGAGAAGAAGAACGCGTCGATCTGGCCGGCCCGCAGCGCCTCGACCGAGTCGTCCAGGCCGAGCCGCTCCCGGCGTACCGCGTCCCCGCCGAGCTGGGCCACGTCGAGCAGTCGGGACGTGGTGATCTCGGTGCCGGAGCCGGATGCCCCCACCGAGACCCGCCGGCCCCGCAGGTCGGCGAGGGTACGGACGCTACTGGTCGGGGTGGTGACGAGGTGTAGGAGGTCGTCGTAGACGCGGGCCACGGCGGCCATCGTCGGCGGCGTGGCCGGGACGGCGGGGAGCGCGTCGGCCTGGGTGAAGCCGAGTTCCGCTTCGCCAGCGCTCACCAGCCGGATGTTCTCCGCCGACGCGGCGGTCACCAGCACCTCAGCCTCGACGTTCGGCAGTTCCCGGTTGAGGATGGTGGCCAGTGACTGTCCGAAGGCGTAGTAGACGGCGGTGGGACTGCCGGTGGCGATTCGGATCTGCACGGTTGGTGGCGGGCCGTGCTGGCATCCGGTGAGACCCGGCAGCGCCATCGCCAGAAGCAGTACGGGTAGCACCGCGTAGTGGCGGCGACCTGGGACTCTGATCACGCGCTGCACTGTGCGCCGGACGCGTGGTCGAGCGCAACCCGGATCGTCCGCCGATCCGGTCCCGGCGCTCGACCCGCCCACCCACCGATAAGATCAGCTGTTCATCAGCTCGGGGGTGGCGGCCCCAGCTCGGTGGCCTGCATGATCCGTACCCGGGCCGGCCCGTGTGGCACGCTCACCAGATAGCAGCCGGTGCCAGGGCGCAGTATCGCCGGTGCGTCCAGCAGGGCGGCGCTCCGGACGAGGATCGCCGCCAGGTCCCGGTCGGTCACCCGGATTCCGAGGATGTGCCGGCGGATGTGCCGGCCACCGGCCAACAGCGCGGCGCGCCAGGCCGCTGCGGCCAGCCGGGTCCGCCCCACTCGTCGGGGGAGGGACGCGTCGCGCACCGGCGCACCGATGAGTTCCCCGCGTCCGCGGCGCCAGCTGGCAGCCAGGGTGGCGGCGTACCCGGGTTGTTGGGCCGGGGCGATGGTCAGCCGGTGCAGCTCGTAGCGGCGGCGTAGCCCGCCGATGGCGCGTTCGTGCGTGACCGGAACCTCGAGCTGGTGGAGCAGGTGACGGAGCCGCTGTGCCGCGTCCTCGCGGTTGAACTCCACCCGCCCGGGCGGGTGGCCGGGGGCGCCCCGCTGGCGTCGGGCCGCCGTCGGCGCGGTCGCGCAGCGCAGGAGACAGGCGGCCTCGAACGCGGCGGTCAGGGTCCGCCGGTCCAGCGGCGGTGGGGTCGACGCTGACCGGGGACGGTCCAGCAAGGTCGGGTTCACCGTGGGACTCCTTAGCGGCGTCGGATTTCCCCTACGGTGACGGCTGTCACAGGCGTAGGGAACCGATTGGGTCAAGCCTTGAGGAAATCTTGCGGGTGTGGCGGCGGTTGACGACGGGTCGCCCTACTGCCAAGGCCGGAGCGGTATCTCTGGGTGATACACCCGATACTCGTCGGTGTCGGCGATGAGGGAGGCGTCAGCTCGTTCGCCGAGCAGTTGGCGCAGGCGTTGTTCCTGGGGCGATCCGGGCTCCACCACATATCCGGGCCGGCTCGCCACCGCCACCCGGTCCCAGTAGGCGGGGTAGCGGTTGTGTCCCGGGTTGAGCTCGTCGTCAAGGACCCCGCAGGCCACCTCCTCGTCCGTGTTGAAGATCAGGCGGTTGCAGGTCCAGTAAGTCCCGTAGACCTCGTGGGGACCGGTTGCGCGCAGCGTGTCCGCCAACTCCCGGGCGGCGCGCTCGTTGGCCCGAGGAGCGGCGGTGCCGGTGGTGATGAACGAAACCGTGACCACCGAAGCGGCGGCGGCCAGCGCGGCGAGGAACGCCGCGGCGAGCGTGCCGGCCAGCCGACCAAACACACCGGCGGTGCCCTGGAGGGCCGCGACCGCCGCCTGCCAGAGCGGCCACAGCACCGCGGGTAGGGACAGGTGCAGCAGCGCCAGGTAGCGGGCGTTAGCCAGGGGATCCGTGGCGGCGACCGAACTGCGCACGTACGACAGGAGGGTCAACGCCGCGCCGACGACCAGCGCGAGGTGCACGACCGGGGCGACCCGCGCGGCCCGTCCGGTGGCCCGCCGATACGCGACGACCGCGACCACGGCCGCGATCACCAGCAGCGCCGGGTAGAGCAGGCCGAACCACTTCGGCCAGCGGCTGCACCCGTCGACGGGGCAGAGCCCGGTGGCCAGCGGCACCCCCTCCAGTACGGCACCGGCGAACCGCTGGGCCAGCGGTGGGTCCAGATCGTCGTGGACCTGACGGAGCACCGACAGCGGGTCCCTACCCGGGCCGGCGGTGCGGTAGTACGCGATCATCGGTGCGACGCCGAGCGCGAATCCGGCGACCAGCAGCGCGCCCGCCCAGCCGAGCAGGTCGCGGCGGGCCGCCCACAGCAGCGCCAGAGTGGCGGCCCCGACGTAGGGCAGGAGCAGCCAGTCGGACCAGACGGCCACCCCGGCGAGCAGGCCGAACAGACCGACAGCCAGCCGGCGGAGCCGGAGCGTCCCCCGGGCCAGCCCCACCACGACCAGCAGCATCAGCAGCACCGCCACCTTCCCCTCCGGGCGCCCGCCCACCGCGGTCAGCTGGTCCCGGATCACCCGCTCTGAACCGAGCGCGAGTAGGCCGACGATCAGGGTGGCGAACCAGGGGGAGCCGATCCGGCGGGTCAGCCGATGGATCAGCCAGAGGAAGAGCGCGTAGAGGGCCAGCAGCGGCAGCCGGAGTGCCGGCCAGCTCGGCCCGAAAAGCGCGAGCAGGGGCGCCGCGAGGTACGACTCCAGCATCCCCATGTAGTGCTGCCCGTACAGGAACACGGGCCGCTCCTGGCCAGCGGCGATGTGTAGGGCGGCGAGTCCGAACGTCGCCTCGTCGCTGTTTGCCGGCGGGACCGTGGCCAGGGTGAGGAGCAGCCGGTATCCGACGCCGGCCAACCCGAGCACCAGCGCTACGAGCGCCGGCAGGTCCAGCCGCCGGCGCCACCGCCCACGGCGCGGTAGAGGTTGCGACACGACCAGGCCCCCGTCATCCTCCTCACCGGAGTGTGTCACAGGCACTCGGCGGGGCGGAGCGGTTCGGTGCCGGCCCGTTCACCTCGCGTGGTCGCGGTAGGTCGGTTGTGGCAGGGTGGCCGTGTGCCACCGACTTCCGCCGGCCAACTGGCCGTACCTCAACTACACCGGGCCGCGCGGATGGAGGACGCCGTACACCGTCTGGTCGAGCGGCGGCTCCGGCGCACCGGTTGGCGGATCCACACCGTGGCCTACCCGGGCTACGGGGGTCCGGGCTGGGTCCGGGTGATGTGTCGGGTGCTGTTGCGGCGGCCGGACAACCGGCAGCGAGGCCGGCCGGAGAAGGTTCGGGGCTGGCGTAGCTTCGCCACCCTGCCGGCCAAGCATGTCCAGGTGGACATCGAGTCGGGGGGCGAGCGGCACGAGACGCGAACCGACCGCAGCGGCTTCGTGGACACGATCGTGCCGGTCGACCTGCCCCCGGGATGGGGTTCGGTGCGCATCCGGGTCCCGGAGGCCGAGCCGGTTCAGGCGCCGGTGCGGATTCTTGACCCCCGGGTGCGCTTCGGGGTGATCTCCGACGTTGACGACACGGTCATGGTCACCACGCTGCCCCGGCCCCTGCTGGCCGCCTGGAACACGTTCGTCCTGGACGAGCATGCCCGGGCGGCGGTGCCCGGGATGGCCGTGCTGTACGAGCGGCTGGTCACCGCCCACCCCGGCGCTCCGGTGTTCTACCTGTCCACCGGTGCCTGGAACGTGGCGCCGACCCTGACCCGGTTTCTGTCCCGGCACCTCTATCCGGCCGGGCCGTTGCTGCTCACCGACTGGGGCCCGACGGCGGACCGGTGGTTCCGCAGCGGCCGGGAGCACAAGCGGGCCACCCTGACCCGGCTCGCCGCGGAGTTCCCGGACGTGCGATGGCTACTGGTCGGCGACGATGGTCAGCATGACCAGGAGATCTACCGGGAGTTCGCGGTGTCCCATCCGGACAACGTGGCCGGGATCGCGATTCGCCGGCTCTCCCCGACCCAGGCGATGCTCGCCGGCGCGTTGCCGTACTCAGCCAGCGACAGCGCCTCGATTCCGCCGGTGGGGCAGGAGTGGCTCTCGGCGCCGGACGGGGCCGGGCTGTGGCACCTGCTGCGGGAGGCGGGTCTGGTCTGAGCCGCGGGTCCACCGGATCTTGATAGCGTCGAGGCACGGCTGATGTGGGCCGGGATCAGGAGGTCAGGTGGTGAGCACGCACCCCCGCGCGGGCCAGCCGGCCCAACCAGCCGACCTGGTGGACGTGGCGATGCTGGTCACCGCGTACTACGCGGAGCACCCGGACCCGGCGGACCCGGGGCAGCAGGTCTCCTTCGGTACCTCCGGGCACCGGGGGTCCTCGCTGCGGAACGCGTTCAACTCCGAGCACATCGTCGCGATCAGCCAGGCGCTCTGTGACTACCGGCGGGAGTGCGGCCTCGACGGCCCGCTCTTCCTCGGCCGGGACACCCACGCGCTCTCCGTCCCGGCGGCGGTGGACGCGCTGGAGGTACTCGCCGCCAACGAGGTCCCGGTCCTGTTGGACAGCCGGGACGGATACGTTCCGACGCCGGCCGTCTCCCACGCCATCCTGGCCCACAACCGGGGGCGGAGCAGCGGGCTCGCCGACGGCATCGTGATCACCCCGTCGCACAACCCGCCGGAGGACGGCGGGTTCAAGTACAACCCGACCCACGGGGGCCCGGCGGACACCGATGTCACGACGTGGATTCAGGGGCGTGCGAACGCGATCCTCGCCGCCGGGCTCAAGGAGGTGCGCCGCATCCCGTACGCGCGGGCGCGCACCGCCGGCACCACCGGCCGGTACGACTTCCTCGGCCGCTACGTGACCGACCTGCCGTCCGTGCTCGACCTCGACGCGGTCCGGTCAGCCGGCGTCCGGATCGGTGCTGATCCGCTCGGTGGGGCCAGTGTCGCCTACTGGGGCGAGATCGCCGACCGGTATCGGCTGGACCTCACCGTGGTCAACCCGACCGTCGATCCGACGTGGCGGTTTATGACCCTGGACGGGGACGGCCGGATCCGAACGGACTGCTCGTCTCCGAACGCGATGGCGTCGCTGATCGCCGCCCGGGACCGGTTCGCGGTCTCCACCGGTAACGACGCCGATGCCGACCGGCACGGCATCGTCACCCCGGACGGCGGTCTGCTGAACCCGAACCACTACCTGACGGTGGCCATCGCCCACCTGTTCCGGACCCGGACGCGGTGGGCGCCGGACGCCGCCGTCGGCAAGACCCTGGTCTCCTCGTCGATGATCGACCGGGTGGCCGCCGACCTGGGGCGCCCGCTGTTGGAGGTGCCGGTCGGCTTCAAGTGGTTCGTGCCGGGCCTGCTCGACGGCGCGGTCGGCTTCGGTGGCGAGGAGAGCGCCGGTGCCTCCTTCCTGCGTCGCGACGGCAGCACCTGGACCACCGACAAGGACGGCATCCTGCTCTGCCTGCTGGCGTCCGAGATCATCGCCACCACCGGCCGGAGCCCGAGCGAGCACTGGGCGGAGCTGGCTGGGCGGTTCGGCGCACCCGCGTACGCCCGGATCGACGCTCCCGCCAGCCGGGCGGAGAAGGCGGTGCTCGGTCGACTCTCGCCAGAACAGGTGACGGCTACCGAGTTGGCCGGTGAGCCGATCACGGCCACGCTCACCCGCGCACCGGGTAACGGGGCCCCGATCGGTGGCCTGAAGGTCACCACCGAGAGCGGTTGGTTCGCCGCCCGCCCTTCCGGCACCGAGGATGTCTACAAGATCTACGCCGAGTCGTTCCAGGGGCCCGAGCAGCTGGCGCGAATCCAGGCGGAGGCGAAGGAACTGGTCTCGTCGGTGCTGGCGGCGGCTTCGGGCGGGTGAGTCAACGGGCCACCGAGCGGGAGGTCGCAGACCGTGCAGCACCAGTCCGAGCCGGATCTGATCCAGCTGCCCAACTCACCACATCCGGGCTGGCGCGGCGGGACTTCGTCGGCCGCCGACGGTGCGGTTGGCCCGGACGCCCCCGACCGTAGCCGCGCGGGCGCCGGCGGCCTCCGTGGACCGCCGGCGCCACGAACCGTTAGCGGCGATCTGCCGCGAACAGATGGTCTATCGTCCGCTGGACCAGGTCAGCCCGGGCCTCCGGAGCCAACCCTTCCAGGCCGAAGCCGAGGTAGACGGTGTCCGCGGTGACCACCGCCGACCCCTCCGCGAAGGCCTGCTGACTGCGCACCCAGTTCTCCATGGTTTCGGCCGAGCCGGGCGGCGGGCCGGCCAGCGCCCAGCCACCCAGGTCCGTCTCGAACGAGGTGTCGCTGACCGTGGTGCCGTCCACGATCACCCGGGTGTCGTCAAGGAAGACCCCCAGACCCTGGGTGCTCCAGTCCGAGATGTACGAGATCGACAGCTCAACCTCCTTACCGGCGTACCCGGAGAGGTCGATGACGAGCTCCTGCCAGCCGCCGGAGGCGCCGGTGATGGCGTTCCAACTGCCGGTGGTGCCCGTCGGCGAGCAGTCCTCGCCCTGGTATCGGGCGAGCCACGGATGTAGCGCCTCGACCCAGCCCGCCTCGCAGCTGTCCCCGGTTTCGGTGGTGGTCCGGCCGTTGGCGTCCGGCAGGGTCGTCCAGCTGTCGCTGCCCACCTCGTGCGCCTCGACGATCAGGTAGTCCCAGTTCGTCTCGATGTCGTATGAGGTGAAGAGGCGCAGTTCGGCGGCGTTGGCGCCGGTGAGGTCAACGGTCTGGGTGAGCCGCTTGTACGAGTTGTTGGTCTGGCCGCTCCACAGGTACCAGTCACCGGTACGCGGGTCGAACGGCGCGCCCCCCGGCCGCTCCCAGCCGAGCGGTGCCGCGCTGTCGAACTGCGGGAACTGCTCCGGTGGCAGGAAGCCCGAGGTGGTCAGGAACGATGCCGTGTGCTCCTGGTTCTCCGCCGAGCCCGGTGCGTTGAGCGCGCCGGCGAAGCCGGTGAACCGGTCGTCGGTGCCGGTCACCGGGTACGGTCCGGTCTCACCGGTGCCACCGTCACTCACGTAGGTGAAGGCCCCCAGCCAGTACTGCTGGAAGTCGTTGAGCGCCGGCAGGCACGTCTCGTCGCTTGGGTCGGTGCACTCCGCCGGCCCGTTCGGCTGGTAGCCGTACGCGCCGTTGGCGGCTTGGGCGTAGAGCGCGTACTCACCGCTGAGCAGGAGCTTGCCGCCCTCGTTCAGGTAGTCCCGGACGGCCAACTCGGTCTCCACCGCTGCCCGGGCGATGGTGCCCGGCACCTGCCCCGGAGCACGCGGGATGATGTCGTCGCCGGTCTCCCAGAGCACCATCTGGTAGTGCGACAGCACACCCAGGTGGTGTGGGGCCTGGCGACCCATCGTGTCAAAGTCGTACACGTCGCTGGTGCGCCCGGCCGCGGTCAGCGCGTCGGCCATCTCGTCGGCGTACTTCGCGCTGGTGGCGTCCTGGTCCGGAGTCGGCCCGTTGACATCCTCCATGGCCAGCACCAGGACGTCGCCGCCGACGTCGTCATGCACCTGGTAGGTGAAGCGTTCGCTGGTCACCTTCCCCGCTTTGGGTTTCTTGCCGCTGAACCAGACTTCGACCTGGTCGCCGGGTTTGGCGCCCTGCACCTTGCCCCGCAGCTCGGCGTAGTAGTCGTCGTGGGTGTCGCCGTAGCGCTCACCGCCCTTCCACTCGCGGACGCTGACGGTCTTGGTCCGGCCGTCGTTGATCGTGTAGTGCATCCGGACGTTGCGCAGCGCCCGTCGGGTGATCGAGGCGACCTGTTGGTTGCGGCCGTACGACGTGTCGAAGGTGTCCACCACGAAGTCCGGGGTGCTGCGGCCGACGACCGACACCGGCTCGTCCGGGTCGTGTGCCGACTGCGCCACGGCCAGGGCGAACGGCAGGTTCTTCGCCACCTCCGCGGAGATCAGCTTTTCGTCGTCCGGGAAGATGAAGCCGCTGACGCAGTCCTCCGGTAGCCACTCGTCGTCCGGGTCGGAGGCCGCCGCGGCCTGGCAGGTCGACATCTCCGGGGTGAAGCCGAGGGTGCCGTAGCGGACCGTGGCGTGAGTGTCGGTGTCGCCGTTGGTGGTGTACAGCTCGGCGGAGATGTCCGGGTCGTAGCCGGGCACGGCCGGGTTCTCGTCGTCACCGACCATCGCCTCGTAGATGATGTCGTCCGGGGTGGGGGTGGCGACCTGCCAGCCCACGCCGTAGAGCAGCAGCTCGGCGGCGGAGTGGTAGTTCACGAAGAACTCGAAGCCGACCCGTCGGAACAGCTGGTCCAGCGCCCGGGTTTCGGGCTCCGAGTGCGGGCTGGGCCCCCGGTAGGTGTTGCTGTTCGGGTCGGGGGAGGAGCCCTCGTTGTCGTATCCCCACTTGAAGCCCCAGTTGCGGTTCAGGTCGACGCCGTCGGCGGTGGTGATCTGCCCGTCGCCGTCGTTGTCCCGCAGGTTCTTGCGCCAGAGCCGGTTGCCGGGGGTGAAGGTGTGGTCGTAGCCGTCCGGGTTGGCGACGGGCAGGAACCACAGCTCGGTGCTGTCCACCAGCCGGGTGATCTCCCGGTCCGTGCCGTAGCTGTCGAGGACGTGGTGCATCAGTCGCCGGGTCATCTCCGGCGTGATCCACTCACGGGCGTGCTGCGCGCTGCCGTACAGCACCGCCGGCCGTTTGCCATCCCGGGTCTTGTCCGCGTTCTTGGTTACCTTGACGGCGAGGATCGGTTGGCCCTGGTGGCTGCGGCCGATCGTCATCACCTTCGTCAGGTCCGGGTAGCGGGCGGCGGTGGCGGTGATCTCGTCTCGGATGCCGCCCGGCTCGCTGTAGGACCGGAATGCGGACCAACCCGCGGCGGCCTGCTCCCGCAGCACCTCGCTGGCCGGCTTGCCGCGTACCTTCTTGACCTCCAGCTGCACGCCCTGGCTGGCCAACCGGGCTGCCTGTCGTTTGCTGAGAACCGTCTCAACGCGGGTGTCGCCGGAGTGGTCGGTCTCGCTGTGCCCGTGGCCGAGGTCGACCCCGGCCTGCCGTAGCTGTTCCAGCTGTTGCGGGTCGACCGTGCCGACGTACACCTCCAGACTGTCCCGGCTGCCCGGTTCGGACCCCGGTTGTGCGGTTGCCGGTGCGGTCAGCGCCAATGCGCCGACCAGGGTAAACACGCCGGCAATCGCCAGCCGTGTGCGCCTCATCGCGCCTCCTGGGATGGAAGGGCCTGTGCCGCGAGCTTTCGCCATCCGTCAACGGCTGTCAATCAAACGTCTGGGTAGCTCTTCGCGATGGAGGGGACCACTGAGGTACGTCGCCGCCCGTACGGCGCGTTTGCTGCTCGCTCGTCCGGGGTTGGTCAGTCGGCGTCGCCCAGCCGTCGGCGCAGCAGCGTCCGCAGCGGCACTGACTCACCGTCGCGCCCACCCGCACCGATGACCAGCGGCGCTGGGCTGGGCTGCGGATTCACGCCGAAGAGCCGGGCGCGAAGGCCGCCGGGCACGACCAGGAGATGGAATCGGCCGTCCACGTCCACGGCCCGGCTGCGGGCCCGGTCCACGTACCAGCCTTGCAGCCGGGTCCGGTAGCGCCCTCGGCCTCCGTGTCCGGTCGCCGTGAGCCGCTCGGGTGGCAGGCCGCGACGGCGGGCTTCGGCCACGAAATCCGCGACCAACTCGGCGGCCTCCGCCTGCTCGGCGCGCCGACGGTGCTCATCGGC
The DNA here is from genome assembly GCF_059570675.1 of Salinispora goodfellowii. Lineage (NCBI taxonomy): Bacteria > Bacillati > Actinomycetota > Actinomycetes > Micromonosporales > Micromonosporaceae > Salinispora > Salinispora goodfellowii. The sequence continues at coordinate 234,821 of NZ_JCANTD010000001.1, read as the reverse complement.
CGCGGCATGCGCCGCCACCGCCCGTCGTCGCTGTTCTTGCCAGTCTCGGCTCTCCTCCGCACCCACGGCTGTGACGCTACGCCGCACCCGGCTGGCTGGTGGGAGACGGGCGCGCGGATACCTCGAGTTCGCTGCCCACGACGCCCTCCTGGTGCCGCGACGCGCCGGAAATTTCAAGGCCTGGCCGGCTTGGGGGCAGGCCCTAGAATCACTGGCCATGGGACTGCTCACCTTCAGTTTCAACCTGACCCTGGACGGTTGCGTCGACCACCAGGAGGGGATCGCTGACGACGAGACGCACGCCCTCTTCACCCAGCTCATGGACGCGGCCGGGGCAATGCTCTGGGGGCGCGTCACCTACGAGATGTTGGAGAGTTACTGGCCGGCCGTTGCCCGCGGCGACGTGGAGGCGCCGCCGGCCATGCGCGAGTGGGCGGTCAAACTGGAGGCCAAACCCAAGTTTGTGGTGTCGTCGACGCGCACGGACTTTCCGTGGACCAACAGTCACCACATCGTCGGCGATCTGCGCGCGGGCGTGCAGAGGCTCAAGGACGCGACCCCTGCCGGGGTCCTGCTCGGAAGCGGCAAGCTCGCGATCGAGCTCGACCGGCTGGACCTGATCGACGAGTACCGGTTGCTCGTCCATCCCCGGATCGCCGGCCACAGTCCGAGGCTGTACGAGGGCGGCCTGCCCAGCACGCGCCAGCTCGAGCTGCTCTCGGCGGAGCCGTTGCGCAACGGCGTGGTGGCCATGCACTACCGCCGCGCGCGCTGAGTCGTAGGAGTCCATCGCCGCGCAGCGCCGAACGGCTCCTCGAAGGCGAGGAAGCCTTCGGGGAGCCGTTCGAGGGACCCCTGGATGTCGCCGCAGGTGCGCTCAGGCGAGACCGGCGCGGCGTAGGGCATCCGCCATCGCATCGTTGGCCGGGGCCCCGCCCCCACGTCCCGATCGTGGCTGCCCGCCCCGACCCTGAGAACGGCCGCTCTGCCCGCCGCGACCTTGGGAGCGATCGCCCTGCCCGCTCCGATCGCCCTGCCCACCGCGACCTTGGGAACGGCCACCGGCTTCCCGGTCGCCGCCGCGGCCCCGCTGCTGCCCCCGCCCGCCGCCGCGGGCGGCCTCGGTGTCGTCGTCCAGGCGCAGGGTCAGCGAGATGCGCTTGCGCGGCACATCCACGTCGAGGACCTTGACCTTCACCACGTCACCGGACTTCACCACCTCGTGCGGGTCCCGGACGAAGGCGCGGGACATCGCCGAGACATGCACCAGGCCGTCCTGGTGCACGCCGACGTCCACGAAGGCGCCGAAGGCGGCCACGTTGGTGACCACCCCCTCCAGGATCAGGCCGGGCACCAGATCGGCGATCGTCTCCACGCCCTCGGCGAAGGTGGCGGTGCGGAACTCCGGCCGCGGGTCCCGGCCGGGCTTCTCCAACTCGGCGAGGATGTCGGTGACCGTCGGTAGCCCGAAGGTGTCGTCGACGAAGTCGGTGGCCCGCAGCCCGCGCAGGATCGTACTCCGGCCGATCACCGCCGGTAGCTCCTGCTTGACGGCGGCGAGGATCCGCCGCACCACCGGGTACGCCTCGGGGTGCACGCTGGAGGAGTCCAGTGGGTCGTCACCGCCGGGGATGCGCAGGAAGCCGGCGCACTGCTCGAACGCCTTCGGGCCGAGCCGAGGGACCTGCCGCAGGTCGCGTCGGCTCCGGAACGGCCCGTTGGCGTCTCGGTGTAGCACGATGTTCTCCGCCAGCCCGGCGCCGATGCCGGAGACTCGGGTCAGCAGTGGTGCGGAGGCGGTGTTGACATCGACTCCGACCGCGTTGACGCAGTCTTCGACGACCGCGTCGAGGGACCGGGACAGGGCCACCTCGGACAGGTCGTGCTGGTACTGCCCAACTCCGATCGAGCGCGGGTCGATCTTGACCAGTTCGGCGAGTGGGTCCTGGAGGCGGCGGGCGATCGAGACCGCGCCCCGCAGCGACACGTCCAGGCCCGGCAGCTCCTGTGCCGCGTACGCGGACGCCGAGTAGACCGAGGCCCCCGCCTCGGAGACGACGAGCTTGGTGAGGTTCAGCTGGGGGTGGCGCCGGATCAGCTCTCCGGCGAGCCGGTCGGTCTCCCGACTCGCGGTGCCGTTACCGATCGCCACCAACTCCACCTGGTGTGCGGCGGCCAGCCGGGCGAGGGTCTCGATCGAGGCGTCCCACTGCCGGCGTGGTTCGTGCGGGTAGATGGTGTCGGTGGCGACCACCTTGCCGGTGGCGTCAACGACGGCGACCTTCACTCCGGTGCGCAGGCCGGGGTCCAGCCCCATCGTCGCCCGGGTGCCGGCCGGGGCGGCCAGCAGCAGGTCCCGCAGGTTCGTGGCGAAGACTCGTACCGCCTCCGCCTCGGCGGTCTGCCACAACCGCAGGCGCAGGTCCGCGCCGAGGTGGATGAGGATTCGGGTACGCCAGGCCCAGCGAACCGTGTCGCAGAGCCAGCGGTCGGCCGGCCGTCCCTGATCGCTGACCCCGAACCGGGCGGCGATGGCCGTCTCGTACCGGGTCGGGCCCGTGGTCGCCGAATCCGCGGCCTCCGCCTGCTCCGGCTCCATCGTCAGGTCTAGCACGCCCTCCTTCTCCCCACGGAACATGGCGAGAACCCGGTGTGCGGGCAGCTTCGGGTACGGCTCGGCGAAGTCGAAGTAGTCGGCGAACTTGGCGCCCGCCGTGGCCTGGCCGTCCCGGACCCGGGACACCAGGCGGCCCCGTGACCACATCTGCTCGCGCAGCGTACCGATCAGGTCGGCGTCCTCGGCGAACCGTTCGACCAGGATGGCTCGGGCGCCGTCGAGCGCGGCGGCGGCGTCGGCGATGCCCCGGTCCGGGTCGACGAACCCGGCGGCCGTCGCCCGCGGCTCCTGGGCCGGCGCGTCGAGCAGGGTGTCGGCGAGGGGTTCCAGGCCGGCCTCGCGGGCGATCTGCGCGCGGGTTCGCCGCTTGGGCTTGTACGGCAGGTAGATGTCCTCCAGCCGAGACTTCGAGTCGGCGGCCATGATCTGTGCCGTGAGGGCTTCGTCGAGCTTGCCCTGGCTGCGGATCGACTCCAGGATGGCGTCCCGCCGCTGGGCCAACTCGCGCAGGTAGCGCAGTCTCTCCTCGAGGGTGCGCAGTTGGGTGTCGTCGAGCAGGCCGGTGGCCTCCTTGCGGTACCGGGCGATGAACGGCACGGTCGCGCCGCCGTCGAGTAGTTCCACGGCTGCGTGTACCTGGCGCTCGGCGACGCCGAGCTCCTCGGCGATCCGCTGAGAAACAGAGAGGGTCACGATCTCGATCCGCCTTCGGGAGTGGTTTCCCGTGCATTCTGCCGGGCCACCGAAGCGGTGGTGGAGTCACCGTCCCGGTACGGCGGTTCGGGCTGTCCCCTTCGTTCAGGCGACCGCCTGCCACCAGCCGTCCACCGGCGGTGGGTCGTCAACCACCACCCGCTGGCCTGGCCGGGGCACCGCCAGCCGCACGTCCCGGGCCTTCGTCTCGGCCCAGAGCCGGTCCACCGGCTCCGCCCAGTCGTGCACGGCGAGGTTGAAGGTCGCCCAGTGCACCGGGACGAGCAGTCCGCCGTGTAGGTCGAGGTGGGCGGTGACCGCCTCCTCCGGGAACATGTGAATATCCTGCCAGGCATTGTCATAGGCGCCGATCTGCATCAATGTCACATCGAAAGGCCCATATCCGGCACCAATGGCAGCGTATCCCGCGAAGTACCCGGAATCGCCGGTGTAGAAGACGCTACGGTGCGCCCCGGCGATCACCCAGGAGCTCCAGAGGGTGGCGTCCCGGCGCAGGCCACGCCCGGAGAAGTGCTGGGCCGGGGTGGCGGTGAGCCGTAACCCGGCGATGTCGTGACTCTCCGACCAGTCCAGCTCCACGATCCGGTGCTCCGGAACCCCCCACCGCTGAAGGTGGGCACCGATCCCGAGCGGCACCACGAACGGTGCTTCCTGTCCTGCTGTCAGCCCCTGCACGGTCGCGAGGTCGAGGTGGTCGTAGTGGTCGTGGGAGATCAGGATCGCGTCAACCGTGGGCAACTCGTCGAGGCCGACCGGTGGCGGGTGGAGCCGCCTGGGCCCGACCCGGGTCGACGGGGAACAGCGCTGACTCCACACCGGATCGATCAGCACCCGGCGGGCCTCGATCTCGACCAGCGTGGAGGCGTGGCCGTACCAGACCACGTTCAGCTCGGGCGAGTGCGGGGATGAGGCCGGCGCAGGTGCTGGGCGCACCAACGGCACCGGCAGCCTCGGGCGACGCTGCTGCTTGCCGAAGAGGAACTCGCGGAGCAGGTTCCGGTCCGTGGAGCCGGTCGTGGGGCTGGCGGCGGGACGGCTGCTCGCCGGGTTCCGGAAGGCGCCGGCCCGGAACTGCGGCGAGTGGCGGGCCCGCTCGGCCCGCGCGCCGGCCAGCCGGCCGCCCAGGGCCAGCGGAACATCCCGTACCGCCCAGGCGAGGCCGGCCAGCGCGGCCATCCCGACCGCGCCGCCCACCCGTCCTGCGCTGACGGCCCCGCCCAGTCGCCACCCACCCGTCCTGCGCTGACGGCCCCGCTCTGTTGGTGCCCCCATCGCTGTCCCTCCGACTGGATTCCGCCGTACCCGCCGGCCCTACCGCATCAGCGCCGTCGGCTCCGCCCGCCCCCTCTCGCTTTCGAGAAGGGGGCTACCCGCAACGGAGGGGTTGAACCGACGGTGTCGCGGTCAGGAGCGCCCGGTGTGCTTGGCGGTGGCCGCGAGGTAGTCGCGGTTGAGCCGACCGATGGTGTGCAGCGGGATGCCCTTGGGGCAGACCACGGTGCACTCCCCGGCGTTGGTGCAGCCGCCGAAGCCGGCATCGTCGTGCGAGTCCACCATGCCGATCACCCGGTTGTACCGCTCCGGCTGGCCCTGCGGCAGCAGCGAGAGCTGGGTGACCTTGGCGGCGGTGAAGAGCATGCCAGAGCCGTTCGGGCAGGCTGCGACGCAGGCGCCGCAGCCGATGCAGGCGGCCGACTCGAAGGCGGCGTCCGCGTCGGCCTTCGCCACCGGCGCCGCATGTGCCTCCGGCGCGCTGCCGGTCGGAGCGGTGACGAAGCCACCCCCGGCGATGATCTGGTCGAAGGCGTTGCGGTTGACCACCAGGTCCTTCACGACCGGGAACGCCCGGGCCCGCCACGGCTCGATGTCGATCGTCTCGCCGTCGGTGAACTGCCGCATGTGCAGCTGGCAGGCGGTGGTGCCGCGCTGCGGCCCGTGCGCGTTGCCGTTGATCATCATGCCGCACATGCCGCAGATGCCCTCACGGCAGTCGTGGTCGAACGCCACCGGCTCCTCACCGGCGAGGGTCAGGCGCTCGTTGAGTACGTCGAGCATCTCCAGGAACGACATGTCCGGAGAAATATCCTCGACCGGGTAGGTCACCATCCGACCCTTGTCCTCGGGGCCCGTTTGGCGCCAGATGCGTAGGGTCAGGTTCACTTGTAACTCCGCTGCGTGGGGTGGACGTACTCGAACTTGAGGTCTTCCTTGTGTAGCACCGGCTGCTCGGTGCCGTACTCCCAGGCCGCCACGTACGCGAACCGCTGGTCGTCGCGCTGGGCCTCGCCGTCCGGGCTCTGGTGCTCGGCCCGGAAGTGGCCGCCGCAGGACTCCTCACGGTGCAGGGCGTCGATGCACATCAGCTCGGCCAGCTCGAAGAAGTCGGCCACCCGGCCGGCCTTCTCCAGTGACTGGTTGAGCCCGTCGGCGTCGCCGACGATCCGGACCCGCTGCCAGAACTCCGCCCGCAGCGCCCGGATCTCGTCAACCGCCTTCCGCAGACCGGCGGCGGAACGCTCCATGCCGCAGTGCTCCCACATGACCTGGCCCAGCTCCCGGTGGAACGAGTCCACGGTCCGGTCGCCGTCCACGGAGAGGAGCCGGTGGATCCGATCCTCGACGGTGCGCCGGGCCTCGACCGCCGCCGGGTGGCTCGGTTCGACCTTCTCGAACGGGCCGGCCGCGAGGTAGTTGGCGATGGTGTTCGGCAGCACGAAGTAGCCGTCGGCGAGCCCCTGCATGAGCGCGGAGGCGCCCAGTCGGTTCGCACCGTGGTCGGAGAAGTTCGCCTCGCCGATCACGAAGAGGCCGGGGATGGTCGCCTGGAGGTCGTAGTCGACCCAGAGCCCACCCATCGTGTAGTGCACGGCCGGGTAGATCCGCATCGGAACCTCGTACGGGTCCTCGCCGGTGATCCGCTCGTACATCTCGAAGAGGTTGCCGTACTTGGCCTCGATGGACTTGCGGCCCAGCCGCTGGATCGCGTCGGCGAAGTCCAGGTAGACGCCGAGCCGGGTCGGGCCGACGCCGCGCCCCTCGTCGCAGACGTTCTTCGCGGCGCGGGAGGCGATGTCCCGGGGCACCAGGTTGCCGAACGAGGGGTAGATCCGCTCCAGGTAGTAGTCCCGCTCGTCCTCGGGGATCTCGCGGGGATCGCGGTCGTCGCCCTCGGCCCTGGGCACCCAGACCCGGCCGTCGTTGCGTAGCGACTCACTCATCAGCGTCAGCTTCGACTGGTGGTCGCCCGAGACCGGAATGCAGGTCGGGTGGATCTGCGTGTAGCAGGGGTTGGCGAAGTACGCGCCCTGACGGTGCGCCCGCCAGGTGGCGGTGACGTTGCAGCCCTTCGCGTTGGTGGAGAGGTAGAAGACGTTGCCGTAGCCGCCGGAGGCGAGCACGACCGCGTCGGCGAACTCGGTGGTGATCTCACCGGTGACCAGGTCCCGGACGACGATCCCCCGGGCCCGCCCGTCGACGACGATCAGCTCCAGCATCTCGTGCCGGGTGTTCATCTCCACGTTGTCGAGGCCGACCTGACGTTCCAGCGCCTGGTACGCCCCGAGTAGCAGCTGCTGACCCGTCTGGCCCCGGGCGTAGAAGGTGCGCTGTACCTGCGCGCCGCCGAAGGAGCGGGTGTCGAGCAGGCCGCCGTACTCACGGGCGAACGGGACGCCCTGGGCGACGCACTGGTCAATGATGTTGGCCGAGACCTCGGCCAGTCGGTGCACGTTCGACTCGCGGGAGCGGAAGTCGCCGCCCTTGACGGTGTCGTAGAAGAGGCGGTGCACCGAGTCGCCGTCGTTGCGGTAGTTCTTCGCCGCGTTGATGCCGCCCTGCGCGGCGATCGAGTGGGCCCGGCGCGGGCTGTCCTGGTAGCAGTAGGACCGGACCCGGTAGCCCTGCTCGGCGAGGGTGGCGGCGGCCGAACCACCGGCCAGGCCGGTGCCGACGACGATCACCGTCAGCTTGCGGCGGTTGGCCGGGTTGACCAGCTTGGCGTTGAACCGGCGACTGTCCCAGCGGCCCTCGATCGGTCCGTCCGGGGCCCGGGTGTCGGTGACCGGGTTACCTTCGGTGTAGAGATCCATGATCAACGCACCAATCCGAGGAGTACGGCGAACGGGACCACCAGGTAGCCGACGCTGAGCGCGACGGCGAAGACCAGTGCGAGGCCCCGGGCGCGTCGTTCGCCCTGCGGCGTCTGCTGGCCGAGGCTGCGGAGCGCACTGTAGGCGCCGTGCCGTAGGTGGAAGCCGAGAGCGACGACCGCGAGCGTGTAGAACAGCGTCACGTACCAGCGTTCCGGGGCGAAGTCGGCGACCACGTTGGCCTGCGGCCGGGTCGGGTCGCCGACCGGGTTCAGGTGCCCGGTGGTGAGGTCCAGGATGTGGTAGATCACGAAGAGGGCGATGATCACGCCACCCCAGCGCATGGTGCGGGCGGCGTAGCTGCCCTGGACCTTCTTGCGGTGGGCGTAGCGGACCGGGCGGGCGGAGCGGGCCCGCAGCGCCAGCATGGTCGCGGCCCAGATGTGGCCGGCCAGCGCGACCAGGAGCGCGCCCCGCTGCAACCACAGGTACCAGCCGTAGGGGAGCAGTGGCGTACCGAGATCACGCAGCCAGTGCGCGTAGTGGTCGAAATCCTCGGCACCGGTGAAGATCTTCAGGTTGCCGAGCATGTGTGCGACGAGGAACAGCACCAAGACAAGGCCCGTCACCGCCATGACGGCCTTGAGGCCGACAGTGGAGCGGATGGGCGACCGAGTTCGTGACATGACTACCACATGGCTGACGCTAAGAGCAGTCAGATCAGTCGTCCAATGCATCGACTCCGCAGTCTTCATAGCCATAGGCTATGAAGATGCAACTCCATCAGCTTCGGTACTTCGCAGCGGTCGCAGAAGTGCGACATTTCACCCAAGCTGCCGACCTTGTGGGTATAACGCAGCCCTCGTTGAGTAAGCAAATTCACGCTCTGGAGACGGAACTCGGCACCCCGCTCTTCGAACGGGTAAGGGGAAAGATCGCGCTCACCGCCGCGGGTGAGGTGCTGCTGCCGTTCGCCAAACGAATCCTCACCGATGTGGAGATCGCCACGCGCGAAGTACAGGAGCTGGTCGGCCTGCGGCGGGGCCGGGTACGCCTCGGTGCGACCCCCAGCCTGGCCACCGCACTGGCCCCACCCGTGCTGCGCCGCTTCCGCGACGCGCACCCGACCGTTGACCTGTGGGTCGAGGAGGGCGGCTCCCAGGATCTGGTCCGGCACCTGCTCCGCGGCGACCTGGACCTGGCGTTGATCATCGCACCGGCCCAGGGCACCGACCCCGGGCTGCGCACCGACGCGATCCTCACCGAGAGCCTGGTGGTCGCCAGCGACGGGCCCCTGCCGAACTCCCCACCGGCATACCCGATGCGCGTCGCCGACCTGCGCGGCCAGCCGCTGGTGATGTTCCGGGAGGGGTACGACCTGCGGGACGCCACCCTGCAGGCGTGCCGGGAGGCCGGCTTCGAGCCGTGGATCTCGGTGGACGGCGGGGAGATGGACTCCGTGCTCAGCTTCGTCGCTGCCGGGCTGGGGGTCGCCCTGGTGCCCGGCAGCGTCGTCGCCAGCCGGCCCGGAATCCACGTCACCCGACTCGCCGCGCCCGCCGTTCGCCGGACCATCGCGGTCGCCCGCCGCCGGGATGTCGTCCCCACCCATGCCGGCCGGGAACTGCGTCGCATCCTGCTCGACTACGTGGACGACGCGATCGCCTCCGACGCCCTGCCCTCCGGCCTCGAACCCCGCTAGGCCACCTCCGCGGCGTCCATGGCCTTGTAGATGCGCTGCTCGCTGACCGGGTACGGGGTCCCCAGCGCCTGGGCGAAGACGTTCACCCGCAGTTCCTCGATCATCCACCGGATCTGCCGGACGGCCGCCGTCCGTTGCCTCGCGGGCGGCAGCGCGGCGAGCAGGTCCGCGTACTCCCGCTGCACGACGGCGATCCGGTCCTGCTGCTGCTTGTCCCGGGCCGGGTTGCCGGGGAGCCGGTCCAACCGGCGTTCGATCGCGGTCAGGTAGCGCCGCAGATCCGGTAGCCGTGCGTAGCCGGCCTCGGTGATGAAGCCCGGGTGGATCAGGCCGGTGAGCTGGCTGCGGACATCGGCGAGCGCGGCCACCACCGCCAGGTTTCGGGTCGCGCCGAGGCGTTGCTCGATCGTGTACCCGGCGGCGAGTACCCCGCGGACCCGCTCCATCACCTCGACGACGGTCTCCACCAGACCGGCGCGGACCGCACCGCGCAGCGCGGCGAAACCGTCGGCGTCCCAGGCGGGGCCGCCCGCGCCGGCGATCAGCTCGTCGAGCGCCGCGCCGGCCGCGTCCTCGATCAGCGCCGGCACGCCCCCGTGCGGATTGCGGCTGAGCGCCAGCTTCGCCTCATTGGAGAGCCGTCCCTGGAGGAACTTCGCCGGGGACGGCGCGGCCAGCCGGAGCAGGCGTCGGGTCCCCGCCCAGTGGGCGGCCTCCTGCTCGGCGGGGGAGTCGAAGACCCGTACCCCCACTGTGGCGCCCTCGTCCACCAGCGCCGGGTACGCGGTGACCGCGTACCCGGCCCGGACCTGCTCGACCGTGCGCGGCAGGGCACCGATCTCCCAGTCGGTCAGCCCGGTGCGGGCCACGTCCGGCGCGGCGGCGGCCACCACCTGACGTACCTCCGCGGTGAGCTGGCGTTGCAGCGCCGGCAGGTCCTTGCTCTCGGCGACCGGACGTTCGTCCTCGCCGAGTACCCGGAAGGTGACCCGCAGGTGCGGCGGTAGCTTCGCCGGATCCCAGGCGTCCCGGGGGACGGTGACCCCGGTCATCCGGCGCAGCTGCCGGGTGAGGGCGTCCAGCAGGTCGTCCTCGCCGGCCGGAAGCTCGGCGAGCACGGCCCGGGCGTAGTCGGGCACCGGGACGAAGTTGCGCCGGACCGCCTTGGGCAGCGAGCGGATCAGCGCGATGACCAGCTCCTCGCGGAGCCCCGGCACCTGCCACTGGAAGCTCTCCGCCGGCACCTGGTTGAGCAGCGGCAGCGGGATGTCCACCGTGACCCCGTCGGCGGAGGCGCCGGGGTCGAAGCGGTACGTCAGGGGCAGGTGCACCCCGTCGGCTCGCCACTCGTCGGGGAAACCGACCCCGTCCACGCCACCGCGGCCGGCATTGACCAGCAGCTCCCGGGTGAAGGTCAGCAACTCCGGTCGCTGCCGGCGCTCCCGCTTCCACCAGGCGTCAAAGTGCCGACCGGAGACCACCTCGGCCGGGATTCGCTCGTCGTAGAACTGGAAGATCGTCTCGTCGTCGACCAGGATGTCCCGCCGTCGGACCCGGTTCTCCAGCTCGGTCACCTCGTCGAGCAGGCGCTGGTTGTCCCGCCAGAACTGGTGGTGGGTCTGCCAGTCCCCCTCGACCAGCGCATGCCGGATGAACAGCTCGCGGCTGGTCACCGGGTCGATCCGGCCGAAATTGACCTTGCGGGAGGTGACGATCGGAACGCCGTACAGCGTCACCTTCTCGACGGCCATGACCGCCGCCTGCCGCTTCTCCCAGTGCGGCTCGCTGTAGCTGCGTTTCACCAGGTGCTGGGCGAGCGGCTCGACCCACTCCGGTTCGATCCGACCGTTCACCCGGCCCCAGAGCCGGCTGGTCTCCACCAGCTCGGCGACCATCACCCAGCGCGGTGGCTTCTTCGCCAGGGCGGAGCCGGGGAAGAGAGCGAACTTCGCCCCCCGCGCACCCAGGTACTCGTACCGCTGGGTGTCCTTCAGGCCGACGTGGGAGAGGAGGCCCGCGAGCAGCGACTGGTGCACCTTCGGGGTGTCGATCTCCTCCGGCAGGTCCGCGCCGCCGCCGCGTCGCCCGCCGTCGGCGGCCGGCCCACCCCCGTCAGCCGCCGGCCCGCCGCGTCGCCGGCTCTGCTCCGGAGTCCGCAGTGCCTGCCGGAGCTGGCTCACAATGTCCTGCCACTCCCGCACCCGCAGGTAGTTCAGGTACTCCGACCGGCACATCCGCCGGAATCCACTGGACGACCGGGCCCGCTGCTGCTCGCGCAGGTAGCGCCACAGGTTGAGGTACGCCACGAAGTCCGACTCCGGGTCGGCGAAGCGGGCGTGCGCCTGGTCGGCCTGGGCCTGCTTGTCGACCGGCCGTTCGCGGGGGTCCTGGATCGACAGCGCCGCCGCGATCACGACCACCTCGGTGGCGCAGCCGTTGCGCTCCCCCTCGAGCACCATCCGGGCCAGCCGGGGGTCGACCGGCAGCTGGGCGAGCCGTCGGCCGAGCGGGGTGAGCCGTTTCGCCGGGTCGGTCTCGGCCGGGTTCAGCGCGCCGAGCTCGTGCAGCAGGTTGACGCCGTCGGTGATGGTGCGCCGGTCCGGTGGGTCGATGAAGGGGAACGCGGCGATGTCGCCGAGCCCGATCGCGGTCATCTGGAGGATGACCGAGGCGAGGTTGGTCCGCAGGATCTCCGGGTCGGTGAACTCGGGTCGGGACTGGAAGTCCGGCTCGTCGTAGAGGCGGATGCAGATGCCGTCCGAGGTGCGCCCGCACCGGCCCTTGCGCTGGTTGGCCGAGGCCTGCGAGACCGGCTCGATGGGCAGCCGCTGCACCTTGAGCCGGTTCGAGTAGCGGGAGATCCGGGCCGTGCCGGGGTCCACCACGTATCGGATGCCGGGCACGGTAAGCGATGTCTCCGCGACGTTGGTGGCCAGCACCACCCGCCGGCCGGTGTGCGGGGCGAAGACGCGGTGCTGCTCGGCGGTGCTCAGGCGGGCGTACAGCGGCAGGATCTCGGTGTTGCGTAACGCTGGTCGGTGCGCGACGAGCTTGCCGAGCGCGTCGGCGGTGTCCCGGATCTCCCGCTCGCCGGAGAGGAAGACCAGGATGTCGCCGGGGCCCTCGGCGGCCAGTTCCTGCACCGCGTCCCCGATCGCCTGGACCTGGTCGCGAACCTGATCCTCGTCGGTGTCGTCCTCGTCCTCGCCCACCTCGACCAGCGGCCGGTACCGCACCTCGACCGGGTAGGTCCGCCCCGACACCTCGACGACCGGTGCCGGGTTGCCGTCGGCGTCGGCGAAGTGCCGTGCGAACCGGTCGGTCTCGATGGTGGCCGAGGTGATGATCACCTTGAGGTCCCGGCGGCGGGGGAGGAGCTGCCGTAGGTAGCCGAGGATGAAGTCGATGTTGAGGCTGCGCTCGTGCGCCTCGTCAACGATGATCGTGTCGTACTGGCGAAGCAGCCGGTCGTGCTGTAGCTCGGCGAGCAGGATGCCGTCCGTCATCAACTTGACCAGGCTTCGGTCGCTGACCTGGTCGGCGAAGCGCACCTGGTAGCCGACCACCTCGCCCAGTTCGGTGCCGAGTTCTTCGGCGATGCGGTCGGCGACCGTCCGGGCGGCGAGCCGACGGGGCTGGGTGTGCCCGATCAGCCCGTGGACGCCGCGGCCCAGCTCCAGGCAGATCTTGGGTAGCTGGGTGGTCTTGCCGGAGCCGGTCTCGCCAGCGACGATCACGACCTGGTGGTCGCGGATCGCCGCGGCGATCTCGTCCCGGCGCTCGCTGACCGGCAGCATCGCCGGGTAGGTGATTTTGGGTACGGCGGCTTGCCGGCTCGCCAGCCGGGTCTCGGCTCGGATCACATCCGTCGTGATTTCGGCCAGGGCTGTTTCCCGACGTTGGGGGTCGGGTATCCGTTGTGCGCCGTCCAGCCGCCGTCGGAGACGGTGCTGGTCACGGAGCATCAGCGGGCGTAGCCGGCGGTGCAGCTCGCGGGTGACGTCGGGCGGGGTGGAGGCGACTTCGTTCGGCATGTCGTCGCCAAGGATAGGCAGTCGGGTGATTGTCCGCCCGGAGTTACCTCCGCTGGGCCGCTGGTGCCCGGTATCGCCGTGGAGTTGGCACGACCCCAACTGAACTGTCATTTTGCATACAGAACGTCAGTATGTATGGTGGCTCTCGAGGCGGACTGCTCTGGCCCGCCCCGCTACGGAGGGTTTGATCAATGTCAAAGATCCTGTTCGTGGTTACCGGCGCCGACCATTGGGAGCTCGCCGACGGCACCATGCATCCCACCGGTGTTTGGGCCGAGGAGATCGTGGTTCCCCACGAGATGTTGACCAGCGCCGGCCACGAGGTCAGCATCGCCACCCCGGGGGGAGTGGTGCCGCAGGTGGACCGGAGCAGCCTGCAGCCGGAGGCCACCGGTGGTCCGGAGGGGGCCGCCCGGATGACCAAGGCCGTGGAGGGCATCGAAGGCCTGCGCCAGCCGCTTACCCTGGCGGAGGTCGACCTCGACGACTATCAGGCGGTCTTCTACCCGGGTGGTCACGGGCCGATGGAGGACCTGGCGGTCGACCAGGACTCCGGTCGGTTGCTGGTGGCCGCCATGCGGGCGAAGAAGCCGGTCGGCATCGTCTGCCACGGGCCAGCCGCGATGCTCGCCGCGGTGAACGCCGACGGCAGCAACGCCTTCACCGGACGCCGGGTGGCTGCCTTCACCAACGCGGAGGAGGCCCAGGCCGGCTTGGCCGACAAGGCCAAGTGGCTGCTCCAGGACCGCCTGGTCGACATCGGCGTGCAGGTCCAGGAAGGTGAGCCGTGGGCACCGAACGTGGTCGTTGACGGCAACCTGGTCACCGGGCAGAACCCGGCGTCATCCGCGCAGGTCGCCACGGAGCTGCTGGGTAAACTGAGCTGATATGGACAGTAGTCGGCTCTCCGATGTCCTCGACGCCACCTACACCTGCTTGACCAGGTATGGCGTACGGCGGACGACGATGGATGACATCGCCGCCGCGATGGGGGTCTCTCGGTCCGCCGTCTACCAGTACGTTCGTGGTAAGGACGACGCGTTTCGGCAACTCGCCGGGCGCCTGCACACCCAGGCGCTGGCTCGTGCCCGGCAGGCCGCCCGCCAGGATGCCCCCTGTGCCCAGCGCATTCGGGGCGTCCTGGCCGCCAAACTCGACCTGTCCCTGCACCTGATTGGGGACTCGCCGCACACCGCCGAGCTCATGGACAGCAAGGCCCGGCTCTTCGGTGAGATCTGCACCGAGTTCACCGTGGAGCTGCGGAAGCTGTTGGCGGGTCTGTTTACCGAAGCGGGCGCGGCGGACGCGGACGCGGCCGCCGAGATCTGCGTGGCCCTGGTCTCCGGCCTGGAGACGGCCCCGGATGGCCGGCGCCTACTGGGGCGTGCCGTGGACGCGCTCGTCCCCGGTTTGCTGCACCCGGTCGAGCCGGTCGGTCAGGTCAGTGGCACCACTGGCTAGGAGCCTCCCCCGTCGGCCCGACGACCAGCCGCAGGGGTCAGTAGGTAGAGCCGGCAAGATCGGTGCCGCCACCAGCTGGGCTGGTTGGTGCGACCATTTCCATCAGGAGAAGTAGTCCTCGAGTGTGCCGTCGCGCACGGTGTCCAGGGTGAAGCAGTGGAGGCCGCCGCCGAACAGTCGCCGATGGCGATGACGTACCGGCACGACGTCGAAGCCGTGCTGTTCCAGTGCACGGCTCAGCTCCGGGCAGGAATCGTTGACCATGATGGTGCGCTCATCAATGGACAACACGTTCAGGTCGATGAACGGGCTGGTGAGGATGACGTCATCGTCGTCGTACTGGGGGAAGTTCTGTATTTTCGGCTCGGGCGCCTCGATGACATCCCACTTCTGGAGGGCTTTGGGCAGGTAATCGAGGAACCGTCGGGAGCGGATCAACAACGTGCCCGGTCGCAGGGGGAGCACCATGCTGTCGATGTGGCTGTCGGCCAGCCGGTCGATCCGGTGGATGGTGTAGCGGCCCGCTAGGTGGCGCTCCAACCACTCACACGCGAGAAGGTGGTTCGCCGTCGCGATGTTGACCAGGATGTCCCGACCGAATCGTAGGCACTGGGCGGCGTCAAGGAGCATCTCGATGCCCACGTCATAGGGGGAGTCGTTGATGGTGGGCACCGTCTCCATCGTGACGATCTGCTCGGCGTGGGCGAGGTCGAAGGAGCGGTCGGTCATCCACGGCCGGGGCATAACCGTCCACCGGGCGCCGTGTTTGAAATACTCCATGAAGACGGGCTTCAGGAATTGTGTCTCGAAGTAGCGCGAGCGCATCATCGGTGGTGTTTCGATGATCTCGTCACCCAGGATCAACGTGTTGTCCCGGAGGTTCAGGGGCGGCAGCGCGGTGGCGGACCACGCGGGGGTGGCGAAGTGTGCCGCGCCCTCGCAAAGGTTCATCGGCCGGTGGACACGTACGCCCAGGGACTCGAGCGTCCTGGCTATTCCTTCCACGTCCTCGTGTAACTCGTCCACGTAGCGCTGCTTGATATCCAGGGTTTTCGAGGTCAATGATCCCGGCGTTGGCTGGCCGTGGGTCATGAACCGTGGATAGTAGATGGGGTGAGTCTTTGGGTTGTCGTGGATGAGGTTGTCGTAGAAGAAGAGATCGAAGGAGAGGTCGCGGGCCTGTTGTCGGTAGCCCGAGGCTGAACCCACGACGATTTCGCGTAACGGCGACCATTCATCGAAACTGTGCAGCCTCATGTGGCCCCCAGGACACGTACGTGCGGAGCGCTCACCCCGCAGTGGCGAGGAGCGTGACGTTGTTGTTACCTGCAGCGGCAGCTTGGATCTATGTCCGTCACTCATACAACCAGTGATCGATACTTTCGGCAATGATGATCTCGGCCCGGCGGCACGGTGGGGTGGACCGGCTGGTTCGGATGGGCCGGCTGTGACCAGCCGTGATCGCATCGTCGGCAGGCTGCTCGAATCTCATGTGGATGAATGGCGTGACCCGGGTGCGGGTGGGGGTGGCGTCGCTGATGATCTCTCGCGGCGTAACCCCGGGAGGCTGATCGCCGCTACGCTGGGTGCTAGCAAGATCACTCCTTGCTATCGATGGTGTCAATTGATAGCGTGTCGATCAGCAAATCGGAGATCCCTTCATACCTTGACGCACGGTTCGTAACGATGCCCCGGTCTGTCTCCTTTCGCAGCTCAACAGCCGGTTGATCCGGCTGGGCGGGGCCGTGTCCGAGAATCCCGCCGACCTGATGGGGCGGTAATGAGAACCTTGATTATCGGTAATAGTCGAACCTGGGAGATGGTCGGCGACCTGGCGGCACTGACCTCCGACCAACTGCGCGGCGGTGGCTGTGCCGCGCAGCGTCTGCTCTGGTTCGCCCGGGATGGCGACGTGCTGGTGTTGCCGTTCGCTCCGCCGGCGGACTACCTGAGCTACATCACTGACCTGACCGGAACCCGCGCCTCGACCCTGACCACTGTGATCCCGCCACCGGGCAGGCTCGGCTCGGACATCCTCACCCCAGATCGGCTCACCGATCCGAGCTTCTTGGACGAGCTACGCGGTGCGCTCGGCAACCGACCTCCGACCAAGATCTTGGCCGTCTACAAGGACCTCTCTGTCACCAGGATCGCCCGGACACTCGGCGCCGAGGCGGCTCTCCCCGGCTATCCGTTCAGCAACCAGGCCGGTGATGCGCTGGTAAACAGCAAGGCCGGGTTCCGGGCCCTGGCCGCCGGAGCCGGGGTGCCGATCGCGCCGGGCACCGTGGTCGCCCGGCCGGAGCAGGCACTGGAGGCGATTGCTGACCTCTTCGACCAGGGACACAACGCGATCGTGAAGATGGAGTTCAACGGAGGCGGTCTCGGCAACGAGGTCCTCAGCCGTACCGATGGCGTCGCGCCGACCGGCGCGAACCGGGCGGTGGTGTTGCCGGACCGTCCCGCGCTGCTGGCATACGTACAGCGGCGGTGGGAATGGCTCACCGCCGGCCACGCACACCAGCTGGTGGTGGAGCGGTTCTTCCCCAGGTCCACCACCAGCTACGCGGAGTACCTCCTCACCGACGAGGCGGCGCAGCTGATCGGGGTGGGAGATCTGCTGATGGCGCCAAGGGCGATCGGCCAGGTGCTGCCGGCGCAGACAATGGACGCGGAGACCAGGGCAGAGTTGCTGGACGGCGCCCACCGGCTGGTCGAGTCCCTCCGGGTACTCGGCTACCGGGGCGTGGTCTGTGCCGACGCTATCGCTACTCCGGACAAGCAGGTGCTCTTCACCGAGACCAACTGTCGCCTCACTGGCTCCACCCACCTCCACCTGGCCCTCTACGGTCGGGTGGTCGATCCCGAGTACCGAGACAAGCGGGTCTTCCTGGAACGCTTCGGTTGGGCCGTGCCGTCGTTCACGGCGGCCGTCGAGCGGCTCGCGACGGCCGGCTTGGCGTACGACCCCACCAGCCGTACCGGGGTCGTGATCACCTCCGACGACGTTGACGCGGACGGTACCGTCGCCTGTTGCGCCATCGCGGATGACCTTCAGGCAGCGGAGGAGCTGCACCGCCGGCGGGGGGAACTCTTCGTGGACCAGGCGGCATGACCTGCTCCGCGTCGTCGGGACGCACCCGGAGCGGTGGCTGGGGACCGGTACTCGTCGGTTCGCGCCGCAGCGGCTGTTGGTGGCCGCGATGACCCGGTCCATGCGTGCGGTGGTTCTGCGCCGACCAGGTGGTCCGAAAGCACTACGCGTCGAGCGGATACCCGAGCCGTCGCCGAGGGTGGGGGAAAGTCTGATCGACGTGACGTTGACCGGGGTCAACTTCGATGACCTGGAGCGCTGCGCCGGTGCTCACCCCGAGCTGCCGCTGCCGGCGGTGCTCGGCGTGGAGGCGGTCGGGCGTCGACGGGCCGACGGACGGCGGGTGGTCGCGCTACTACGCCAGGGCGGTGGGTACGCCGAAGTGGTGGCTGCCCCGGAGGCGCACACCGTGGAGATTCCGGCGGCTATCGATGACCCGCAGGCGCTCGGTCTGTTCGAGCAGGGCAGCACCGCGTACGGGGCGTTGTCGTTGGCCGGTCGGCTGCGGGCCGGGGAGAGTGTCGCGGTCGCCGCCGCGGCCGGCGGGGTTGGACACCTCGCGGTGCAGCTCGCGGTGGCGCTTGGCGCCTCGCCGGTGATCGGCCTGGCGTCGACCTCGGCGAAGCGACAGTTCGTCACCGGGCTCGGCGCTGATGTGGTGCTGGACCCGGCAGATCCAGAGCTGGCCGACCGGGTGCGGGAGGCGGCCGGCGGAGCTGGCGTGGACCTGTTCGTCGACTCGGTGGGTGGCGCGGTGGCGCGGGCCGCCCTGGTCGGCCTGGCGCCGTTTGGACGGTTGGTCTGCCTCGGCTGGCGGCCCGGCAACTCGCGCGATCCCGGAACCGGCGGAGCTGGTGACGTGCCCGTCGGTCCGGAGGACCCCGCTGGTGTCGTCGCGGTGACCACCGCGCAACTGGCCGAGCGTTCCATCGGCTGTGCCGGCTTCTGGATGCGGCACGTGGTGGACGACCGTGAGCTGCTGTGCGGAATCGCCGGCCGGCTCTTCGAGCTGGCGGCCCAAGGCCAGCTTACGGTCCACGTCGACCGGACCGTCGCGCTGCACGAGGTCGGCGCCGCCCACACGGCGGTCGCCACCCGTGCCACTTCGGGCAAGGTTCTCATCGATGTACGCCGGGAGGTGTGATGTACGCCCGGTACTGCCGTTCCATGTTGTGTACGCCGGCGACCGCGGTCGGCAGGTACGTAACCTGCCACCGTTCGGGAGCCGACATTTGCCTGGTCGACCTGGAAGACTCGGTGCCGCCGCAGGACAAGGCCGAGGCCCGGGACCGGGGGGGCGCGTTCTTCAGTGGGGAGAGCGCGTCCGGTCGCCGTTGCGCCGTTCGGGTGAACACGCTTACCGAACCGGAAGGCATGCGGGATCTGCTCGCTTTGCGCGAGTATCCGATCCGGCCCTCCATCGTGCTGGTGCCCAAGGTCGAATCGCCACGCGACATTGAGATAGTCGCGCGACTACTCCGGCCGGTCCGTCCGGACCTCGAGCTGTGCGCGGTGATTGAGACACCACGAGGGGTGGAGGCCGCCGCGGCGATCGCGGCGACGTCGCCCCACCTGCGTGCGCTGATTTTCGGGTCGGCGGACTACGCGTCCGCTATCGGTGCCCAACTGCGCTGGGAGCCGCTGGCACAGGCCCGGACTCGGGTGGTGAACGCCGCCAGGGCGGCTGAGGTGGAGGCGATCGACTCGCCGACCTTCCACGTGCAGGACCTGACCGCGCTACGGCGGGAGGCGATTCTGGCACGGGACCTCGGGTTCAGCGGCAAGATCGCCCTGCATCCACGCCAGGTGGCGGTCATCAATCAGGTCTTTTCACCCGACGCGGCATCCCTGGAGGCGGCCCGGCGAGTGGTGGCCGCCGGCCAGCGCAGCGGCCAGGGCATCACCACCGTTGACGGGGTGATGGTCGGCCGGCCCTTCTTCGAGGCGTCCCAGCGGCTACTCGACGAGTTCGACTCATCCGGCTGACCCATGGCGGGGACAACAGCGATCAGTCTCACTGGCAGGGAGAGGAAATGACGAGCACAGCGGAACACCAGAGCTTCGTCGGTCCGCACCGGTACCGCCACGCGGAGAAGATGATCCGGACCGCCGACCCGGTCTGGCAGGCAGCGGCCGACCATGGCCTGACCGGGATCAGTGTCGACACGCCCTCGGGCGATTCCAACAACCGGCTCGTCGACCGGGTGACCGGCCACGAGTTCGTCAACATGTGCTCCTGCGCCTACCTCGGTCTCAACCACCATCCGGCAGTGATTGAGGGGGCGGTGTCGGCGCTACGCGAGGCCGGCACCACCTGGCTGGTCACCTCCACCACCCGCATCCGGCACCAACTGCTGGCCCGGTTGGAGGAGGAACTGGGAGAACTCTTCGGCGCCCAGATCCTCCCCGGTACCACCTGTAGCGCGCTCAGCGCCGGCATCTTGCCCCTGGTGGCCTCCGGGCACCTCGCTCCGGGTGGCCCCAGGGTGATGGTCTTCGACCGGCACTGCCACTTCTGCATGTCGTACGTGAAGCCCATTTGCGCGGAGGAAAGTCTGGTCCTCACCTGCGACCACAACGACCTGAACTACCTGGAGGACGTCTGCCGGCAGTACCCCAGCGTGGCCTACGTCGCCGACGGCGCGTACTCGATGGGCGGCGCTGCTGCCCTAGACGGTCTGTTGGAACTCCAGGACCGATACGGTCTGTTCCTCTTCATCGACGACTCGCACTCGTTGTCGCTGGTCGGTGAGCGGGGTGAGGGCTTCGTTCGATCCCGACTGGTCATGAATCCGCTCACCGTCATCGTCACCAGCCTGGGCAAGGGTTTCGGCACCGGTGGTGGTGTGGCCATGCTCGGCGACCCGGCGATGTCCCGCTTCCTGGCCCGGCACGCCGGGCCGGTGGGATGGTCGCAGAACATGGCCCTGCCACTGGTCGGGGCCTCGTTGGCGAGCGCCGCCATTCACCGTTCACCCGAGCTGGGCCAGTTGCAGCGCCGACTGGACGAGAACGTGGCGTACTTCGACGAGCTGCTACCCACCTCCTTCGCCGGCAACGGACTGCCGGTACGTCGAATCACCGTGGGCGACGCCGACCGGGCGGTCCGACTCTCCGCGGAGTTGTACCGGCGTGGCTTCTACAGCTCAGCGGTGTTCTTCCCGATCGTGCCGCAGGGCCAGGCCGGGTTGCGGATCATGATCCGCGCCGACCTTGACCGGTCGGTCCTGGCCACCTTCGCCGACCACGTACGGGAGCTCACCGATGCGGCCTGAGCAGGCCGGGAAGCCGACCGGATCCGGTCCGGTCGGCTTCCGGAAGGTAGGCGAGAACCGGTACCGCGAACAGGTCGGCTTCTACTACGACGAGATCACCGTCGGCACGGTGATCGAGCATCGGCCCGGCCGCACCGTGACCGAGATGGACAACGTGTTGATGAGCATGTTGAGCATGAACGCGTCACCGCTGCACATCGACGGCGCGTACGCCGAGGCGGGCCGGTGGGGCCAGCCCCTGGTCTCCAGTCTGGTGACCCTGAGTATCGTCGGCGGGATGACCGCCCGCAGCACCAGCGGCCGGGCCATCGCGAACCTCGGCTGGGAGCGGATCCACCTTCCCCAGCCGGTCTTCGTGGGTGACACGCTGTACGCGGAGAGCGAGGTGACCGCGAAACGGCTCTCCGCCAGCCGGCCGGGCGAGGGCATCGTGAGCTGCCGCACCATCGGCCGCAAAGCCACCGGCGAGGTGGTCCTCACCTTCGAGCGGAGCTTCCTGGTGCCGACCGCGCAATCCAGCATCGACGACGCGACGGGCTACTGACCCTCCACCCACCCCGCGCGGTCAGGCCGCAGTGCTCCACAGCGCCTGGAAGGCGACGGCCTCGCCGGCCAACCAGCGCTCGATCTCCGCGGGTTTCGCGGTCGCCGGCGTGCGGTGCGCCCGCCCACGCCGGACGTCGACCAGGACGGGTTCGGCGTGCGGCAGGATCGCCTCCATCTGCCGGCCCATCAGGTGCAGCATGGCCAGCGCTGCCTCGTCGGTCGGCGGAGCCTCGTCGAAGTGCAGGCGGACGGCCTCGGCCCGCCCGTCGGCGTACCGGATTCCGAAGTGTGGGTTGATCTTTACGGGTAGGTCGCCCAGCAGGGCGAGCGCGTCGCGGGTCTGGGCCAGGTCCACCGACCGAGGCGCGCCGAGGGAAAGCAGCCAGGCCATCGCCCCCGGCACCAGCGCCTGGTAGAGCGGACGCCACCGGGGCTTGACGGCGGCGACCACCCGATCGAGGTGGGTGCCGCTGGTGTGAAAGGCGATGTCGGCCTTGAGGGCCTTGACGAACTGGCCATGTGGATTGAAGCCGGAGCGGCTGGCCCGCTGCCGGCGCAGGCCGCCGACGAAGGTGGCCTTGGCCGGGCCGGTGCGGTCGACGTAACGGGTGAAGCCAAGGAGCGTGGTGTAGGGGGCGAGGGGAGCGACGGGGGTGGGCGCAGTCACGGGCATCCTCCCAGCTCAACAGCGAGATTAGTACATACATTCTAATCGACGGAGCTGATCTCGCCTAGGACAAATCACCCACGCATGGTGTCCGGTCCGCTCGAAGTTGGCCAGTCCGCTTGAGGATGGCCAACGACGTGGCCACGGCCGGCTGAAGGTGGCCAGCCGGTACGGCGCTGGGGTGCTGCGCGCGGTGCAGGGCCTGGGTGGTCCGCTGACGGCTGAGTTTGAGGTCGGCTTCGTCGGCGCCGAGGGAGCGGGGGCCCGCGCTTCCTTGATCAACTCTGCTGGAGTGAGGTTCGAGCAGGTCAAGCCGGTACGAACATTCTCGTCGCACAAGCGGCAGCGGCACTTTCCGGGCTTGTGGTCGTCGGCGACCGGTCGGCCAGTCGGGTACGAGTCCTGGCTTGAACGGGACCACCTGATGCTGCTGGACGTCGATCCGACGGTGGCCGGGATCGCGTCACAGCCGTTCTGGTAGGTCCGGACGACTACCGTCCAAGCGACCTCATTGGACTGTCGGAAAACGCAGCGCCTCAGAGACCGGCCAAAATGACGGGGTTGGTGAGCGCCGCCATGTGCCCTCCGAGGTGGCGTAGCTCGACGCGGACGAACGCCGATTCTGCCTCGCTGGTGCGCCATTCCACGGCACCGGATCCGTCGCTCGGCAAGGATTCGCGGTGCACCGTGCCTCGATCGGTGTGGAAGCTGACGATGCCGGATGGCACGCCGCTTACGTCCACCCGTACTACGACCGGCTCGTCGCAGGTCTTCAGCCGCTGACCGATCCCGGCGCTACGATCACCAGCAGCGGCGGTGAGCGACAGCTCAATGGCGGCTGATTCGGCGATCCAGCTCCGGCCGGCCCGGATGCCGGCGAGGACCGCCTCAGTGCTCAGCTCCTCGGCCAACACGACTGTGTGCGGTACACCGATCTGGCCCTCCAGATGCGCGTCGCTGTTGCCCAACGCTGGCCGCCATCGCCCACCTTGGATGTCGTCAGCCAGGCTGCGACCCCATTCGGCCAGTGCCGCCTCATTGTTAGCGTTCCAGGGCAGGTCCGAACTCCACAGCCCGTTCCACACCTCTACCACGTCAAACCCGTGGAACGGGTACATGAAAACGCCAGAGGGATACGGCGCGTGCGGGTGGGCCGCTACGCACAGCCCACCGGCTTGATGCACCTGGTCCACATGTCGGTCGATCGCATCGTCGCCAATGCCGTACCGCCAGACGACCACCTGTCCCGGGTCGATGCCAAGCGCCAGCCAGTGCCCGGTCCAGGTGGTGACCTCCTGGCCGAGCATCACCAGCAGATCGTCACCGGCGAGTGGACCCCAGACGCCATGCGTGTCGGACGTGTTGTGCTCGGTGATGGCGATGAAGTCCAGTCTGACCTTACGGGCACCGGCCGCGAGCTGCTCCGGCGTCAGCTCTCCACCATTCGAGCGCGCCGAATGCACATGGCAGTCACCTCGGTACCAGCCGCGCCCCCGACCGGTCACCCGCCCCGGTGGGAACCGCGACTGCGGAACCCGCTCCGCCATGTCGTCATCCGTGGTCATGCCCGGCAGGGTACTCACCACCCGCAGACAACGAGTCACAAGATCCAGCTGGATCGGCACCGCGGGCTCCAATAATCGGCCAGCTAGCACCGGACGATCACAGTCCGCCTGTCCACGCCAACCTGTCCTGGCGCTGGCCACCACCTCGGCGGCTGGCCAGGTTTACGTGGACCGGACACCTGGTGTCCCGTCCGGACGAAGTTGGCACGGTCCGGGCTAGGTGGCACGGGCGGTGGCATGAATCCGGGCTAGGTGGCACATGGTGTCCGTCGCTTTGGGTCGGGGCTGGCTACGGTGCTGCGATGGCATCGATGGATCGTGGGGCTGTCCGGGCGGGTCGGAACCGGTCGCGGGCTTCAGGTCGAGTTCGTCGGATCTCACTGCGGCTGGGCGAGGAGGAGTACGCCGGGGTGTGGCGGGCTGCTGCGGCGGTGGGGTTGACGCCGACGGGTTACGTCGCCGAGATTGCGCTGGCTGCGGCCCGGCCCGGCGATGACGGCGGCGCCACCGGTAGCACCGTTACCACGGCTGAGCTGGCGGCGGTCCAGCGTGGGCTGTTCGTGGCGCGGACTGCGATGAATCAGGTCCGGGTCGGTGCGGCGGTCGACTGGGCGACGGCGGTGCAGCGGATTGCCGCGGTGGCGGCGGAGATGGATCGGCTGTTGCGTCGGGCATCGTCCGCCGCCTGTTCGCCCACCACGAGATGCTCTGCACCCGCCACGGCTACTGGATCGGCTCCACCGAGTTCGGTATCGACCACCAACCCACCCCCGTCGGCAGGCTGCTGCCCGAACTCAGTGACGCCCAGCAACGACACAAACGGCTGGTCCATCGGCACGGCTGGAAGCTCGCCCTACACGCCATCGCCGCCTCCCAGAACGTCTGCGTCGACCTGCGCTTCTACGGCCCCTCACCGCAGCACACCATCCACGACCAGCGCATCAAGGTCCTCATCCCGACCGCCCACGCCCTTACCGGCCCCCGCTACATCGCCGCGTTCTACCCCGAGATCATCCGGCTCGCCGAAGTGTTCTGCGCCCCCGCCTGGCGGCCAACCGCCCGCGCCGCCATCGAACAGTTCGCCGCCCCAGCCTCGCCGGACACCCGCCGTCACACCGGCGAACGCGACGCCATCGCGTCGAAGATCGCGCATGCGGTCGGGTATCCGCTCGACGCGATCCTCGCCAACAACGGCCACCTGACCACGTTCTGGCTGGCCGGCATGGGCTACGGCCCCTACTACGAGCCCGACAAACCTTCCCCGACACCCGCGCGCAAACCATCGACGGCACCCCACGACCCGGCCTCAAAGATCGCGAAGCCACCCACCTCCGCAAAGCCGTCCGCGAGTTCGCCAAGAACAACCCGCTCGTCGCCGCATGGAACCTTCCGCCACTCAACGTCCGCGAGATCCGAACACCCGACATCCCGGCACTGCTTACCGAGGCTCCAGAACCAGATCTGATCAACCTGCTCGGCATACCGAGCTTATGACGGTCAGGCGTCGTCCTCCGCAGTCCCGCCCTCGTCGAACGAAATACGCTGGACGCGCGCCGGACACTGAAGTGTGGACGAGAACGCGATCACGACAGCCATAGCGGCGAACGTCGGGCAATCGAACGAGATACTGGGTTTCCCCGCGGATGCCCGGCTGCTCATTGTCAACAACGACGACTTCGGGATGTATCACGCAATCAACGTCGCGATCATCGACTCCATCCAACGAGGGATCGCCCAATCGTGCAGCCTGATGGTGCCATGCCCCTGGGCGCTGCACGCCATGCACCTTCTCCACGAGCATCCGGACGTCTCCTTCGGCATCCATCTCACCCTGGTCTGCGACACAACCCACTACCGTTGGGGCCCTATCAGCACGAAGGCGGAGGTCCCCTCGCTTCTCGACGAGACCGGTGCGCTGTTCACACCGGCACGCATCCCGCAGTTGTTGGCCCAGTCCCGCATCGAGGACGTGGAACGTGAGTTTCGGGCCCAGATCGACGCTGTGATCAACGATGGGCTCACACCCACCCACCTGGACTGGCACTGCCTCGCTGATGGTGGCCGCGAGGACATCTTCGAACTCACCGTCACGTTGGCAGCCGAGTACGGCCTAGCGGTGCGCGCCTGGCTGGAGCCGAGTCGCCACCGTCTTCGTTCTCAGGGCCTTCCAGCCATCGACCACCAGTTCCTGGACAGCTTCAGTCTCGACGTCGACGGCAAAGCAGCTCGTTACGCCGAACTCCTACATGATCTTCCCGCCGGTCTGAGCGAGTGGGCAGTGCATCCGGGACGCAGCAACGACGAGTCACAAGCCATCGATGATGCTGGCCATCTCGTGCGCCAAACCGACTACGACTTCCTGACCTCACCGCAGGCTCACGAGATCGCCCGTCAGGAAGGAATCGTCTTGATCGACTACGCCACGATCCAACAGGCATGGTCTCGAGTGGGATCGCTCCGACGAGACTGACGCTGAATCCACCGCAGCATGGTTCGACGCACGGCAGGGGGTGGCGAGCACGATCGCCACCCCCTGACAGCATCACGGAAAGTGCCAAGTAGGGTCCGGACGAATCCAGCTCGGCCCGTCCGCGCGCGGTGCCTGGCTCTGGTGGTCCGCTGACGGTTGAGTTTGAGATCGGTTACGTCGGTATCGACGGGGCCGAGGATCGCGCCGTCTTGATCAACTCGGCTGAGGTGCGGTTCGAGTTCGGCAAGCCGGTACGAATCTTCTCGTCGCGTAAGCAGCAGCGGCCCTTTCCGGGCTTGTGGTCGTCGACGACCGGCGGGCATGTCGGCTATGAGTCCTGGCTGGAGCGAGACCACCTGATGTTACTGGACTTCGATCCTTCGGTGGTCGGCATCGCTTCGCAGCCGTTCTGGCTGTTCTGGGACGAAGGCGGCCGTCGTCGCTCGCACGCGCCGGACTACTTCGCTCGACTCGTCGATGGCCGTGCGGTGGTGGTGGACTGCCGTCCGGCAGAGCGGATCAAGCCACGCGACGCCGTGGCGTTCGATGCGACGCGGCGGGCGTGTGAGCTGGTCGGATGGGACTATCGCCCCGTTGGAGTGCCTGACCCGGTGCTGAGAACCAACGTGCGCTGGCTTGCCGGTTACCGGCATCCGCGTTACCGCGTGCCCGGCGCTGCGGCGGCGCTGCGCGAGATATTCATCGATACCGCGCCGCTGATGGCCGGGGCGGAAGAGGCCGGCGATCCGATCGCAGTGCTGCCGGTGCTGTTTCACCTGCTGTGGTGTGGTGACCTTACCGCCGGCCTGGGCATCGTGTTGCACGATGCTACGCCGGTGACCATCGTAGGAACGCTGTGATGGCAGCCGGACGAATGCTGGTGCCGCGTCGGTGAATGGGTGCGCTTCGACGGCGACGAGCATCAGGCGGTCGCGTTGGCAGGCACCTCAGTGCGCCTGCACTCCACGTCGGGAGCGGCGCAAGTCGTGCTCCTGTCGTTCCTGCTCGCGGCGCCGGACTTCGAGCTAGCGGGCCGGCAGCGCCGGTGATGGAGCTTTCGGGCTGCTCGACAGCTTGCCGGATGACGTGGTGGGACGGGCTCGCCGGTGGCAGCGGCACGTGGCCTGCCCTTGACCCTGTCCGGCGAAGACTATCTGGAGCTGTTGCCGGTCGAGTGGCGGCAGATCAACGAGTACGGTATCCGCATCGAGCACCGCACCTACGACAGCCCCGAACTGGCACCCTGGCGGCGCCAGCGATCCGGCAGCATCGAACGCGGCGGCCGATGGGTAGTGCACCGAACGGATGGGTCACCGCGTCCTGGACACACCTGCCGATGCTCTCCGCACCGTTCGCCGACTTCACCTGGCGGCACGCCCGCCGCATGGCAGCTTCCCGCGGCCTTCCCGACGACAACGAGACCGAGGTCGCCCGCGTCCTGGACGAACTGCTCACCTGTGCCGCTACCGGACCGGCAACGGACCGGGCGAGCGTCCGCATCACCGCCCGCACCCGCGCCGCCCGGCGACGACTACCCGGCGACGCGCAGATCATCGAGTTGCCCACCCACCGGACGTCGACGAGCCTGCCGGCGCCGAGGTCATCCCGTTCGGCATCTTCGACGCCGACGCCGAAAGGTGGCCATGCGCCAACCTCAACACCTGCGTGTCGACCCGGCCCTCCGGCTCGAGCAGGATCTCCGCGTCGGCAGCCACCGCCTTACGGTGCAGCTCTTTGACCTCCGTATCAGTCTCCCGACGGACAAAGGTGCCGGCCGACGCGGCACCGAGCGTCAACGGCTCGCCGATTCGCAGCGCCGAATTGACACCGTTAATCATGATCAGCGCCTGGCCGCCGACCTGAAGCTCGGCGTGGTAGACGTTGCCCTGTCCGTCGTCGAAGACAGCCAGCAGCGGGGCTGGCAACCGACCAGCCCTGGAAGCACGTCAGCGCCCGTGACACGGGAAGGTACCCTGACTGGCCGGTCGCAGGTTCCCGCCCGCACCCACTCTCCACCACCCTCGGGAGGGCAACACATGACAGACCTACCGCCCCCTCAGCACTCCTCGCCTACACCGAACCCGATGCCGGGCTACCCGTCGTATCCGCCCCATGCGTACGCCGCGCCATTCAACACCTATGCGATTCTCGCGCTGGTATTCGGCGCGATGGTGTTTCCGCCGTTGGGTATCTACTTTGGCAAGAAGGCCAAGGACCAGATCGCCCAGACGGGTGAACGCGGGGCAGAGCTGGCCACCGCTGGTACCGTGGTTGGTTGGATCTTCACCATCCTCTACGCATTGATGTTCGTCGTCTGGTGTGGCGTGGCTGCGGTCATCTTCAGCTCCGAATCAGGGGTACAAACCTGAGGCAGATCGCCGGAAACGCCGAAACCTCCAGCGCTCACCCGCCCCCCACTTTGGTTGTTGTGAGCGGACCTCCCGGCTCAGGAAAGACCACCCTCGCGCACACACTTGCCCGGACGATCGGCGCTCCGGCGATCTGCCGGGACGAGATCAAGGAAGGAATGGTGCACGCGTCGACGTCCGCCTCCGGCCTGTTTACGGCTGGAGCGGACGACGAGTAGGCTTTGCGGACCCTACCGACGTTCTTTGGCGTGTTGGAGTTGCTGCTTCGCGCCGGGGTGACGACCGTGGCGGAGGCCGCGTTCCAGGATCGGCTCTGGGGGCCGGGCCTGCAACCGTTGGGGGAGGTCGCGGAGCTTCGGGTCGTGCACTGCGTGGTCGACGCGAGCACGGCGTGGACTCGGATTCAACAGCGGTGGGAGTCGAATCCGCTCCGCCGCGCCCACACCGACCTGCAGGACCCCACTGACCACCCGCTTCGCCATGCGAATTTAATCGCGTCGCCCTGGACGCTCCATCCCTGGAGGTCGACACCACAGACGGCTACCACCCCCCACTGCCGGAGATCGTCTCGTTTGTGGATAGATCGAAGTAGGTCCCGTTGCGGAGACAGGAGCGCAGCACGTGCGCGCCCTGGGCAGATGCGGAAGGACGGCGCACTCCGGCGTGTTGCCGGAGTGCGTCGCCTGAGGGGCTTCAGGTTGGTTCGATGAAGACTGTCTTGACCAGGGTGTCCAGTGCCGGGGGAAGGGTTTCGGCTGGGTTGGTCGAGGTGTCTCCGGTGGTCAGCCCGGCGGTCATGGTCCGGCGGCCGTCGGGGGTGCTGTACATGAGTGCGCCGTAGCCGCCCGGTGCGCCGCCGTTGTGGTGGTAGACGATGCCCGCCGGACCCAGGTCCTGCACGAACACGCCGAGGCCGTAGTTGATCGGACCGGCTGGCTTTCGCATCTCGGCCAGTAGCGGGGCGGGTAGCAGCGCGCTGGCGTTGAGGGCGGCGAAGAAGACGTTCAGATCCCGCGTGGTGGAGATGGCCCCGCCGGCACCGAGCAGCATGGACAGGTTCTGCCGGGAGACGTCGGCCACCGTCCAGGTATCGGCGTCCTGGTAGCGGTAGTAGCCGTGGGCGTACGGCTCGGGAAGGTCGGTGATGTTGCCGGCCAGCACGGTGTCGTGCAGGCCGAGCGGGTCGAGGATCCGTTGTTGCATCCATTGGCCGTATGACCGGCCGGTGACCGCCTCAATGAGCAGTGCGGCGAGGGTGTAGTTGGTGTTGGAGTAGCTCCAGTCGGTGCCGGGTTCGAAGCGGGCTGGCTTGGACAGTGCCAGCCGTACCAGCTCCTGGGGGTGGTAGGTGGTCAACCGGCTGTCCACCCACTCTTTGCCGGTGGCGGGGATGCCCGGTACGACGGTGCCGTCGGGCAGGTACTCGCCGGTGTAGTTGAACAGGCCGCTGGTGTGCTGCAGCAGCATCCGTGGGGTGATCCGGGGGGACAGCCCAAGCTCGGTGAGGTGGTCGGCCGCTGGGGCGTCCAGCCCGACCTCTCCTTCGCCGACCAGTTGCAGGATGGCGGTGGCGGTGAAGGTCTTGGCCACGCTGCCGGCCCAGAATCGGCCGTTCGTGGGTGGGCGTTCGGCGTCGCCGAGTTGCCGGACGCCGGCGCTGCCCACCCATTCGCCGTGATCGTCGTGCAGGCGCAGCTGCAACCCGGCGAAGCCCGCGTCGACGAATGCCTCGATGGCCTTGTGCAGGTCTGGCCGGTACGGCCCGGTGGTAGTCGGATTAGCCATGGTGGATGCTCCTCAGCGGCTGGTGGCGGTGATGTCGCCGTGGGCGGTGGTGGCGTGGATCTTGAGGCTGGCGGCGGCGCCGTCGGTGTTGCGCAGCGCGTTGTGGACCCGGCCCAAGCTGGTGCCGGCGTCCAGGACGGCGGACGAGTCGCGGGCGGCCGCGACGGTGATGTCGCCCTGGTCGGTGCGCAGCGTGACGGTGCCGTCGGTGGCCTCGGCGATCCGAAGGTCGCCCTTGTGGGTGCTGATCTGTGCCGAGCCGTTCAGTCGCCCGACCGTGATGTCACCGCTGGCGAGGGTCAGCCGGGCGGTCGCGGTCTCGTCGACCTTGATCGAGCCGGCCGCACCCTCGAAGGCGACGTCGCCAAGGCGCCCGACGCCCCGGATATCGGCGCTGGCCGTCTTGCCCTCGATGTTCGATCCGGCCGGCAGCTGGACGGTCACCTCCACGGAGCCGGACGAACCGCGGAGCGGGTTGCTGGGCTTCGCGGCCTCGATGCGCAGCACGCCGTCGGCGTAGTTGACCTGGACCCGCTCGGCCGCCGCCACGTCGCGGTTCTTTGCGGCGTCCGTGGGCCGGACCTCGACCATGGTGTCGGCCCGGTCGGCGGCGATGATCTGAATACGCCCGGCGGGGATCTCGAACGTCGCCGAGACGGGGGTGGGGGTGTCGAACTTCCGCATGACCAGCTCCTTACTGTTTGTTTCTGACACCAGAAACGCTACGTTGCCTTCACAGGTACAGCAACAGAAACGTTGCATGAAGGGCCAGTAATAGCAGGTCAGGACCGTTTAGAAATTGCAATGAGCCTGGAGACAACGCAACATTCGAGCGGGCCAGTATTGCAATGAATGAGGAGTGAACGCTATCGTGGCGGCATCGACGACGAAGGGGGCCACGATGCCGGGGGGCAGGCTGACGCAGCAGGACCGCCAGCAGATCGCCGCCGGCCTGGCCGACGGCCTCACCTACGCGGAGATCGCCCGGCGTCTTGACCGGCCGACCTCGACCATCACCCGGGAGGTCATGCGCAACGGCGGCGCGACGGCCTACCGAGGCGACCTCGCCCACCACGCCACCGAGCGTCGCGCGCGCCGGCGCCGGACCACCGTGCCGGTTCGTACGAGTAACCCGCCGGCAGTACGCGGACGCGACCCCGAGGCGGTACGGGAGTACGAGGAGACCTTCGCCGGCGTGTTCATGGCGTCCGGACTGCCGAAGATGACCGCGCGGACGTTGGCCTGCCTCTACACCACCGACGCCGGGAGCCTCACCGCCGCGCAGATCGCCGGGCGGCTGCAGGTCAGCCCGGCTTCGGTCTCCAAGGCGATCGCGTTCCTGGAAAGCCAGGGGCTGGTCCGGCGGGAGCGCGACGAGCGGCGGCGGGAACGCTACGTGGTCGACAACGACGTGATGTACCAGTCCACGATGGCCAGTGCGAAGGCGACCGCCCACCTGGGCGAGATCGCCCGGCAGGGGGTGAGCGTCCTGGGCCCGGGCAGCCCGGCCGCCGCCCGGCTGGAAAACATCGCCCGCTTCGTCGACTTCGTCTCGGAGAGCATCGCCCGCGCCGCCGAGCAGGCACGCGAGATCCTGCACACCAGGATCGAGGCCCCTCCATCGGAAGAGACGCGCTGACCCACCCACCCACACCCACGCGCCGAGGCACCCAGCCATGTTCGTGATCGACCAAAGGCCGCCCCGGGAAGGCCCTGAGCCTCCTTCCGAACTCGCCGCCGAGTTCGCCGGGCCTGACCTCCGCACGGCTACACCCACGCCAGGAACCGGCGATACAGATCCGCGTTTCTGTGCACCTGCGACAGCTGCACGTCAGCCTCCGCCGTCAGCGCCGCAAGGTAGACCCGCCTGACGATGTTGATCGGCTATCGTCCCCGCGTGTCTCAGACTGATGCCGCCATCGCGGCGGACCTGACCCTCGCCGGCCTGGAGTTCGTCGAGCGGATCCCCGCAGAAGTCCGCCCTCCGCTACCGGCGCCCGATCAAGGACCCGCATCCTGCCGGGTCGAGCATGGACGCTTCGACTCCGCGCCGGGCGAGATCGCCGATATCAACGACCCCGACATGCCGGCGAAGGTCAACGCCGGCTGGTGGCGCATGGCCAACGAGTTCGAGCCCTTCGACGAACGGCGAGAATTCCTCCTCCGCGTCGACTACAGCGACCCCGACGCTGCCGGCGACGAGTACTGCTGGGTGCGGGTTCGGCTGGCCGAGGAGTGGGACTTGGCCGGCAGCGGCTCAACTGCACTCCGTAGCTACTTCGGAGCAGTCTTCACCAAGCGCTTCGTCCCCGAGTTCACGATGCTGTCCCTCGACCAACAGGTGATCCTCAATACGACGGTCTGGGGCAACGCAACCGTAAGCACCATCGTCATCCGCCCGGATCGCGTCACAGGAAATGCCAAGTAGGTCCGGACGAATCGGAGCCGAACCGTCCGCACCAACTTGTCCCATCGCTACTGAGGGCGGCGGATGAATGCCACCTGTTCCCGGACCGGGCACATGGTGTCGCGTCCGCCCGAACCTTGTGGGGTCCGGATCGATATTGTGGGAGGTCACGGTCACCGGCGGGCGCCGGCACCGACAACATCATGTACCGGACCCCCGGTGAACCGCTGCGCCCATCGCCGAGCAACAAGAGAAAGGCGATCCATGACCCGGGTAGTCCTCCAGCCTGACGACCTGCACGACCTGGTGGTGGACCAGTTCGGCGCAGACCGCAGACCTGCTGCCCTGGACCGGCTGACCGGTGGCAGCAAGAAGGGCGTCTACCGCCTGCGGTTGGACGATCAGTCGACAGTGGTCCTCTATCTTTGGGCAACCGCCGAGAACTACTGGCGCCCGGCACCAACTGTCCCCGACGATCCCTTCACCGACGCGTCGGGCGCCGAATTATTCGCCACCAACTACGCCGCCCTCACCGCCGTGGGCGTACGGACGCCACGGCTGCTGATGCTCGACCGCGACGGCCGCTACCACCCGGCCGACCTTGCGCTGGTCGAGGATGTCGGTGCGGTGACGCTCGAAGCCCTCATGGAACATGACCCGGCCACAGCCGTGACGCCGCTGTCCGCACTTGGCGACGCCCTGCGCCGCATGTACGCCACCCGCGGCACCCGCTACGGCAAGCTCGCCGCCATTGCCCGCGGGGAAGCACCCCAGACCCGCAGCACCGAGGACATCATCCAGGACCGGGCGCGTGGTCACCTCAACGCGGCGGCCGCCCGCGACGCCCGGCTCGCCGATGCCCACGACCGAATCACCGACCATCTCCGGTGCCTGCGCGGCGTGGTCACCGCCCGCCGCGACTACCGGCTGATACACGGCGAACTCGGACCGGACCACGTGCTCGTCCCACCCTCCGGTGCACCCGCCCTGGTCGACATCGAGGGGCTGACGTTCTTCGACGTGGAGTGGGAGCACGCCTGGCTACAGTTGCGCTTCGGTGACGCGTACTCCGCGCTACGCCCAGTCGAGCTCGATCCCGATCGGCTGGAGTTCTATCGATATGCCCAGATCCTGTCCCTGATCGAGGGTCCCCTTCGGATCGCCGGCACCGACTTCCCGGACCGCCAGTGGATGCTGGGCTTGGCCGAGCGGAACATCACCAAGGCCCTGGCCGCGATCTGACTACTCATGCGTGGCCGCCCGGCTGGCCGATCCGGCCAGCCGGGATCGCCTGATGAGGCGTGGCGATGGCTACCGCTCTGTGCTCCCGAAGGCGCTGGACAGGTACGTGCGGGCATCGGTGATCGCGTCCGCGATGATCCTCGCTGCGGCACGGGCCTCATCCGGCTCATGGTTCGCCTGCACCTGAAGCCGGAACCGGGACGAGCCCGTCGGAGTCACCGGGAACTCCACCATGAACGCGAGCACCCCACGGTCGAAGAGCAGGCGGTTCGCGATCCGGGCCAGCTTCTCGTTTCCGATCAGGAGCGGCACGATCGGCGACGGTTCCCCCATACAGGTCAACCCGTACCCGATCAGCTCCTCGCGAAGCGCGGTGACGGCGGTGTGCAGCCGGGAACGGAGGAGATCTCCCTCCGTGGAGCGGATGATCTTCGAGGCTTCCAGGACCACAGCGGTCTGCACGGGAGACAGCGCGTTGGAGAACATGTGCGATCCGCCGAACATCTTGAGGTACTGCTTGAGCGCGGGAGAGGCCGAGGCGACGAAGCCGCCGTTGGAGCAGAACGTCTTGGAGAAGGCGCCCATCACGATGTCGATGTCACCGAGCACGTCCTGCATCCCGAGCACGCCGGTACCACCCGGGCCCATCGAACCCAGGTCGTGCGCCACATCCACGAGCAGCGTCGCGTCATGCTCCCGGCACACCCGCTGCAGGGTCACCAGATCCGGCCAGTCGGCATCCACGGAGAAGAGGCCGTCCGTGACGACGAGGATGCCGTTGCGGCTGTCTCGCCGGCGGATGTCGACCAGGTGGCGACGGACCGCCTCCACGTTGAGATGTTCGTAGCGCACCACGTTGCGGGTGGTCGCCCGGGCCCCCTGCTGGAGGCAGGCGTGCGCCAGCCGGTCGATCAGCACGTGGTCCTCCTGGCGGACCAGCCCTGCCATCGCCCCGAAGCCGGCAGCCCACCCGGTCGGGAAGAGCGTCACCTGCTCAGCCCGCACCAACTCGCCGAGCGACGCCTCCAGTTCGTCGGAGATCCGGGTGTTCCCGAGCACCATCGGTGACCCGGCACTGTGCGGACCGTAGTCACGCATGGCCTTGGTCGCCGCCTCCCGGATCGCCGGGTGCGTGTTGAACGACAGATAGTCCTGCGAGTTGAAGTTGATCCCGCGGGTACGCCGGCCGATGTCGTTGGTGATCTGGGCGACGCTGTTCGGCGCGGCCTCCAGCGTCCTGGAGTACTGCCACGTCTCGGTCCGCCGCCGCGCCTCGACCCACCCATAAAACTCCTCGGTACGGGTCATCAGGTTACGGCCGGCCGGCCGGTAGAAGTCGTAGGCGTTCTTGTCGAGCGCGTACTCCTCGTCGGCGTCAACCTGCAGGTCGGCGGGTTCCCACATCTGGGTCAGGTCGGCGACCACCTCGTTGAGGGCGGTCTCGTCCAACGAGTCGAACTCGTCCCACGGGATGTGGGTGGCCCAGTTGCGGGTCATCTCGGAGACCTCGGCCGCGGCTACCGCCATGGCCTCCAGATCGCGCCGGCCGGCGGCCGCAAG
Source organism: Salinispora goodfellowii (assembly GCF_059570675.1). Lineage (NCBI taxonomy): Bacteria > Bacillati > Actinomycetota > Actinomycetes > Micromonosporales > Micromonosporaceae > Salinispora > Salinispora goodfellowii. The sequence continues at coordinate 199,225 of NZ_JCANTD010000001.1, read as the reverse complement.
GATGGTCTCGATCAGTTCGTCGTCGTCGCGTTGGTCAAGCTCAGGCAGGGACACAGTCGATCTCCTGGCGGGGGTACGGGTCAGGCGAACAGGTTCTGCTGGTACATCCGAGTGGTCGCCGGGAAGTCCTCGAACACCGGGTAGCCGGCCGAGGTCTCCTTCGCGGCGTCGTTGAGGAGGAGGAGATTCGACGCCTGGAAGAACTCCGAAACCGGCGCGACGTCAGCGTGGGTGGCGATGAACCGGTCGATCTCCTGCTGGTTTCCGCGCAACGCCACGAACAACTGCAGTTCGTCGTGGCGGTACGGGCGCATCTCCGCGAGCGTGCAGACGTAGTCGTAGTAGGCGGCGGCGTTCTGGCTGCGGCGGCGTTCATAGCTGGCCATCGCCTCGGTGAGCGACACCTCCCCGGAGAACCACCGGCCCAGCGCGGTGGCCACCAGCTCCGCGCCCCGGAACGCGTGGGTCATCCCGATCGCGGTGCACTGGTCCTTGGCCGACTCGGCATCCCCGACAAGCACCCAGCCCGGTCCGGCCAAGGGCCGGAGGAACGCGGACTGGTCCAGCGTCCCGTAGACGCGCTCCGCCCGCACGCCCCGCGTCCGGACCACCTCGCCCAGCTCCGGGCTGACGAAGTCCAGCGCCCGCTGGTAGTTGCCGGGCACATCACGACGGAACTCGCGGGACCACTCGCTCGGGCCCCAGACCAGGACCATGTTCTGGCCGTGGTTGGTGGGTGCGACGGCGCAGGCCAGCCGACCACGCCGGTGCAGCTGCGCCGGACCCAGGTCGAAGCCGGAGTAGTAGCTCCAGTAGGCGAAGGTGCACCGGGGCCGCTCGTCGAACTTCGGCAGGCCGAGGGTGCGGGCGACGAACGAGTTGCGACCGTCGGCACCGATCACGATCCGGGCGCGCTCCTCGACCAACTGCCCGTCGGAGTCGCGTCCCCGTACCCCGACGACCTGGTCGCCCTCGGTGATCAGCTCCCGTACCGTGAAGTTCGTCCGCACCTCGGCGCCGGCCTTGCTCGCCGCCTCGACCAGTATCTGGTCGAGTACGTGCCGACGGATCGAGGCGTACGAGCGCACCACGCCGGAGTCGTCGCCATGCCAGTCGCGGAAGTACGCGCGCAGCAGCTCGTCCGGCACCGAGCCGGTGAGCGGAATGCCGTCGTTGACGAACGTGACCTCGGTGTGCGCCGGGGTGACCGCCAGCACCTGGTCCAGCAGGCCCCACCGGTTCAGGTAGGACGTCCCGTGCGGCCAGAGGAAGTGGGTCGAGATGACGTCGCTGGGAAAGCTCGACCGGTCCACGACGAGCACCCGATGCCCCTGTCGGGCCAGGAGCATGCCGGTGGACGCACCCGCGCAGCGGGCTCCAATGACAATCGCGTCGTACCTGGGCATGCAGATTCCCTTCCGAGGAGTGGGTAGCTCGACGATCTCGGCGAACCGATTGTGCTCACGGCGGCCGTATCTGTCCACCTAGGTCTCCCGGGAGGTTCGAATAGATTGATCGCATGCGCACCATCGTGAGCGACCGCCTCCTGCTGCGCCCCTGGCGGGACGAGGACGGCGACTTTCTGCTGGATCTTGAGTCGCGCTGGGAGGTCATGCGGTTCCTGGGCGCGCAGCCCACGACCATGAGCGACCGTGCGAACGCCCTCGCCTCGATCGCACGCCGCCGCGCCATCGACGATCCGGTCCACGGGATCTGGGTCATCACCACGGCGGTGAACGGCCGCCTGGTGGGAAACCTCCTGCTCAAGCCGATTCCACTGTCGGCTGGGGAGCCGGTCGGCGGGCCGCCCGAAGTCGAGATCGGCTGGCACCTGCATCCGGACGCCTGGGGGCACGGCTACGCCACCGAAGCGGCGGCGGCGGTCCTGGCGGACGCTTTCAGCCGGGGTCTGACGAGGGTCATCGCGGTCACGAACCCGGCAAACCATGCCTCCCAGGCCGTCTGCCGCCGGCTCGGCATGACGCACCTGGGTCGAACGACGAAGTACTACGACACGTCGAACGAACTCTTCGAGAGCGTTGGGGTTTACGGCTGTTCGGGGAGTTGAGCTACGAACGCCCGCCACGCCGTCGGCCCGAACACCAGCGCCGGTCCGGTCGGGTCCGTGGAGTCCCGGACACCCACGATGCCGGCGAGGTTGCCAGCAACTTCGACGCATGCCCCTTGGTTGCTGCCGCTACGAGTGCTCTTGTGCCAGTGTGCGCCGGTCAAGTCCATGTCTTCGCTACTTCCATCATCAGCTCGGTCGACTGGTTCAGGGTCAGCGCTTCAGCAAGCGTGGATTCCCACTGCTCCCGCAGCGCTGCGACCTCAGCGGGCCGCTCGACTACTTCGGCAGCATCAAGGCTGCCGTCCCGGCCGAAGATGGCGCGGGCGTACGCCTCCACCTGGAGCATGCCTGGAACCCAGGCCACTTCGTACCAACGTAGCGCACGTGCTTGCTGCTCGAAGGTGATCCACGCTTGCAGCCAGAGGGGCTCGCCGTTCAGGTCCGACAGGCGTTCCAAGAGCCGCAGGTAGATGCCGCTGGTCTTCAGGGCGCTGTCGATAGCGGCAACATAACTACTTGTCGGGTGGCGTGCGCCCGTCTCAACTGCGCTGACGTGTGTGCCCGAGTAGTTGATTATCTTTCCGAATTCTTCTTGGCTGTGCCTGCGTGAGGTGCGTGCGTGGCGAAGCTCATCCAGCAAGATCTCACCGGCGGTCATGACCATCTCCTCAACCTTTCCCCAATCAAGACTCCCGGCTTCTCATCGCTCCCCAGCTGGTCAGGCCGAGGGCTTCAAGTCGCCTCCAACGTGGCTGGACGCCTTCCAAGCTGGGCGTTTAACGCCCAGTCTGGAGTCAGGCGGCACCCGATGGAAGACCCAAATCTGACGGAGGTGCTGTCAGATCGTCCTCGCTTTTCATAGGGGTCTAGCGGGGTGATCTCAACACAATATCTATTCACGCCTGGGAGTTCACTATGTCAGCAGTCGCCATCGAACAGCTACCGCAACGTGAGCGCCGGGTCGCGCTCGCAGAGTCGATCAACCTCGACGCCAGGGGCGGCGTATCGGACAAGGATCTGGAACGTCTGCTGAGCGTGCGAGCTGGTGGTCGTGCGGTGGGCCGAGCACGGGTGTACCACACCTCGTACCCAGGCTTGGATGTTCTTGCGGCTGTGCTTGCTGGACTGCGGCGGCTGTGATGACCGACGACAGTGGACCCGAGCGGCGTGCCTACCCCGTTCCGGATGGGGCGCCGTTGCCAGACGGGGACCGGGTGCCTGCGGAGCCCCCGCCCACGGAGTCCGCGCCGACGCGGCGGCTGCCACGGGAGCGGCTTGCGGAGCGGATCCGGAACCTGCTGTCGTCGCAGAACATGTGTGTGCTGGCCACGGTCGGGCCGGACGGACCGCTGGCCACCCCGGTGCGCTACTACCCGCTCGACTTCGCGGTGATGTTCACCGCCGCGCCGCGGTCACCGAAGCTGCGCAACATCGCTGCGGACCCACGGGTCTCGGTGGGCATCTTCGCCCCGTTGGTCGGGCTGGCCAGCAGTCGCGGCGCGCAGCTCTTCGGCGCGGCTCGGGTGTTGTCTCCCGGCCACCCCGACCGCGCGCCCTACTGGGCGGCGTTTCGGTGGGAGAACGAGCACGCCGAACGGGGCCGGTCGCTCGCCCAACCCCCACGGGACACCCTGGTGGTGATCGAGGCGAACCGGATCGTCTACACCGAGCACTGGCTCCGCCGGGAGGGCTTCGCCGCCCGTCAGTTCTGGCGACGCCGTGAGAACGAGCCCGAGGGCGGCGAACGCACCGGCTTCCACCCGGACGGCGACGTCTGAGCCCCGGCCGGGTGTCAGCCGCCGAGCTGTCCGACCTCGGTGATCCGGAGGACCGCCGCGCCCGCCTCGTCGGAGGCCGCGAGGTCCACCTCGGCGCTGATTCCCCAGTCGTGGTCACCTTCGGGGTCGTCCAGGATCTGGCGTACGGTCCAGGTCGCGCTGCCCTGCTCGATCAGGAGCAGCGCCGGCCCGCGGGCATTGGGCCCGATGCCGATCTCCGGATACTCCTCGAAGTACGGCTCCAGGGCGTCTTCCCACTCGGCGGCGTCCCAGCCGGCGGCGCTGTCCAGCTCGCCCAGCTCGTGCCAGCGGCGCAGGGCGGCCAGCTCCACCCGACGGAACAGGGCGTTGCGGACCAGCACCCGGAAGGCCCGGGTGTTGCGGGTGATCGCCGTTGGCTGGTCGTCCAGGGCGACGGCGACCTCATCGACGTCGGAGGGGTTGCGCAGCCGCTCCCACTCGTCGATCAGGCTGGAGTCGACCTGGCGGACCAGCTCGCCCAGCCACTCGATGAGGTCGACCAACTCCTCGGTCTTGGCGTCCTCGGGCACGGTGTGCCGGAGCGTCTTGTACGCGTCGGCGAGGTACCGCAGGACGAGGCCCTCGGACCGGGTCAACCCGTAGAACTGCACGAATTCGCCGAAGGTCATCGCCCGCTCGTACATGTCCCGGACCACGGACTTGGGGGAGAGCTGGTGGTCGGCCACCCAGGGGTGCCCCTGGCGGTACATCTCGTAGGCGTTGTCCAGCAGTTCGGCGAGGGGCTTGGGCCAGGTGACCTCGTCGAGCAGTTCGAGGCGGGCCTCGTACTCGATGCCCTCGGCCTTCATCGCGGCGACGGCCTCACCGCGGGCCTTGAACTGCTGCGCGGAGAGCACCTGGCGCGGGTCGTCGAGGATCGACTCGATCACGCTGAGCACGTCCAGGGCGTAGGCCGGGGACTCGCGGTCGAGGAGTTCGATGGTCGCGAGGGCGAGGGGCGACAGCGGCTGGTTGAGAGCGAAGTCGAGCTGGAGGTCGACGGTGAGCCGGGCCCGGCGGCCGGACTCGTCCGGCTCGGGTAGCTCCTCGACGACGCCACCGGCGCGCAGCGCCCGGTAGATGGCGATGGCGCGACGGATGTGCCGGCGCTGGGCGGCGCGGTCCTCGTCGTTGTCGGTGAGCAGGTGCCGCATCGCCGCGAACGCGTCGCCGGGGCGGCCGATGACGTTGAGCAGCATGGAGTGGCTGACCTGGAAGCTGGAGGCCAGCGGCTCCGGATCGGCCTCGACCAGGCGTTCGAAGGTGGGCTTGCCCCAGCCGATCGACCCCTCCGGCGGCTTCTTCCGGACGACCTTTCGGCGCTTCTTCGGGTCGTCGCCGGCTTTCGCCAGGGCCTTCTCGTTCTCGATGACGTGCTCCGGTGCCTGCACCACGACCCGGCCGAGGGTGTCGAAGCCGGCCCGTCCGGCCCGGCCTGCGATCTGGTGGAACTCACGGGCCTTGAGGAGTCGGGTCCGGATCCCGTCGTACTTCGACAGCCCGGTGAAGAGCACGGTGCGGATCGGTACGTTGATGCCGACCCCGAGGGTGTCCGTGCCGCAGATGACCTTGAGGAGCCCGGCCTGGGCCAGCGTCTCCACCAGGCGGCGGTACTTGGGCAGCATCCCGGCGTGGTGCACGCCGATGCCGTGCCGGACCAGCCGGGACAGGGTTTTGCCGAAGCCGGAGGTGAAGCGGAAGTTGCCGATCGCGGTGGCGATGGTGTCCTTCTCGGCCCGGGTGCAGACGTTGACGCTCATCAGCGCCTGGGCGCGCTCCAGGGCCGCCGCCTGGGTGAAGTGTACGACGTACACCGGGGCTTCGCGGGTCTCCAGTAGCTCCTCAAGGGTCTCGTGCATCGGCGTCGTGGCGTACGAGAAGAGGAGGGGGACCGGGCGTTCGGCGGTCTGGACGACGGCGGTCGGGCGATCGGTGCGGCGGGTGAGGTCGGCGACGAACCGGGTGGTTTCCCCGAGCGTGGCGGACATCAGGATGAACTGTGCCTGCGGCAGCTCGATCAGCGGCACCTGCCACGCCCAGCCCCGGTCCGGCTCGCTGTAGAAGTGGAACTCGTCCATGATCACTTGGCCGACGTCCGCGCGGGTGCCCTCGCGTAGCGCGAGGTTGGCCAGGATCTCCGCGGTGCAGCAGATGACCGGCGCATCCGGGTTGACGCTGGCATCGCCGGTGAGCATGCCGACGTTGTCGGCCCCGAACACCTCGCAGAGCGCGAAGAACTTCTCCGACACCAGGGCCTTGATCGGGGCCGTGTAGAAGGTTGTCCGGTCGTCGGCGAGCGCGGCGAAGTGCGCCGCCATCGCGACCAGGCTCTTGCCGGACCCGGTCGGCGTATTCATGATCACGTTTGCGCCGGAGACGATCTCGATGACCGCCTCCTCCTGGTGCGGATAGAGATCGAGGCCGCGCTCGGACGCCCAACCGGCGAACGCGTCGTACAGGGTGTCGGGGTCGGCGCTGGCCGGCAGCGCGGCGGTAAGTGTCATGGCGGGCTCCATGGTGCCTGGACCCTCACCGCCCGCGCCAACCGGGCCGGTCATCGACGTCCCGCGGGGCTCAGTGGCGGCGGTAGATCAGGTCGGCCACCGGTCGGCCGGCAGCCAGGGCGCGGCGTTCGAACTTCGTCACCGGGCGGTGCTCGGGACGGGGCGCCAAGCCGTCGTGCGGGTTCACCAGCCCCGGATCGGCGTCCAGGGTCCGCCGCATCGCCTCCGCGTACTCGGCCCAGTCGGTCGCGCAGTGCAGCGTGCCACCGGTCGCCAACCGGGACCGCAGCAGGGCGACGTGATCGGGCTGGATGAGGCGCCGTTTGTGGTGGCGGACCTTCGGCCACGGGTCTGGAAAGAAGACGTGCACCGCGTCGAGTGAGCCGGCGGGCAGAGCGCTGACCAGGTCCAACGCGTCGCCCTCGGCGATCCGGACATTGCTCAGGGACTGCCGCTCCACCAGATCGAGGAGGTTGGCAATTCCCGGCGTGTGCACCTCGACCGCCAGATAGTCTCGGTCCGGATCGGCGGAGGCCATCGTCACGGTGGCGTCGCCCATCCCAGAACCGATCTCCAACACCAGGGGTGCCCGGCGCGGGAACAGGACAGCCGGCTCCACCGGCGTGCCGGGCACCTCCGGGACGGTCAGGCCGTACCGCGGCCACAGCTGTTGCAGCGCGCTGGTCTGGCGCGGCGACATCCGGCCGCGTCGCGGGTGAAATGTCCGGATGCTCCGCGCGGGCGCGGTGGGGTGGGAGTCGGTGATGGTCACAGCGATCCGAGCGTACGCGAGGACCGCGCCGGATCGGATGTGATGTGCGACGGGGATGTCGGGATTCCCCGTGCGACAGGCCGGGTGCGTGCCGCCCAGCCGGGTCGGGAGGGGGCTGTGGTGAAGGTGACCCGCGGGGGCCTGGTGGCGACGATCGCGGTCGCGGTCGTCGGTCCGCTGCTCGCCGTCGGGGCCGCGACCGCGACGGCGGGGCCAGCGTCAGCCCAGGTGGTGTCGGTCGGATCGGCTGCTGCCGGACCCGCCTCGGCCTGGTCCACCCGCATTGCGGAGTCGACCGCCGAGGGGACGGTCCACCCTGTTGCCGCACCCATGCAGCCCGAGGGGCCGAAGCCGTCGACGGTTTTCGTTGAGGTGAGTCCGAGCACGGTGAAGGCCGGCTACCTGGTCGGGATCCGGGCGAGTTGCCGGGACAACTCCATCCCGGCAATCGTCTGGTCCGACGCCTTCGGCCGCGTCCAGGTGAAGCCGGACAATGGGCTGTTGACCGCGACGGCGATGGTGCGGGAACGAACCCTGCCCGGCAGCTACCGGGTCAAACTGGAGTGCCGCGGCGGTGAGACGGCGTCAACGATGCTCCAGGTCGTCAAGTCGGTCACGCCCAGTCGTGGACCGGCCACCGGGTTCGGTGGCTCCGCCAGCAACTTCTCCGCGGAGCTGCTGCTGCCGGTCGGGGTGGGGCTGACCGTGGCCGGTCTGGTGGTGTGGCTGGTGTCCCTCCGCCGACTCCGCGGGGCTGCCCGCCGATGACCAGGGCCCGTGCGGTCCGCGCGGCCCGCCGACCGGCGGGTCGGCGTAGCCCGTGGGTCGTACCGCTCGCCGTGCTGCTGGTGCTGGTGGGGGTCTTCGCCACGGGTGCCGGGCTGGGCCGGAACACCGGCTCGCTGGAGTGGGCGAGCGCGGCAGACGTGGACCGACCCGCCGGTGGCGCCGGGCCGGAACCAGCCACCAGCCGGCCGGTTCGCCTCGTCGTACCCGCGATCGGTGTCGCCGCCCCGATCGCACCGGTGGGGCAGGCACCGGACGGCTCGATCGCCGTCCCGCCGTTGGAGCGGGCACACGAGACCGGCTGGTACGACCGGGGGCCGGTTCCCGGCGAGCCGGGGCCGGCGGTCATCGTCGGTCACGTCGACACCAGGGATGGTCCGTCGGTCTTCGTTGACCTGCACCGGCTGAGTCCCGGTGACCCGATCGAGGTGACCCGCGTCGACGGCTCGGTGGTGGGATTCCGGGTCGACTCGGTGGAGCGCTTCCCCAAGGACCAGCTTCCCGCCGAGCGGGTGTACGGCGACTCCGGGCCCGCCGGGCTGCGCCTGATCACCTGCGGTGGAGCCTGGCTGGGGGGCCGCACCGGCTACGCCGACAACGTCATCGCTTTCGCCACGATGACGTGAGACCGGGCCCGGTGAACCCGGTCAGGAAACCGCGTCGCGGGCCGGGTAGCCGAGGAGCTCCACGAGATTTCCGGTCGCCGCGGTGAAAGCCGCGTAGACCTCGTCGTCGAAGTGGTTACCCCAGTCGCCAGCTTTGCCCTTTCGGTAGTGGGAAACTTTCCCCGCGGCTTCCCGATCCTTCCGCATCCTGGAGAAGCTGTAGCGGGACAACAGGGCCTCCAGTTCGGTGGCGGGCAGGGTGATCCCGCAGTGTCGCATCAGCTGGTCCACCTCCTCCGGCTGCCGCTCACCGGTCAGGTCCTCGTAGCGGAACAGACGGAAGGTCTCGGAGCTCGGGGCGACCGCCCACGACCGGAGTTGCTTGAAGAGGTTCCGCTTGGAGTGGCGTTCGATGACGTAAAGTAACCCTTCCTTCATCGGGACTTCCTGCAGTGTTTTCCGTGCCTGGAGGATGTCACCCATGGGGGCGTGTGAGTTACGCAGCGAAAAGTAGCTTGAGATGACGATATCGCGTGGGTCGCGAATTACGAAGAACGCACGATAGGTGCCGGGTTTTGAAATCTTCTTGAAGCGCGGGTACGAGTGAAACAGGGCCAGACCTGCCCGGCCGGCTGGAATGAGGGGTAGCTTGCGTCGCTTGTAGAATCGCGGGTCGTAGGGGAGTAGACCGGAGTGGCGATAGACGGTCGGGTCGCTGAACAGGGCTTTGATCCACTGGCTGCCCGTCTTGTGTACGGTGCAGTGGTAGATGTTGTCGAACTCGCACCGACTGACCACCGGGACGAGGAGCCGCTTTCTCGCATTGTGGGCCTCGAGCTCTACGCGGCGGGCCATCCGGCGCGTTAGATTGGGTGTGTGTTGCTTGGCGAACTCTTTTGTTCGATTGAGCATTCTCGAAGCCTCGTCTGCGCCTTTAAAGGTGGGGGGAGCTCTGGGCGTATTGTCGGAGTGGTGGTCTCGGTTGAATCCAGGATCTAACCGTTCCCGTCCCGGTATGTCAACGCGCCACTAGGAATATCCCCGACGGTCCAATTAAAGTCAATCCTACTCTCGGCGATTGGCTGGTAACGCGGAGTGTGGCACGAATTGTCGCCGGCCGGATACTCAGAACGCCTCCACCGCCGGGACAAGGTCGGCGTCCACGACGATCGGAGCGTGGTCGGAGGGGCCCTTACCCTTGCGGGCCTCCCGGTCCACGTATGCGGCCCGGACGACGCGGGCGAACGGAGCCGAGGCGTACACCAGGTCGATCCGCATGCCCTTGTTCTGATGGAACATCCCGGCCCGATAGTCCCAGTAGGTGAACGGGTGCGGGCCCTTCATCGGGGTTGGTACGACGTCGGCGAGGCCCAGATCGCGTAGCGCCGCGAGTGCGGCGCGTTCGGCGGGCGTGACGTGGGTCGAGCCGGTGAACAATGTCGGATCCCAGACATCCGCGTCGGCGGGGGCCACGTTGAAGTCGCCGCACACCACCAACGGCGCACCGCCGGTCAGTTCGACCTCCAGCGCGCCCCGGAGTGCCCCGAGCCAGGCCAGCTTGTACGCGTAGTGCGGGTCGTCGAGGGTCCGGCCGTTGGGCACGTAAACCGACCAGACCCGTAGTCCGGCGCAGGTGGCGGCGAGGGCGCGGGCCTCCGGATCGGGAAAGCCCGGCTCGTCGGGGAAGCCGATGGTGACCTCGGTAAGGCCGACCCGGGACAGAATGGCGACCCCGTTCCACCGGCCGTCACTGTGGCTGGCGACCGTGTAGCCGAGCGCGCCAACCTCGGCGACCGGGAACGCACCGTCCGGACACTTGGTCTCCTGGAGGCAGACGACATCGGGGTTCGTGCCCGCCAGCCAGTCGAGCAGCCGAGGCAGTCGGGCCTTAACGGAGTTGACGTTCCACGTCGCCAGGCGCATGGGTCCCAGCCTGCCCGATCTGTCGCCGACCTGCCGCTCGCCCGGGGCGTGTCGCCGACGGGCTGTCGGGGAGGGCACTCGGTGCCGCTCCCCGTCCCGCGCTCGGCGTGGCCCGGCGGGCCGCAGCTGACCGGGCTCAGCGCACCGACCGGGGTCCTGCGGTCCGTCGGCCCCGGCGACCGGTTCAGCCGCCGGGGTTGTCGTTGGGGCGGGTCTGCTCGGCCAGAAAACGTTCCAACTCGGCACCCAGTTCGTCGGCGGTCGGCAGGGCCTCGGGCCCGGTGTTGAGCAGGCTCGGCTGGCCGCGTCCCCGGGTGAAGGCGTCGTACTGCTCCTCCAGCGCCTGGACCAGTGCTGCGGCGTCCTCGGTCTGGGCGACCTGCCGGTCGATTTCCGTCCGCACCGCCTCGGTCGCGGACCGCAGATTCTCGCAGGGAAGGAGGAGCCCGGTGCTGCGTGACACCGAGGCGAGCAGCACCTCGGCCGCGGCGGGGTACTCGGTCTGCGCGACGTAGTGCGGCACGTGCGCGGCGAAGCCCAGCGCGTCCCGGCCCTGCTCGCCGAGGCGGTACTCCAGCAGGTGTCCGATGCTGCCGGGCACCTGCACCCGTTGCAGCCATGGCTCGTAGCCCGCGGTGAGTTCACGTCGGGTGGCATGGGCGGTGACGCCGGTGCGGCGGGTGTGTGGCACCGCCATTGGGATGGCGTTGAGCCCGACGGTAAGCCGGACGTCCAACCGGGCGGAGAGCCCGGCCACGGCGGCGACGAAGCGTTCCCATTGCAGGTCCGGCTCGGGACCGGTGAGCAGTAGGAACGGGGTGTCGGCATCGTCCCGGAGCAGGTTCAGTTCCAGGGCCGGTGCGTCGTAGGACTCCCAGTGGTCCTCGACGAAGGTCATCACCGGCCGGCGCGAGCGGTAGTCGAAGAGCTGGTCCAGGTCGAACCGTGCCACCGGCCGCGCGTCGAGCGAGGTGAGTAGTTGCTCGCGTGCCAACCGGGTGGCGTTACCGGCGTCAACGAAGCCGGAGAGCGCCTGGATCAGGACGGGCTGCCCGAGGTCGGGCAGATCGTCGGTGAGTTCGTAGAGCTCGTGTGGGTCGAGCACCGGTGCGGACCTCCCTGGATGTGGCTACGGGCCGTCATGCACGAACGGCACCCGGTTGGGGAAACTACCCGGAGGCCCGCGGCATTCCGCCGGGCCCCCGGGCCGGGCCGCCGGGCCGCGCTCCCGGTCGGGCTGCCAGGATGGGCGTTCGCTGTGTCGGGACGCCCCTGCCGACCCGGGGGTGAGCGACGACCGGCGTCAACTCGCCGTACGCCTATCGACTGGTCAGACACAGTGGACGGACCGTTCGATGGCTCGCTGCGGGGGTTGTCCCGGCGAGCTACATCTGGATACAGCACGACGGAAGGAGGCCGACATGTCTCCCCATCCACCGGATCGGGGCATTCCTCCGCTCACCCAGCGGACAACACCTGAACGAGCGGGGGCGGCGAAGGCAATGCCCGGCACGCCGCAGCAGCCGGGGTTCGCCCGTGCAACCTGAACACCATCGTTGACCGCGTCCGCGCCAGCGGTGAAGCTGGCAGGTAGGCCGCCCAGCCACAGACCCCGGGGAGCCCACAGTGACTGATGCCGCGCCCGCAGATGGTCAGCCCGGCGCTCGTCCGCCGCAGACACCCGAGGCGGCCCCGGCCGTCGCGGAGCCGCCAGCCGAGTTGTGGGACCGGATGCGCGAGGACCCGCAGTACGCACCGGAGCACCTCGCCCTGGCAGCGGTGCGCCAACTCGGCCCGGATGCGGCTCAGTGGGCGCGGCGGGTCCGCGCCGAGCAGTCCGAGACGGTGCCGGAGGAGGACCTGGCCGAGCAGGCGGTTCGCCGATTCGTCAACCACGCCCGGTTCCCCGAGGTCGCCTCCGGCGCGCCGGGCCTGCCCGGCCTGGTGATCGACGTGGGTCTCCTCGCCTGGACACAGGCCCGGATGGTGTTGCACGTCGCAGCCGCCTACGGGCTGGACGCCGCGCATCATGACCGCGCCGTTGACCTGCTGGTGTTGCAGAAGGTGCACCAGACTGCGCACGACGCACGGCTCGCGCTCGGGGCGGCCGCTGGTCGACAGCGCGCTGATGCGCTCTTCGGCCCGGGCGCCGGCCAGGCCCCGCTCCGTCCGGCCCCGTTCGGCCAGGCCCCGCCCGGTCCGGCCCCGTTCGGCCAGGCCCCGTTCGGTCCGGCCCCGCCCGGCCAGGTGACGCTTCGCCTCGGTGCCCAACTTGCCCAGATGGCCGGTGCGCGGGCCACCAAGCGGGTTGTCGCGAAGGTGCTGCCGGGGGTCGCCGTCATCCTGGGCACCTGGGCGAGTTCCTCGGCAACCAGGGAGCTCGCCGCACGGTCGCGGGCGTGGTACCACCAGCACAGTGGGGTGGGTTGCCGGTGTGATGACACGGGGGACCGCCGATTCAGGCGATGCGTCCCCAGGCTTCCCAGGTGACCTCGGCGAGCCGCTCCTGGCCGGCGAGGTTGGGATGGAACCAGTCAAAGGTGCTGACCAGGTCCAGCGTGAATCGGAGCCGGTGGGCGGCGCCGTCGTCGTAGCGGCAACGGGAGCCGTACGCCGCGCAGGCCGCGGCGAGCTGCTCGTTGTAGTCGGCGACGCGTTCGCGCACGGCGTCTCGTCGGGACCGATCCGCCGGGTCGGTGGAGGTCGGATTCTTGAGCAGGGCCGGGCAGATTCCCAGACTCCAGGCCCGTACCGCCCGTTCGTTGGTGTGCCCCACCTCCCAGAGCCGGTACAGATCCGGAATGCTCACCACCAGCAGCCGCGCCTTCGGCAGCTCCGCACCCAGTACCTGCAGCCCCCGGTCCACCTGACTCCGGAACGTCTCCACCGGGGTCATCGCCGCTACCTCGCCGTGACAGACGTCGTTGGCGCCGATGAGCACGGTGACCCGGCCCGGGCGGTTCCGCGTCGCCTGCTCCGCCTGGCCGGCGAGCGCGGACGCCCGGGCCCCCGCCTGCGCGTGGTTGAACGCCTGCCCGCGGATCGCCGGATCATGGTCGAGTAGCCGTCGGTAGTGGCTCTCCATCCGGAGGCTGTTCCCGGTTGACCAGGAGTTGCGGTCGCACGGGGTCACGACCAGGCAGGAACCGAAGCCGGTGCTGATCGAGTCGCCGAGGGCGGCGATCCCGCCGTCCTCGGTGCCGGGTGACCCTGGGCCGGGGCTGGGTGCTGTCCCGCCGCCGTTTTCGCAGGCGAGTGCGACGAGTGCGAGTAGGCAGAGGACGGCGGTGACCCAGCGTCGAGGCATGGCTTCCCCAGGCGGCCGAGTGGCGGGTGATTGCCTGGGCACTCTATGGGTGCGGTCGGGGTGGTGGTCGGGCAGTGTCGGATATCCAGCACCGAACTGTGGTTGGTCCTCATCGTGGACTGCGGGCGGGAGGCCGGCCATGCAGCCACCAGCCGAGCGCCTGGGTGATCCGGGGCAGCACCACGTAGGTCATCAGTGGTGTCAGCGTCAATGTCATGATCAGCACCCGAGCCGGCACCGGGACATCCGGGATGAGCCGGCCGGTCAGCAGGGTCGCGGTCAGGCTGAGGGGGAAGAACGCCAACCAGATCGTTACCGCCTGCTTCCACCGCGGCGGCGACGGTGGCGGAGCGGTCGGCTCTGCGCTGACCGGCTCGACAACCTGCCCCCGCCGGGAGAACCAGCCCTCGACCCCGGTCCGGCGTTCCACCTGGGTGTGCTCGACGACGCCTTGCGCTGAGGCCAGCCACCAGTGCCGCTGCGGTGACTCCTCCCAACGACGCAGCGTCTCGCCGTCGGCGAACCGGTAGAGCATGTGCCACTCGCCGGATCCGGGGGCGCTGCGGATCCATCCGGCCCCGAGAAAGCCGGGAAACGCCTCCGCCAACGCCGTGCCGGCGCGCATCCACGCCACCATCTCCTGGGTTCGAGCAGGGTCGGTGCGTCGGGCGACTGAGACGGTCACTGGCATCGGGGGCGTCCTGGTCATGTCTCCATGTTCCTCGCCGAAACCCGGATTGACCGGCGTGCGGTGCGTTGGTGTAACGCGACTAACCCGGGTGGTGAGCCGATTCACCCCGGCCAGCCCGCACGGCCGGAACAACACCGGCCGGACGTTGCGCTGCGGGCTCCTGTTGGGGTGTGCGCTGTCCGGAAACGGGCTCCGGGTTAGGCGGGCCCTGGGCGGGTAGGCCCAGGTGATGACGAGATCGCAGCCCCGGCGTGCCCGTGGCACCGTCGGTCACGCCTACAGCGCGCTCAACCTTCGCCTCGTGCTCGCCAGCTTCGGCTTGGTCACGATGGTGGTCTTCGGCGTGCTGGCGTTCCGGGCGGGGGTGGTCTGGCTGGGGGTGGTCTGCGCCCTCTTCGCCGTGGTCGCCGTCGTCGACCTGGTGATCATCCAGCGGCGGCGGGGCGCGCGTCGCCGGGAGGAACCGGGCGCCCGGCATTCGCTGTTCGAGTGAGCGGAGTTCGCGATGCCGCCGGCGGGGAGACACCTACGCCGCTGCCCGGCTCAGGCGCCGGCCTTCCGCTGGTGGGGCTCGGCAACGGTGAGATTCGCCGCGCCACGCCGGGCCGGGGTGCCTCCTTGAGACAACGGCCTCTTCGCCTGGCAGGCTGCCTCCCATGACCTTGAAGCTGCGTTCGTTCGGCATGAGCGACCGTGGGCTGATCCGGAGTGGGAACCAGGACGCCCTGCACTCAGGTAGCTGGCTCGTCGCCGTCGCCGACGGTATGGGTGGGATGGCCGCTGGTGATGTTGCCAGCTCGATGGCGATCAGTTCGATTGCGCCCATCGACGTGGCGACCCCCGAAGATGAGCTGGTAGCTGCCTTGCAGCGGGCCATCGCGGTGGGGACGGCACGAATTCGGCAGGCTGTCAGTGCGGAGCCGGAGCGCCAGGGCATGGGTACCACGCTGACCGCCCTGCTCCTTTCCCGAACGGGCAGCTGCCTCGCGTTGGCTCACGTCGGTGACTCCCGGGCGTACCTGTTCCGCGAGGGCGTGCTCAAACAGATCACCCGGGACGACACGTTCGTGCAGCTCCTCGTTGACCAGGGGGTCATCACCCCGGATGAGGCGAGTAGCCACCCCCGGCGAGCGGTCGTGACCCAGGCGCTGCAGGGCGAGGAGGTCTCCCCGGCCTACGCGACGATGGTCCCCTGGGCCGGCGATCGTTGGTTGCTGTGCAGCGACGGGCTGTCGAACGTGGTCCGCCCCGAGACGCTCACCGAGGTGCTCGCCGAATACCCCGACCGGACCGAGTGCGCCCGGAAGCTGATCGACCTGGCGCTGCACGCCGGCGGCCCGGACAACATCACCGCCGTCGTCGCCGACCTGGTGGCGGAGTGAGCCTCAGCGGCGGCGCGGATTGGCCCGCCGGGTCGGCTCGGCGGTCGTCGGATCCACCGGCCAGGAGTGCCGTGGATAGCGCCCGCGCAGCTCCGCCCGTACCTGCGGGTAGCCGGACCGCCAGAAGGACGCCAGGTCCGCGGTGACCGCGACGGGGCGCCCGGCGGGGGAGAGGAGTCGCAGCAGGACGGGGACCCGACCAGCAGCGATCCGGGGTGCCTCCGGCCAGCCGAAGGTTTCCTGGAGCCGGACCGCCAACACCGGTGTGGCCGGTTCCGTGTAGTCGACGCGGATCCGGGAACCGCTGGGCACCGTGAGTCGTTCCGGGGCGAGTTCGTCCAGGCGGGCCGCGAGTGTCCAGGGCAGCAGGCGGCGCAGCGCGGAGAGCACATCAATCTGGGCCAGGTCGGCCCGCCGGCGTGCCCCAGCCAACTCCGGCGCGAGCCAGTCCGGCGCCACAGCCAGCAGCGCGTCGTCGCCCACCTCGGGCCACTCGTCGCCAAGGGCCGTGTGGCAGAACGCCAACCGCTCGCGTAACGCCCGTGCCGCCGGGGACCAGGTCAGCAGCCCGAGCCCGGTACGGCGCAGGCCGGTCACGAGCGCGTTGCGTAGCTCGTCCCGGTTTGGCGCGACGAGCGGGCGTTCAGCGAGGTCGAGGGAGCCAAGTCGGACCACCTCCCGAGCCACCACATCCGTCCCGGACCAGGCCACCTCGCGCGCCGTGGTCAGTAGCGAGCCGCCGGCCGCCCGGGCGGTCGCCTCGTCTATCGGAGCCGCCAGTCGGATTCGGGCAGCCGGCGCGCCCGGCGTCCGGTCGGCGACCGCGACCGCCAGCCACACCGAATCGGTCAGCGCCGACCCGGGCGCCAGCGTCGCGGCGGTCCCACCGCTCATCAGGTACGTCGGGTCGCCCGGCCGTCGGATGCGGGCCAGCCGTTCCGGGTACGCCAGGCCAACGACCAGTCCCGCGGCCAGGTCGTCGGGGATGCCTCGCTCCGACGTCGTTGGCCCGGTGCCCGCGGGCAGGGCGGTGCGCAGCCGGCGTACCTCGGCTCGCCAGCGGTTGGTGGCGGTGGCGTCCGTTCCGGAGCGAAGCCGTCGCAGCGCGGCGGTGAGGTCGTCCCGGGGGCCGGCGACGCCCTCCTCGGCGAGGAGGGCGACCACCTCGGCCGCGCGATCCGGGCCCAGCTGGGCGGCACCGTCGATCAGCGCGCGGCCCAGCCGGGGGTGCGTGCCGACCGCGGCGATCGCCCGGCCGCGGCTGGTGACCCGCCGATCGGCGGCAAGCGCGCCGAGCGCGACGAGAGACTCCTGGGCCACGGCGAGCGCGGCTGGCGGCGGTGGGTCCGGCAGCGCGAGGCCGTGTCCGTCCGGCGTGCCCCAGGCCGCGATGTCCAGCGCGAACCGGGTGAGGTCGGCGGTGGCGATCTCTGGCTCCGGCTGTGCGGCGAGTCGCTCGTGCTGCGCAGCCGACCAGCAGCGGTACACCTGCCCCGGGCCCTCCCGGCCGGCCCGACCGGCCCGCTGGGTGGCGGCGGCCCGGGACACCGGGACGGTGACCAGCGCGCCCAGCCCGCGGGCGAGGTCCGTACGCGAGACGCGGGCCAGCCCCGAGTCGACGACCACCCGTACCCCCGGCACCGTCAGGCTGCTCTCCGCGACCGATGTCGCCAGCACCACCCGCCGACGGTCGCGGTCGGAGTCGGCGCTGGGTGGGGCGTCGGGGGCGCCGCACCGGAACGGTTGCGCCCGTAACACGGCGTCCTGCTCCGCTGGGCGCTGCCGGCCGTGCAACGGCAGGACCGCGACCTCGGCGGGCAGGCCGGCCAGTCGGGAGCGGATGGCGGCGATCTCTCCGGTACCGGGGAGGAAGACCAACACGTCGCCGTCGTGCTCGCGTAGGGCCCGCCGGATGGTGGCCGCGACATGGTCGAGTAGCACCGGATCCACCCGGCCGCTGCCGGCGGGGAGGACCGGGCGGGGCGGCGGTGCCCAGATCCGGGTCACCGGGTGCGCCGCCGCTGACGCCTGCACCACCGGTGCGGGCGGGTCACCGCCGAGTAACGCGGCGACCCGATCCGAGTCGGGGGTGGCCGACATGCCGAGTATCCACAGCTCCGGGCGGAGCGCGGCCCGCGCCTCCACCGTGAAGGCGAGCGCCAGGTCGGCGTCGAGCTGCCGTTCGTGGATCTCGTCGAGCAGGATGGCGCTGCTGCCGGTCAGCTCCGGGTCCCGGTGTAGCCGGCGAACCAGCAGGCCGGTCGTCACCACCTCGATCCGGGTGCGTGGTCCGACGCGGCGGTCGCCCCGCACCGCGTACCCGACCCGCTCGCCCACCCGTTCGCCGAGCAGCGCGGCCATCCGGCGGGCGGCGGCGCGGGCGGCCATCCGGCGGGGCTGCGCCACCAGCACCCGGCCGGTCACCTCCTCGGCCACGGCGAGCGGGAGCAGTGTGGTCTTGCCGCTGCCCGGCGGCGCAACCAACACCGCGGTGCCGGTGGCGCGCAGCGCCGCCAGCACCGCGGGTACCACCGGCCGGACCGGCAGGTCAATGGGGGCATCGGAGAACACGGCAGGAGTGTCCCACCGCCGGTGGGTCCGGCGCCGCGTACCCCGTCAATGCCGGAGGACGGTACGCCAGGCCGGTAGTACCTACACCGTAAAGTTCGGTAACTGTGCGACCGTCGCGATGTGCGCGAGCTGGTCGGCCATTCGGCCGCGGCGTACGGGCTTGCGGTCACCCTCCGAATCCGTCACGGCAAGATTCCCAGGTCGCATGAATACGGAGGGCAACCCTTCTAATCGGGAGTTGCAGTTAAGCGCGGTGCAATGCATCCTTGGCCAGTTGCGATCACTGTGGATGAGACAGGTGGGAGGACCGGGTTGCTGGTCGCCGACGAATTCTTCCTGATCGCCCACAATGATACTCGGGGTAAGCCGAAGCTGCACTCGTCCGCCACCGGCCTCGGGCTCGCTGGCTGCCTCCTCAGTGAGTTGCTCCTAGGCGGACATATCACTGTTGCCGGTGGTGATGTTTCGGTCGTCAATACCCGGCCGCCCACCGATGCCCTCGCCCATACCGTGCTGGACCAGCTGGTCGGCGAGGCGCAACACCGGTCGGTGCGCACCTGGCTCAGTTTCCTCGCCCAGAGTGCCGCCACCTCGGTGGGGGAGCGGCTTTCCCGGGCGGGCGTGCTGCGTCGCCAGGAGAGCCGGCGACTGCTGCGCAGCAAGGTCGGCTACGTCCCGGTGGATCCGAACGCGGCAGCCTGGCCGGCGACCCGCCTGCGGGTGCTGCTGGAGCGGTCGGACCCCCCACCGACCCTCGCTGATGCGGTGCTACTCGGGCTGATCGGTGCGGCGGGCCTCAGCCGGGAGGTGCTGTGGAGCGTCGGGCCCCGAGCCGAGCACCGGTTCACCGAACTGGTCGCCGCGCTGCCCCCACCATTGAAGGAACTGGCGACGCAGACCGAGGCCGCCGTCGGGGCGGCGGTGCTGCGCGGTTCCCTGTGATCGCGAACCAAATTCCCTCGTGTCCCCAACCGGAGTGGTCAATGCCCTCGTCAGCAACCATAGAAAAACCGAGCAACGTCTCTGATGCGCTGGCCCGTGGCCGGCTCGGTGTGCCATCGGTGGTCTTTTTCGTCCTGTCCGCAGCCGCGCCACTAACCGTGGTGGCGGGTGTGGTGACCACCGGGTACGGCGTCATCGGCGTGCTCGGCATCCCGCTTGCCTTCCTCACGGTCGCCGTTTTACTCGCGCTGTTCTCAGTTGGCTACGTGACAATGGCCCGCCGGCTGGTCAACGCCGGCGCCTTCTACTCGTACATCTCCCGCGGGTTGGGTCGTCCGGCCGGTGTCGGCGCCGCCTGGGTGGCGCTGATCGCGTACAACGCCCTGCAGGTCGGGTTGTACGGCACCATCGGCGCTGCCGCCGAACCGGTCCTGGACCGGCTCTTCGGCGTCAGCGTGCAGTGGTGGCTGGTGGCCCTCGGTGCCTGGGCGTTCGTCGCCGTGCTGGGGCTGCTTCGGGTCGACATCAACGGCAAGGTCCTCGCGGTGCTGCTGCTCGCCGAGATTGCCGTGGTCCTGGTGTTCGACCTCGCCCAGTTGGGCAACCCCGCCGGTGGCGAGGTCAGCTTCGCCGCGTTCGCGCCGGACAACCTCTTCGTCCCCGGCCTCGGCGCGGTGCTGGTGCTGGCGATCCTCGGCTTCGTCGGGTTCGAGGCAGCGGTGGTGTTCAGCGAGGAGAGCAAGGATCCCCGCCGAACGGTGAAGGTGGCCACCTACCTGTCTATCGCGATCATCGCCGGCCTCTACGCGCTCTCGTCCTGGAGCATGACCGTCGCGGTCGGGCCGGACCAGATCTCCGAGCAGGCCGGCGAGCAGAGTGTCGCGCTGATCTTCAACCTGGCCGCCGAGCACCTCGGCGACACGGTCGTGACCATCGGCCAGGTGCTGTTCCTGACGTCGGTGGTGGCCGCGATGATCTCTTTCCACAACACCACCGCCCGGTACACGTTCGCCCTCGGCCGGGAGCGGGTACTGCCGGCGGCCTTCGGGCGGACCTCGCCGAGCAGCGGCGCCCCGCGTACAGCCTCCCTCGCCCAGAGCGCTCTCGGCCTGGTCGTGATCCTGCTGTACGCGGTCAACGGGTGGGACCCGATCGTGCAGCTCTTCTTCTGGTGCGGCACCAGCGGTTCCTTCGGGGTGCTGCTGTTGATCGCCACCACCTCGATCGCGGTGATCTCCTACTTCGCCCGTAACGGCCAGGGGGAGTCGCTGTGGCGGCGGGCAGTGGCACCCGGGCTCGCCGCGGTGGCGTTGCTGGGTGTCTTCACCCTGGCGGTGCTCAACTTCGCTGACCTGCTCGGC
This sequence comes from Salinispora goodfellowii, assembly GCF_059570675.1. Classification (NCBI taxonomy): domain Bacteria; kingdom Bacillati; phylum Actinomycetota; class Actinomycetes; order Micromonosporales; family Micromonosporaceae; genus Salinispora; species Salinispora goodfellowii. The sequence goes on along the minus strand of NZ_JCANTD010000001.1, from coordinate 178,511 downwards.
GTCCCGGCCGACCACACCCTGCGCTGGGGAGTCCCGATCGCGTACCTAGTGGCCGCGCTGCTGGGCGTGGTGTGGGGGCTGGTCCTGCGGGCCAGCCGGCCGGTCATCTACGCCCGGATCGGGCTCGGCGCGGAGAGCGCCGCCACGGCCCTGCCGGAGACGTCCGACTCACTGGCCGCGGCGCCGGAGCGGGCGGAGGCCCGGCGGTGACCGGCATCGGTGTCCAGCGGCTCGGGCCGGAACGGACGCAGCTGGTCGCGGAGCGGATCGCCGCGGCGTTCCTGGTGCTCGACGCGCCGCGCTGGCTGGTGCCCGACGAAAGCAAGCGGGAGACGGTGCTCGCCGGACAGTTCGAGATCCTGGTCGACCATGCGATGCGGCACGGCCTGGTCTTCGGCACCACCGACCTGACCGGGGTGGCCGTCTGGTTCCCCTCGATCGGGGCGGATCCGGCGCCGCCGCCACCGGACTATGACGCCCGGCTCGCCGCGGTGTGCGGCGAGTGGACGGATCGCTTCGCCCACCTCGATGAGCTCTTCGCCGCAAACCATCCGCAGCCCGACCACCACCATCTCGCCTTCCTCGCCGTGCAGCCGGACCGGCAACACCAGGGAGTGGGCACCGCGCTGTTGCGGCACCACCACGCGTGGCTGGACGCCAACCGGATGCCCGGCTACCTGGAGGCGTCCAGCGAGCTGGCCGCCGAACTGTATGCCAAGCACGGATACCAGGTACGTGAGCCGTTCCGGTTGCCCGACGGCACGCCGTTCTGGCCGATGTGGCGGGAACCCCGCTGATCTGATCCGGCGGTGGCCGGGCTCTGCGTAGCCCGGCCACCGCCCCCGCGCCCCGGCTTCCCGCCCGCCGGGGCGAGCAGGTGGCTCGGCACGGTTACTCCCTGCCCTGGTGGGTAACTCATTCCTCGGTGCGTCCAGCGGGGGAGCGGCAACAGCCCTCGCGGCAACGGGCGCGTCCGCCTGATTCGGACCGACATCCCGACTGGCCGGCAGCCGGACGGGACTAGCCCCGAGCATCGAGGAGGCCAGTCAATGCCCGGTGAGACGAGGAACGGCGGAACCGAGGACCGCCCATCGGCGGCCGAGGGGGAGCGGGGGGCGCTGGTGGCCGTTCTGGTGATGGTGCTCCTGGGCGTCGCGGGCATATTCGCGCTGTCCTGACCTGGAATGGTGCACCCGGCCGTCGCTGGCGGCCGGGTGCACCTGGTGTCGGTCCGGCACCGCCCTTCCACCCGGTCAGTGGCGGCCAGCAGCCGCGTGCGCTGGTGACCAGGGCTAGTCCGGTTGTCGCTGCGGTGCCTGCAGGTGGAGCCGGCCCAGCAGCTGACGGGCCTGCTCGGCGTGCTGCTGATCAACGACGACCGCGTACTGGTTGGCGCGAAGTGAACTGGCCGAGGTGAAGTCGCGGCGACCGCCGGTCATTGCATGCGCCACCGCCCCGAACACCGCACCCCAGATCGCTCCGATCACCAGACCGGCGAGGACCACCGCGAGCCAGTTTCCCGCGGTGAAGATGCCGAACAGCAACCCGATGAAGAGACCGAGCCATGCGCCGGTACCGGCACCGAGCAGCCCAGCCCGCCCGGTGCTCAGCCGGCCGAGGACCGTCTCGACCAGGGTGAGGTCGGTGCCAACGATGGCGGTGTGCTCCACCGGGAACCGGTTGTCCGCCAGGTAGTCAACAACCCGCTGGGCGGTGCGATAGTCCGGATATGAGCCGATAGTCACCGTCGCCGGCCCCATCCCCGGCCCGTCACCGTCGCCGCTGGGGGGCGACGGATGACCCACCGGACCCGAGGGGATGGTATCGCCGCCCGACAGTCCGGGACGCCAGGCCGAGGTCGGACGCGAAGGTGTGTTCATGAGTCTCCTCCTTCGTCAACCATCCACGTTCCCCCTCGGCCGAGGGGGTAACCCGTGCTCGTACCCCCGGCGGGGCTGAACCAGGGTGGCGGCGCACCGGCGGCCAGTAGGCTCGACCGGTGTCCGGGGAAGCGGCAGGCGTGGTGGTGGTCGGCGCGGGCCTGGCCGGGGTGGCGTGCGCCCGTGAACTGGCCCGGGCGGGCGTACCGGTGCAAGTGCGGGAGCGGGGGCGGGTGGCCGGCGGACGGATGGCCAGCCGGCGTTTCGCGGGGCGCCCGGTGGACCTGGGCGCCGCGTACCTGACGGTCAGCGACCCGGGCTTCGCCTCGGTGCTGCGGCAGTGGCGGGCGGCGGGCCTGGCCCGCGAATGGACCGACACCTTCCTCGCGTACCGTGGTGCAGGCCGGCGGGCGGTGGCGGGGCCCATGCGCTGGGCCGCACCCCGCGGGTTGCGCTCGCTGGTGGAGCAACTCGCCCGGGACCTGCCGGTGGACCTCGGCCGTCCGGTGCACCGCGTCGGACCCGGCCCGACCGTGGATGGGCAGCGCTGCGCGGCGGTGGTGCTGGCCATGCCCGGCCCGCAGGCGGCGCCGCTGCTGGACCCGGCCCTGACCACCGCGACCCGGGCCACGCGAGCCCAGGGCTGGTCGCCGTCGCTCGCCGCGATGCTGCGCTTCCCGGAACGTTGTTGGGGCGAACTTCGCGGCGCCTTCGTCAACGACCATCCGGTGCTCGCGCTGGTCTGCGATGACGGCGACCGCCGGGGCGACGCGGCACCAGTTCTCGTCGCGCACACCACCCCGGAATTCGCCGCCGCGCACCTGGCTCAGCCCGCCGCTGCGGCCTCCGCCATCGAGCTGGCCGTTCGTGACCTGCTCGCGTTGCCGATGTCGGCCGAGGAGCTGTACGTGCACCGGTGGACGTACGCGCGGCCGACCGTGGAAGTGACGGCCACGTACCACCTGGATGCCGACGGGATCGGCCTGGCCGGTGACGCCTTCGGCCCGCCCCGCGCCCAGACCGCCTGGCGCTCCGGCCACGACCTGGCCCGGGCCCTTCTCGCCCGCGGAACCGACCACCGGTAGCACCGCACCCCGCGCCGGGTTCGGCAGCCCCGGCTCGGAGCAATCCTCGTCGGTAGCTCAAGGCGACCCCGCGATGGCCGGAAAACGCCGAGGATCGCTGCGGAGTGCCGGTGCGGTGACGGGGTATGCGCGCGAGGTAGTCCATGTGAAGGAGGGCATCATGCCGGAAACCCTCGCGGTACGGCAGGTCGACATCGGGGCCGCCGTGACCGATATGTGGCGGGCGGTGCTGTTGTTCATACCGAGAGCCGTCGCGTTCATCGTGATCCTTGTGATCGGATGGCTCATCGCCCGAGCCGTCCTCAAAGCGGTGGACGCGGCGCTGGAACGGGTGAACTTCGACCGCGCCGTGGAACGCGGCGGTATCAAACGGGCCCTGGCGCGTACCAGATACGACGCCAGCGACATCCTCGCGCGGCTCGCGTACTACGCCGTACTGCTGTTCACGCTGCAGTTCGCCTTCGGGGTGTGGGGGCCCAACGCGATCAGTGACCTGATCAGTGGTGTGGTGGCCTGGATACCGCGAGCGTTCGTGGCGATCGTCATCGTGGTGGTGGCCGCGGCCATTGCGAGTGCGGTCCGTGACCTCATCGGCGGTGCGTTGGGTGGCCTCTCCTACGGCCGGGTCCTGGCCGACGCGGCAGCCGTTTTCATCCTGGCCCTCGGTGTGATCGCGGCGCTGAACCAGGTCGGCATCGCCACCACGGTGACCACGCCGGTGCTGATCGCCGTGCTCGCCACGGTGGCCGGCATCCTGATCGTGGGTGTCGGTGGTGGTCTGGTCAAGCCGATGCAGAGCCGCTGGGAGGGCTGGCTGAACCGGATGGCCGAGGAAGGACGTGTTGTCCAGCAGCACCGGCAGGCCCAGGGAGCCGGCCGTAGCGACGTCGAACGGCAGATGGCCGACCGGACCGGGCCCGAACGGGAACGGGCGCAGGAAAAGACCCACGAGACGGCGACCGCGGGTAGCGGTGGTCGCAGGTCGGGCGATGACACCCAACAGTTCGACCGTTGAGCGGCGACCGGAGGACGGGGGTGGTCACCATCGGGGCCACCCCCGATTCGGTTCAGAGCGGCGGGAGCGGGGCCGGCCGGGGACCGTCCAGGGATCTGGCCAGGGCGGCGACCGCGAGGAGGCGGGTGAGGAGCCAGTCCGGCGGTGCCGCCCAGTCGATCGGCTCCGCCGGCGGATGCCAGTCGTGGTCCCGGGCGGCGGCGTGGATTCCCTCCGTGTAGCCGGCCAGGGCAGCGACCGTGAGCGGCCGGCGATCCCCATCCAGGCTCTCCCGGACCGCCGCGGCATGCTGGTCGACCAGGGCGAGGAGCCCGGGCCGCGCTGCCGCCGCAGCCAGGCCGTCGCTGCCCACGGTGCTGGACAGCGACGCCAGCGTCGAGCGGGCGGCGTCAGCGAGGAGGCGGGGGTTGACCCGTTCCAACGGTGCGCGCATGGAGAACGAGACTAACCCGCGGAGCGGGTGGTTGACTTCGCCTGGTCAGGGCCTTGTTCCTCGACCGGTTGGCCGACCCCGGGTCGGTATCCCGGCCCTGCCGAAGCGATCTGGGCCTACCGAGGGGTACGCCGCGCTCGCGCCAGGTGTCGGTGCGTCCCGTCGGTAGGGGCGCACCGGCACCTGGCCAGTCGGGAGAACCGACGCCGGTGGGCGAAGGTCGGTGTTCGAGATCACATGGTGTCCGGTCCGGTCCGCCCGGTCGTGGACGGGCGATAGGCCCGGTCCGGGTCAGTCGGTTCCCGGCCGGTCCCGGCGGCCCGGCCGCCGCGGTCCACCGCCTGGGGCCCGTGCCCGAACGCGGCCTCCTCGCCGGCGTCGTTCGCGGTCACGTCGTCGGCCTGGCCGTCCATCGCCGAACGCGCGATGGCCCGGTCCAGCTCCGCCAGGGGAGTCCGCTCCTCGTCACGCCACGCCTTGTCGTCGGTCATACCTCCGGCGGTACCCGACTTCCACCAGCGCGAAACCCGCCGACGGTCCCCGATGATGCCGGAGGCCGTCGGCGAGGAGCGCTGCGGGTCAGGGCTGCGCGCGGTCGACCTTGCCGCGCCAGGCTCCGGTCGCCTGGTCGCGCCCTTCGATGAACTGCTTGAACCGTTCCAGGTCACCCTTGGCCCGATGGTCCACGACGCCGAGCGTGTCGCCAGCGTGCTCCACCGCGCCGTGCGGCTCGAACTCGAGCTGGAGCGTGACCCGGCTGGTGTGTTCGTCCAACCGGTGGAACGTGACCACCCCGGCGTGCTGGGTGCCGCCGATCGAGCGCCACGCGACCCGCTCGTCCGGAAGCTGCTCGGTGATCTCGGCGTCGAACTCGCGCCGCACCCCGGAGATCTCCACGGTCCAGTGGGTCATTGTCGGGGAGAGGTGCCGCACCTCCTGTACCCCCTCCATGAAGTGTGGGAACTCCTCGAACTGGGTCCACTGGTCGTAGGCGGTGCGGACCGGGACGGCGACATCCACGTAATCCACGACACCACTCATCAGCTCCTCCTCCCCGCCGTTTTCCGGCGGCTCGGTCCGGATGACGGCCCGGGTTACCAGCGGGTCGTCTCGTTGCGGTGGCCGAGCGCAGCCCAGATCTCCGAGATTGTCTGGTAGCGGGTCCCCGTGGGTAGGCGTTCCAGCTCGGCGACCAGGTCGGCCGGAGCGTCGTTGTCCTGTGCGTTGGCGATCAGGGTCTCGCGGTCGCCCGGCAGGGCGGTCATCGTGATGAACCGCCCGAGCCGGCTGCGGGCCTCGACATCGTCGGAGCTCATGCCCTGCGGGTTGCCGCTGCGCAGCGCGCCGGCTGGCGCCGTCGTGGGCTCCGGTTGGTCCTCGCCTGCCGGCTCCGGCTGACGGAACTCGTTGACCCGCGAGCCGGCCGCTCCTGGACCCTGTACGAGGCCGCTGACCTCGCTCTCCATCTCGTCGTCGAGCCTCGGTCCGTGCTTGCTGCTGCCGCGTTCCATGTCTTCTGCGCTACCCGACGGGCTCCGGGGGTAAACCCCGGCCAGATTCGGTTTGTCGGATCGGCCGTGGGGAAAGATCACTGTAGACGCACTGACGCGGAGGAGGATCGAGATGCCCGGGCGGGAGGACATGCCCAGTACGCTGCGACGCTCCCCAGACAAGGCGCAGCTTATCTGGGAGAAGACCCACGACTCGGCCCTGCAGACGTACGGCGGAGGGGAGCGGGCCAGCCGGACCGCGTTCGCGGCGGTCAAGAATGAGTTCGAAAAGGTCGGCGACCACTGGGAGCCGAAGGGCCGCAAGGGTCCGAGCGACCGGCAGGCCGCCGGTGGCGGTCCCCGGCGTCGCGCGGCTACAGCGGGGGGCGTTGACGCGAACGCCAGCAAGGATCACCTGTTGCGGGTCGCCCGGAAACTCGACATCTCCGGCCGGTCAACCATGACCAAGCCGGAACTGGTGCAGGCGATCGAGAAGGCCAACAACCGGCGGACCGCCCAGGCTCGGCAGCAGGGCCGGAGCCGTTAGATCCCGGCTCAGAGCCGCTACACCACCCTCGGCGCCGGGCGGCCACCTCACCAGTGTCCGCCGCCCGGCGCCCGAAGGTGGACCACCTTGGTGGCGGTGAACTCGTCGAGCAACTCCGGGCCGTACCCGAAGCCCTGCCCGCTGCCCCGACGCGGATGCGCGGCCCCACCCGGCGCCCCGCCGAAGACGGCGTTGATCTTCACAGTGCCGACCGGGAGGTCCCGGCAGGCGCGCTGCGCATGACTCATCGACGCCGTCAGTACGGTCGCAGCGAGCCCGTACGCCGAGTCGGCCGCGTACCGGAGGCCCGCCGAGAACGAGTCAACCACCACGACCGGGGCGACCGGGGCGAAGGTCTCGTCGCGAACCAGGGGCATGTCCTGTCGGCAGTCCGTGACCACCGTTGCCGGGTAGAAGGCACCCGGGCCGTCCGGTAGCGTGCCGCCGATCCGAAGCTGGGCTCCCTGCGCCACCGCGGCCGTGACCTGCCCGTGCACGTGGTCGCGGTGCCGCCGGTCAACCAGCGGGCCCAGCTCCGTCGCCGGATCGAGGCCCGGTCCGGTACGCAGGGCCCGCGCCCGGTCGACCAGGGCGTCAACGAAGCTCTCGGCCACATCCCGGTGTACGTAGATCCGCTCCACGGCGACGCAGATCTGGCCGGCGTTGGCGAACGCACCCATGGCGGCCTGCGCGGCCGCCCACTGTGGGTCCACGTCCGCGTCAACGACGAGCGGGTCGCAGCCACCGTTTTCGAGGAGGACCTTCGCCCCGGTCCGGGCCGCCGCGGCGGCGATCGCGCGGCCGGTGGCGGTCGAACCGACGTGGGCGAGCACGTCCACCGGCTCGGCGGCCAGTGCCGCGCCCACCTCGGGCCCGCCGGTCAGCAGCGAGAGCACGCCGGGCGGTAGCGCCGTGTTCACCGCCTTCGCCAGCAGCCATCCGGTCGCCGGAGTCCGTTCGCTGGGCTTGTAGAGCACCACGTTGCCGGTGACCAGCGCCGCGCCGAGCAGGCCACAGGAGACCGCGACCGGATCGTTCCAGGGGGTGATCGCGGCGACCACCCCGCGCGGCTGGGGCAGCATGAAGTCGATCGCCTCCGCGGCGCCGTGTAGGGTCCGCCCACCGCGGATCGGTGCCAGCTCGGCGTACTGGCGCAGGGTGGCCACGCCCGCCTCCACCCCGCCCCGCGCATCCGCGAGCGGCTTGCCCATCTCCACGGTGGTGGCCTGCGCCAGCTCGTCGGCGGTCGCCGCCACCGCGTCCGCGGCCCGATGTAGGGCGGCGGCCCGTTCCGCCGGAGGTGTCCTGGCCCAATCGGCGGCGGTGCTCCGCGCCGCCGCCACCGCCCGGCGGACCTCCTCCGCCGTCGCCACCGGCACCGAGCTGACCGCGGTGCCGTCGGCCGGGTCGTGGACGATCAGGTCGCCGTCCGCGCCGCCCGCCCCCCACACGCCGCCGATGAGCTGAGTAACCGGGTACATGCGGCGGTAGATGCCCCGGGTAGCCCCGGGCAAACGCTATTCGTGCCGGAGACCGCCGGCTAACATGATCAAGTGAGTCGAGTCGATGTGGCGTCCCCGGACGCCATCGTCATCGGGGCGGGCCACAACGGCCTGGTGGCCGCCAACCTGCTCGCCGACGCCGGCTGGGACGTGCTCGTGCTGGAAGCGACCGGGGCGCCCGGCGGCGCGGTCCGGTCAGCCCAGGTCACCGCACCCGGCTACCTGAGCGACCTCTACAGCTCCTTTTACCCCCTTGGCTACGCGTCGCCGGTGCTCCGCGGACTGGGCCTGGACCGGTACGGGCTGCGGTGGCGACATGCCCCAGACGTGTTGGCGCACCTGCTGCCGGACGGGCGGGCGGCGGTGCTCAACCGCGACCCGGAGAGCACCGCCGCCTCCCTGGAGAGCTTCGGGGCTGGTGACGGGGAACGGTGGCTGACGGCCTACGACGACTGGCGCCAGGTGGGCGGCCCGGTGTTGGACGCCATCACCACCCCCTTCCCGCCGGTGCGCAGCAGCCTCACGCTGCTCCGCCGGCTGCGGGTCGCTGGCGCGTTGCGGCTGGCCCGCCAGTTGGTGACACCGGTACGCCGGCTCGGCGACGAGCTCTTCACCGGAGCGGGCGGGACGGCGCTGCTCGCCGGCTGCGCGCTGCACACCGACCTGGCCCCGGAGGAGGCCGGCTCCGGGGCGTACGGGTGGCTGCTGGCCATGCTCGGTCAGCAGGTGGGTTGGCCGGTGCCGGACGGCGGTGCCCAACAGATCACCGATGCGCTGGTGGCCCGGCTCACCGACCGGGGCGGCCAGATCCGCTGTGGCGCCGGGGTGGATCGGGTGCTGACCGCCCGGGGGCGGGCGATGGGCGTCCGGACCGAGGATGGCGGGCTCTGGCGGGCCCGCCGTGCGGTGCTCGCCGACGTGCCGGCACCCGCGCTCTATCTGGATCTGGTCGGGGCCGACGTCCTGCCGCCGCGGCTGGTGGCGGACCTGACCCAGTTTCGTTGGGACGGCTCGACGCTGAAGGTCGACTGGGCGCTCTCCGCCCCGGTGCCGTGGCGGAACCGGGCGGTCGCCACCGCCGGCACCGTACACCTCGGAGCTGACCTCGACGGGCTGACCAGCTATGCGGCGGCGCTGGCCCGTGGGGAGCTCCCCCGGGACCCGTTCCTGTTGGTCGGGCAGATGACGGTGGCCGACCCCAGCCGTTCGCCACCCGGTACCGAGTCGTTGTGGTCGTACACCCACCTGCCGTTCCGACGACGGTGGCGGGTCGAGGAGATCGCCGCGCAGGTGCAGCGGATGGAGCAGGTGCTGGAGGAGGCGGCCCCGGGCTTCCGCGCGCTGGTGGTGGGCCGGCACGTGGCGGGACCGGCGGACCTGGAGGCGGGCGACCCGAGCCTGGTCGGCGGGACGATCGGTGGTGGCACGGCCGCCGCCCACCAGCAGCTCTTCTTCCGCCCGGTCCCGGGACTCGGCCGCGCCGACACCCCCGTTGACCGGCTCTTTCTGGCCAGTTCGTCGGCGCATCCCGGCGCTGGGGTTCATGGGGCGCCGGGTGCGAACGCGGCGCGGGCGGCGGTGGCCCGCGACGCCGCGCTCACCGGTGGTGCGTACGCGGCGACAGTCGGCGCCGCCCAGCGCGCGGTCTACCGCTGACCGTGGCGCGGCATGGTGCGAACCCCGTCGGCACCGCGCCCCTCGCGACGCGCTACCGGAGGTAGCCGCGACGCCGTCCCGGCGGCCAGCTCAGCGTTCGACGTTGCGGTGCTTGCTGCGCAGGCGGAACGGCATCAGGGCACTTTCAATCTTGGTGGCGGTGGTCATCTTCGAGGCGCCGTCTCGCCGCTCCTCGAACCGGATCGGCACCTCCAGGATCGTGTGCCCCAGCCTCGTGGCCAGGTAGTGCATCTCCACCTGGAAGCTGTACCCATTGGACTGCACCCGCTCCAGGCCGATGTCGCGCAGCGCGTCGGCCCGCCAGATCTTGAAACCGGCGGTGAGGTCTCGGATCCGTACCCGCAGCAGGGTGTGTACGTACAGGTTCGCCCAGCCACTCAGCGCCCGCCGGTAGATCGGCCAGTTCTCGTCCAGCTCGCCACCCGGCACGTAGCGAGACCCGATCACCACACCAGCCTGGGTGGACAGCAGCGCGCCCAGCATGCCCGGCAGCGCGTCTGGTGGGTGGGACAGGTCGGCGTCCATCTGCGCCACGAACTCGGCGTCGTCGTCGAGGGCCCGCCCGATGCCGTCCACGTACGCCCGGCCCAGGCCCTCCTTGCCGGCCCGGTGGACGACCTCGATCCGGCCCGGGTGCTCGAGGGCCAGCTTGTCCGCGACCTCGCCGGTGCCGTCCGGCGAGTTGTCGTCGGCCACGAGGACCTTCAACCCCGGCAAGGGCAGCGCGAGTAGCTGCTCCACCAGCGCTGGAAGGTTGCCCACCTCGTTGTAGGTCGGCACTACCACGGTCAGGCGCACGTCCCGCCAGGGCGACGGCAACTGCACGGGTTCACTCATGTCGGAAATCCTTGATTCGCGGGCTTGGCTCCCTGAGAGGGTAGCCAGTGCCCCGGTACGTCGTGTGACTGCTCCCTGGCCTTGGCTCGGCCCACGTTGTCTGTTAACGCCCAGCGTTGCCCGAAGGACACGCTTGGTTAGTGAAAGGCCCTGCTATGCGGGCAGTTGGGCACATTCTGCACGGACGCCGGAGGTGCGCCGAACCGGCGCGCGGGGCCCGGTGGTTTGGTCAGGCGGGATGGGCGGCCGGGGGCCGGGGGTCGGGGGCCGGGGGCCGGGTTAGCTTCTCGCGGGCGGCGGGTAAGTCCACCACGGGGCCGAGACCGCGTCCGGGGCCGAGACCGCCTTCGGTCATCGGGTCCCCAGGGCGGGGGCGTCGGCACCGAGGTTTACTCCCCGGGGCCCCGGGAACCCGCCGGCCGTGCCACAGGTGGAGCCGGATCAGCGTAGGTCGGCCCGGGTAGTAGCCCGCTCCGGCCGGGTTGGTGGGGTTCCCCGCCTCTTTGACGCGGTCCTGCTGGACCGGGATGGCACCCTCATCGAGGACGTGCCCTACAACGGGGACCCGGAGCGGGTACGGCCGATGCCGGGGGCGCGGGCGGCGCTGGATGCCCTCCGCGCGGCGGGCTTGCGGCTGGCGGTGGTGACGAACCAGTCCGGGCTGGCCAAGAAGCTGTTCACCAGGGCGCAACTGCGGGCCGTGCACGCCCGGGTCGAGCAGCTGCTCGGCCCGTTCGACGCCTGGCTGGTCTGCCCGCACGACGATGCGGACGGGTGCGGCTGCCGCAAACCCGCGCCCAAACTGGTCCACTCCGCCGCCCGCCGGCTCGACACCACACCGCAACGGTGCGTTCTGATCGGTGACATCGGCCGCGATGTCACCGCTGCGCTGGCCGCCGGCGCCCAGGCGGTGTTGGTGCCCACGCCGCTGACCCGACCCGCCGAGACCAGCGCCGCCCCGTGGGTCGCCGCGGATCTGCCGACCGCGGTAGCCGAGATTCTTCGTCGGCAGACCGCGATTGCCCCGGCCTCCCACCAGTCCACCGCTGCGTCGGCGGCCCCGCCGCCCGTGGCCGCTGTTGGCCCCGCATCGCCCCTGCTCCCGGTGGGGTCCCCGCCGCCCCTAGCCGCTGTTGGCTCCGCGTCGTCCCTGGTCCCTGCTGGGCCGGCCCGGCCGACACGCTCCAACGGAGGCACCGGAACCGTTCTTGTCGTTCGCTCCGACTCGGCTGGTGACGTCGTCGTAACCGGTCCGGGTATTCGGGCTGTCGCCGCCCACGCGCACCGAGTCGTCCTGCTGTGCGGACCGCAGGGTCGCGCCGCCGCCGACCTCCTACCCGGCGTGGACACCGTCGTCGTGCACCAACTGCCCTGGATCGATCCGGTGCCCGCACCGGTCACCGGGCCGGACATCGCCGCGCTCACCGCCACCCTCGCCGCCGTCAACGCCGACGAGGCGATCATCTTCACCAGCTACCACCAGTCTCCTCTCCCCCTGGCGCTGCTGCTGCGTACCGTCGGCGTGCGGCGCATCAGCGCGATCAGCGACGACTACCCCGGGAGCCTGCTCGACGTCCGCCACCGCGTCCCGGTCGGCGTCCCCGAGCCCGAACGCGCGCTCTCACTCGCCGCCGCTGCCGGATACCCCCTGCCGGCCGACGACGAACCGGCCCTGCGGCTGCGGCCCGTGCCGCCGCCGCCCGCGCGGGCGGGCGCACCGGGCTACCTGGTGCTACACCCCGGCTCGGCGGCACAGTCCCGGGGGCTGCCGCCGGACCTGGCGGTGGAGCTGGTCCGGACGCTGGTCGATGCGGGCCACCGGGTAGTGGTCACCGGCGGTCCGGACGAGGCGGCGCTGACCGCCCAGGTGGCCGGCGGACTCGCCGTTGACCTCGGCGGCGGGACCGAGCTGGCCGAACTGGCCGCGACCGTCGCCGGCGCCGCCGCGGTGATCGTCGGCAACACCGGTCCGGCCCACCTCGCCGCCGCGTACGGCGTCCCGGTGGTCAGCCTCTTCGCCCCGACCGTCCCGTTCGGTCAGTGGGGGCCGTGGCGGGTGCCGACCGTTCGGCTCGGGGATCCGGACGCCGCCTGCCGTGGCACCCGCGCCGCCACCTGCCCGGTGCCCGGCCACCCGTGCCTGAGCCGAATCCGGCCCGAGGAGGTGCTGACCGCACTGACCCTGCTCGGCGTGGCGCCGTCCCGACCGCGGAGGTCGGCGGGGGCCACCGCCCTGGCCCGGAGCGGCCGATGAACATCCTGCTCTGGCACGTGCACGGCTCCTGGACGACGTCGTTCGTCCACGGCAAGCATCGCTACCTGGTGCCGGTCACCCCCGACCGTGGTCCAGACGGTCGGGGCCGGGCCCGTACCTACCCCTGGCCGGAGAACGCGGTCGAGATCACACCGGCGGAGCTGGCCGCCGCCGAGGTGGACCTGGTCCTCCTGCAACGCCCCGAGGAGGAGGCCCTGGCCACCGAGTGGCTGGGCCGCCGGCCGGGCCGCGACATCCCGGCGATCTACGTCGAGCACAACACCCCGAAGGACGGCGCGGTGCCGAACAGCCGACACCCGATGGCGGACCGTGCCGACCTGCTGATCGCCCATGTGACCGCCTTCAACCAGCTCTACTGGGACACCGGTGGCACCAGAACGACCGTGGTGGACCACGGGGTCGTACCACCGAGGGTCGGCTACAGCGGCGAGCTGGAGCGGCTCGCAGTGGTGATCAACGAACCGGTTCGCCGGTGGCGGGTCACCGGTACCGACCTGCTGCCCCGGTTCGCCGAACTCGCCCCGCTGGACGTGTTCGGCCTCAAGGTGACCGGGCTCGCCGACCGGCTGGGACTGCCCCCCGACCGTGTGACCAGTCACGACGACCTGCCCCAGGCGCGGATGCACGCCGAGTTGGCGCGGCGGCGGGCGTACCTGCACCTGTGCCGCTGGACCTCGCTCGGGCTGAGTCTGATCGAGGCGATGACCATCGGAATGCCGGTCGTCGCGCTCGCCGCCACCGAGGCCGTGATGGCGGTGCCGCCCGGGGCCGGCGCCCTCGCCACCCGGGTTGACGACCTGCTCACCGCCACCGGTCAGTTGCTGGCGGACCCGGTGAGCGCCCGCCGGGCGGGGGCTGTCGCCCGGCGGGCCGCCCGGGACCGGTATGGCCTGGACCGTTTCCTCACCGACTGGGACCGGCTGCTGGAGGAGGAAGTATGCGGATCGCGATGATCTCGGAACACGCCAGCCCGCTCGCGGTCCTCGGCGGGGAGGACGCCGGCGGCCAGAACACGCACGTCGCCGAGCTCTCCGCGGCGCTCGCCGCGGCCGGCCACGAGGTCCGGGTCTACACCCGCTGGGACGCCGTTGACCTGCCGGGAACGGTTCGCTGCTCGGACGGGTACGAGGTGGTCCACGTCCCGGCCGGCCCGGCCGAGCCGCTCGCCAAGGACGCCCTGCTGCCACACATGCCGGAGTTCAGCCACTGGCTGACCGAACGGTGGCGTGGCGATCAGTGGACCCCGGAGGTGGTACACGCGCACTTCTGGATGAGCGGCCTCGCCGCGCTCGCCGCCGGCCGTAGGACCGGGGTGCCGGTGGTGCAGACGTACCACGCGCTCGGCGTGGTGAAGCGGCGGTACCAGGGCGTGCAGGACACCAGCCCGGCCCGCCGCATCGGGTACGAGCGGCAACTCGGCCGCTCGGTGGACCGGGTGATCGCCCAGTGCCAGGACGAGGTCGGCGAGTTGGTGCGGATGGGGGTGCCCCGGTCGCGGATGACGGTCGTCCCCTCCGGAGTCAACCTCCGTACCTTCGCCCCGCTGGGGCCGGCCGCCGCACGCGACGACGGCCGCCCCCGCATTCTCACCGTTGGGCGGCTGGTCGAACGGAAGGGCTTCCAGACCGTGGTCCGGGCGATGGCCCACGTGCCGGAGGCGGAGTGCGTGGTGGTCGGCGGCCCGCCGGCCGGGCTCCTCGAAGCCGACCCGTACGCCGGTCGGCTCCGCGCCCTGGCCCACAGCTGTGGGTTGGCCGACCGGGTCAGGCTGGCCGGCGCGGTGCCCCGGGAGGAGATGGGCCACTGGTACCGGTCCGCGGACCTACTGGTGGCCGCGCCGTGGTACGAGCCGTTCGGGCTGACCCCGCTCGAGGCGATGGCGTGCGGCGTGCCGGTGGTGGGGACCGCGGTCGGGGGGATCCGGGACACCGTGGTGGATGGGGTGACCGGTGACCTCGTACCCGCCCGGGACCCCCGGGCGCTCGGTACCGCGATCCAGCGACTGCTCGACGACCGGATCCGTCGGTTCGGGTATGCGGCGGCGGCGCTGGATCGGGCCCGGGAGCGCTACGCGTGGGCGGCCACGGCGGAGCGGCTGGTGGACGTCTACGGCGACGTGGCGGCTGTCGGCCGGGCGACCCGGGTCGTGGCCGGATGACACCGCCCCGGTCGCTGCTGGAGGAGCACCTGGCGGGCCTCGCCGCCGCGCTGCCCTCGTATCGGCGGGCCGCCCAGCGACTCCCCGCCTGGGGGGCCGAGCTCGCCCGTACCCTCGCTGGCGGTGGTCGGCTGCTGGTGGCCGGCAACGGCGGTAGCGCCGCCGAGGCGCAGCACCTAACCGCCGAACTCGTCGGCAAACTCCGCGCCGACCGCCAGCCCTTCTCCGCCATCGCCCTGCACGGCGAGACCAGCGCCCTCACCGCCATCGGCAACGACTACGGCTACGACCAGGTCTTCGCCCGTCAGGTGCATGCCCACGGTCGCCCCGGTGACATTCTCCTGCTGTTGTCCACCAGCGGCCGGAGCCAGAACCTCCTCCAGGCCGCGCAGGCCGGCCACCAGGTCGGCCTGCGCTGCTGGGCGCTGACCGGCCCCGCTCCCAATCCGCTGGCCGGTCTCTGCCACGAGACCCTCGCCGTTCCCGCGCCGGACGGGCAGATCGTCCAGGAACTGCACCTGGTCACCAGTCACCTGCTCTGTGAGTACGTCGAGCAGGCGCTGCCGGTGGCCCTGGCCGCCACCGCGGGTACGCGGGCGGGGCCGCCGGTGGCGGGGCCACCGGTGACCGGCCTGGCGGCCGAGGTGCCGGCCGACCTACCGGCCACCGGGCCGGTACGGGCCGGGGTTGAGGTGGTCCCGGAGGACGGGCAGCAGTTCGAGGGGATGAGGAGGTAGGTGTGAGGGGACCCGTGGTGGTGGTCGGTGACACCCTGCTCGACCGGGACGTGGAGGGTGCGGTGAACCGGCTCTGTCCGGACTCGCCGGTGCCGGTGCTCGACGAGACCGCGTCCACGGACCGGCCGGGTGGTGCCGGCCTGGCCGCGATGTTCGCGGCGGCGGCGCCGGACACCGAGGTCGTCCTGGTGACCGCCCTGGCCGACGATGCCGGTGCCGCCCGGCTCAGCTCGCTTCTGGCCGCGGCCGGCGTCCAGGTGTATGCCCTCGGGCTGGCCGGTGGGACTCCGGAGAAGGTTCGGTTGCGATCGCAGGGCCGGGTCCTGCTGCGCCATGACCGCGGCGGTGCCGTCGGTGAGCCCGGCCCGCCGGCGGAGGCGGTGCTGCGGGTCCTCGCCGGGGCCGCCACCGTGCTGGTCAGTGACTACGGCCGCGGAGTGGCCGGGCAGCTGGCACTGCGGGCGGCGTTGGCCGGCACCCGGGCACCGGTGGTCTGGGATCCGCATCCCCGGGGGCCGGCCGCGGTGCCCGGGGTGCACCTGGCTACGCCCAACGAGTCCGAGGTGCGCGAGCTGGCGAAGGTACCGCCGGGCGAGACTCGGCTGGTGACCGCCTCGCGGGGCGCACTGGAGTTGCGTCAGCGGTGGCGGGCGCGGGCGGTCGCGGTGACGATGGGCGGGGAGGGTGCGCTGCTCTGCCACGCCGGGCCGGCGCCGCTGATCGTGCCCGCGGTCTCCACAGCGGATGGTGATACCTGCGGTGCGGGGGATCGGTTCGCGGCGACCGCCGCACTCGCCCTGGCCCGGGGTGCGTTGGTCTCCGAGGCGGTGCAGGAGGCGGTCGCCGAGGCCGGTGCCTACGTGGCGGGTGGGGGAGTGGCGAGCATGCTGCCGCCACCGGTGGGGCCGTTGCCATCGGTGGTGCCGGGGGTCCCGGCCGAGCGGGTCGGCGTGGCGGCTGCCGCCACCGTCGTCGCCGAGGTCCGCGCCGCCGGCGGCATCGTCGTCGCGACCGGCGGCTGCTTTGACCTGCTGCACGCGGGGCACGTGGCGACCTTGCAGGCCGCCCGTCAACTCGGCGACTGCCTGGTGGTCTGCCTCAACTCCGATGCCAGCGTCGCGGCGTTGAAGGGTCCGGACCGGCCGGTGATGCCGCAGGGGGACCGGAGCCGCCTTCTCGCCGCCTTGAGCTGCGTCGACGCGGTCATGGTCTTTGACGATCCGACTCCGCAGGCGGCCCTGACCTGGCTCCGGCCGGATATCTGGGTCAAGGGGGGCGACTATGCCACCGGTGGTGGCGAACCAGTGCTGCCGGAGGCGGAGCTGGTGCGGCGGTGGGGCGGGCACACCGTGGTGGTGCCGTACCTGGATGGGCGGTCGACTACCGACCTGATCGCGGCTGCGCACCGGCGGGGTGGCACCAGCGCCACCAACTCGGCGGCGACCGCGGTGCTGCGGGGAGACCCACCACCCGCGGCGGCGACCCGACCGCACCGGTCGGCGGGGATCCGATGAACGCCGGGTACACGGTCCTGGTGACCGGCGGGTCGAGTGGGCTGGGCGCAACGGTGGTCTCGGCGGTGGCCGAGGCGGGTGGGCGAGCGCTGGTGCTGGACCGGCAGCCCCCGGCGGAGGGGGTGCCGTGGGCGGCCTGCGATCTGGCCGACACCCGGGCGGCCGAGGCCGCCACCCGAGAACTCGCCGCGGACCACGGGGGCCTGGACGCCGTGGTGACGGCGGCCGGAATGGATGTACCGGGTCGGCTGGCCGACCTGCCGGGGGAGGTCTGGGACCGGATCGTCACGGTGGACCTGCTCGCCACCGCCGCCGTCGTCCGGGCGGCACTGCCGTTCCTCGAGACGTCCCGCGGCCGGATCGTCACCGTCGCCTCGACGCTGGGGGTGAGGGCGGTCAGTGACGCGACGGCGTACTGCGCGGCGAAGTTCGGGGTGGTCGGGTTCACCCGCTCCCTCGCTGCCGAGCTGGCCGGCCGGGTCGGCGTGACCCTGCTCATCCCCGGCGGTATGCGCACCGCTTTCTTCGACGACCGCGACCCGCAGTACCGACCCGGGCCGGACGCGATCCTCAACGATCCCGCGGACACCGCCGCCGCCGTCATGTTCGCCCTGACCCAACCCGCCGGCTGCGCCGTCCGGGAGTTGGTGGTCTGTGCCGAACAGGAGTCCTCCTACCCGTGATCTTGATCCTTCGTGCGCTGGGCCTCGGCGACCTCGCCACCGCCGTGCCGGCCCTGCGTGCCCTGCGGGTCCGCTACCCCGACGAACGACTGGTCCTGCTCGCCCCGCGCTGGTTGGCCCCACTGGTCGAGCTGATCGGCGGTATTGACGAGCTGGTCGACACCGCCGATCTGTCTCACCTGCGCTGGCGTGGTCCCGCCCCCGACTTGGCGGTAAATCTGCACGGCCGCGGGCCCGAGTCACACCGCCTGCTGGTCGGTACCCGCCCCCGCCGGCTGTTCGCCTTCGCTAACCGGGTCGCCGGGCACCACGACGGCCCCTCCTGGCGGGCTGACGAGCACGAGGTCCGCCGGTGGTGCCGCCTCCTGGCCTGGCACGGTGTTCCGACCGACCCGACGGACCTGGGTCTGCGCCGGCCAGCACCGGGCCGGACTCCGACCGGGGTGACTGTGCTGCATCCGGGCTCGAAGATCCCGGGCAAACGCTGGCCGGTGGAGCGGTTCGCGGCCCTCGCCCGACAGCTCGCCGGCGCCGGCCATGAGATCGTCATCACCGGCGACACCGCCGAGCGTCCCCTCGCCCGCCGGGTCGCGCAGCTCGCCGGGCTGCCCGGGTACACGGTACGAGCCGGCCGTACCGACCTGCGCCACCTCGCCGGCCTGGTCGCCCACGCCCGCCTGCTGGTCAGCGGCGACACCGGCATCGCCCACCTCGCCACCGCCTACGGCACTCCCTCGGTGGTCCTCTTCGGTCCCCACTCGCCGGCCCATTGGGGGCCACCACCCGAACGGACGTGGCATCGGAGCCTCGGCGCGGACGGCGGCGGGGACGGGCCGGAGCGGGACGGTTCGGAGCGGGACGGGGCGGGGCCCCATCCGACGTTGGCGGCGATCAACGTTGACCAGGTGCTGGTCGCCGTGGCCGAGGTGGAGCAGATGGTGCGGACGACCGGTGCGACTGCGGCGTAGTGACCCGGGCCGGCCCGGCTACCGGCGCCACCGGCGTGGCCGGGGCTGGGGGTTCTGCGATCCGGCCGGCGAGCCGATCCGTGATCCGGATCGGCTGGCCCGCCTGCGTGACCTTGTCATCCCGCCGGCCTGGCAGGACGTGTGGATCTCGCCGCATCCGAACGGGCACATCCAGGCCACCGGAGTTGACGTGGCTGGTCGCCGGCAGTATCTGTACCACCCGGAGTGGCGGCGCAAGCGGGACGAGGCGAAATTTGACCACGTGCTCGAGGTGGCCCGGCGGTTGCCCCGGTTGCGCGAGCGCATCGCGGCGGACCTCGATGGTCGGGGACTGAACCGAGATCGGGTGCTGGCCACGGTCGCTCGGCTGTTGGATCTGGGTGCCTTCCGGGTGGGCAGCGAGCGGTATGCGGCGGGCGATGATCCGACGTTCGGGGTGTCCACCCTGCGTCCGGAGCACGCCCGCGCCCGCCGTGGCTGCATGGTCCTCGAGTTTCCGGCGAAGGGCGGAGTCGAACAGGTTCGGTGGATTGAGGACCCGGTGCTGTGCCAGGTGCTGGCCAACCTGCGGCGTCGCCGCCGTGCCGCGGCTCGGCTCTTCGGCTACTGGGACGGCCGGCACTGGCGGGACGTGCGCCGAGACGATGTCAACGGGTATCTGCGGGTGGCCAGCGGTGGTGAGATGACCGCGAAGGATTTCCGGACCTGGCACGCCACCGTCCTGGCGGCCACCGGGCTGGCCGCTGCTGGCGGCGAGCGGTCGACCACCGCTCGCCGCCGCGCGGTCGCCGCGGTCATGCGTGAGGTGGCGGGGCTGCTCGGGAACACGCCGACGGTGGCCCGTACGTCCTACGTCGACCCTCGGGTCGTGGACCTCTACCACGACGGGGTGCTGGCGCCGGTCGGTCGGTGGATGCCCCGCGAGGATGCCGAGCGGGGGGTCCTCGAACTGCTGGCGGAGACCTGACCGGTGGCGGTCGTCTCCGAGTCGGGGCAGCCAACCCGGACCGCGTCGGCGGGCGGTCCGTGGTGAAGCGGGTCGGGCTCAACGGCGAAATATCGCTCGGATCGCGGCGAACAGCAGCAGACCGCCCACCACCACGCCGAGGAGGCGTACCCCGGGGACGTCGGCTGGGCCGGTCGCCTCGGCCAGAAGTTCGGAGTCCATCCCTGAACTCTCCCGGGTCGGTCGCCGCCCAGCAACTGTTAGGTTTATTGACTATTCATTTGGGTGATGTGACCATGGCAAAGCGTCACCGCCGGGCGCAGAGACGGGGGAGGGACATGACCGACAGGTTCGCCGAGCGGCCCGAGGTGGCGGTGTGAGCACCCGTGAGACCCAGCTCGCATCCCTGGCCGCCACCGTCCTTCAGCCGGGCTTCGTTGGTACCACCGCCCCGTCCTGGGTGCGTCGTTGGCTGGGGGAAGGGCTCGGCGCGGTGGTGCTCTTCGCCCGCAACGTGGCCGACCCGGAGCAGGTCGCCGCGCTCACCGCGACGCTGCGCGCGGAGCGGCCGGACGTCATCGTCGCCATCGACGAGGAAGCCGGTGACGTGACCCGGATCGAGTCGGGTCTCGGCAGCTCCCGCCCGGGCAATCTGGCCCTCGGCGTGATTGACGATCCGCTGCTGACCGAGGAGGTGGCATACGACCTCGGCGCGGAGCTGGCCGCGCTGGGGATCACCCTGAACTACGCGCCGGACGCCGATGTCAACTCCAATCCGGACAATCCGGTGATCGGAGTCCGGTCCTTCGGCGCGGATCCGGACCTGACCGCCCGACACACCGCCGCCTGGGTGCGGGGCCTACAGGCCGGCGGCGTCGCGGCCTGTGCCAAACACTTCCCCGGGCACGGTGACACCCGGGTCGACTCCCATCACGGCCTGCCCCGGATCGTCGGCGACCGGCGTCGGTTGGACGCGGTGGAGCTGACCCCGTTTCGTGCCGCGCTCTCCGCCGGCGTGCAGGCGGTCATGGCCGGTCACCTGCTCATGCCCGCGCTGGACCCGGACCTGCCGGCCACCCTGAGCCGACGGATCCTCACCGACCTGCTCCGGGACGAGTTGGGCTTCGCCGGAGTCGTGGTGACCGACGCGATGGAGATGCGCGCGGTCGCCGACCGGTACGGCCTCACCGGCGCCGCGGTCCGGGCCCTGGCCGCCGGGGCCGATGCCATCTGCGTCGGTGGCGAGCACGCTGACGAGGATGCGGCTCGGCGGCTGCGGGACGCGATCGTGGCCGCCGTCGCCGCGGGCGAACTTCCCGAGGAACGCCTCGTCGAGGCTGCCAAGCGGGTCGACCAACTCGCCGCCGCCACCGCCGCTCGCCAGGCCGGCCGGACCGCCCGCCCGGCGGCCGGCAGCGGTTCGGTGGTGGGGTTCGCCGCCGCCCGCCGGGCCGTCCGGGTCACCACGGAACGTGCCGGGCTGGGCGCGCTGCCGCTGGCCGGCCCGGCCCACGTGGTCGAGTTCGCACCGCCCCGCAACCTCGCGATCGGCACCGAGACACCGTGGGGTGTCGCCGCGCCCTTGGCAGCGTTGCTGCCGGGCACCACCGCCGTCCGGTACGCCGAGGCCGAGGTGCCTCCGGACCTCACCGCCGAAGCCGGTGGTCGTCACCTTGTCCTCGTCGTCCGTGACCTGCACCGGCATCCGTGGATGCGGACGGCCGTGACCCGTGCCCTGGCCGACCGACCGGATGCCGTCGTCGTCGAGTTGGGCCTACCCGAACTGGTCACCGGGGCGGTGCATGTCGCCACCCACGGCGCGACCCGCGCCGGCAGTCGGGCCGCGGCGGAGCTCCTGACCGGGATCGGCTGATCGCGGGCCGGGATGGGCCGTTCGGCACGGGGTCGGCCGATCCCGGTCAGGAGCGCGTCAGCGGCTGGGGGAGAGCCTCGCCAGCTCGTCGAGGAGCCGATCCACTTCGGTAGCGGTGTTGTAGTGGTACAGGCTGACGCGTACCGCCCCGCCGCTGTCTCGCAGCCCCAACGTCTGGAAGTACTCGTAGGCGTAGTAGTCACCGGCGGAGAGGCAGAACCCCGCCGCGCCGAGCGCCGCCTGGGTCTCGGCTGGAGACCGGCCGGCCAGCCGGAAGGAGACCGTGGGACAGCGCCGGGCCGGCGAGCCGAGCACGGTGACCGCGGGCAGGTTGGCGAGGCCGTCGAGCAGCCGGTCCAACAGCCCCTCCTCGTACGCGCGGGCCGCGCTCAGGCTGCTCCGCAGCCGCTCCCGCCGGGTCCCGGTGGTCGTCGGGTCCAGCCCGGCGAGGTGGTCCACGGCGGCGGCAGCGCCGGCCAGCAGCGGAAAACTGGGCGTGCCGTACTCGAATCGATCGGGTACGGAGTCGGCGGAGGGGCGCAGCTTCGCCGGATGCAGGCGTTCCCAGCACGCCGGGTCCGCCGCCACCGCGGCCACGTGTGGGCCAGACCACTTGTAGGCGCTGGTGACCAGGAAGTCAGCGCTCAACGCGGTGCGGTCGGTCGGACCGTGTGGCACCGAGTGCACACCGTCCACGCAGACTAGCGCTCCGACGGCGTGCGCTGCCTTGGCGATCGCCACCACGTCGGGCATCGTGCCGATCGCGTTGCTGGCGGCGGTGACCGCCACCAACCGGGTCCGCTCGTTGACCAGATCGGGGTACTGGGTGGCTGGCAGCTCGCCGCTGTGCGGATCGAACTCCGCCCACCGTACGGTTGCGCCCGCCGTCTCGGCTGCCTGGATCCACGGCCGGACGTTGGCGTCGTGGTCGAGTCGGGACACCACCACCTCGTCGGCCGGCCGCCAGGTTGAGGCGAGGGCGCGGGACAGGGTGTAGGTGAGCGCGGTCGCGCTCGGGCCCAGCACCACCCCCTCCGGGTCCGCGCCGAGCAGGTCGGCCAGGGCCGTACGGGCGGCGGCCACCAGCTCCAGCGAGCGTCGACCGGGAAGGTTGCCGCCGCTGCGGTTGCTCAGCGCCGTACCCATCGTCTCGGTCACCGCGGCGATCACCGGCGCGGCGGTCTGGGTGCCGCCGGCACCGTCGAAATGGACGTGCCCCTGCGTCAGGCCGGGATATGCGGCCCGAATGCGGGCGATGTCGAACGGCATGAGTGGACCCTAACCCGCGCTGCCGCCCGCGAAGAGCCGGTACGGCGATCGTCTCGTACGCTTGGAACGTGACGAAACGATACGTTCCCCTCCCCCTGAAAACCCCCCGTCGCACCGCCGGCCTCCTCGTCGGCCTGGCCCTCGGTGCCACCGTTCTGGTTGGCTGCGGCTCTGCCGAGGGGGTCTCCACCGACTGTGGGCTGGACGGCTGCGCAGTCACCTTCGACCGCGAGACCAACGCCGAGGCCAGCATCCTCGGTGTCGAGGCCAAGTTGATCGGCGCCCAGGATGACGAGGTGACTATCGAGGTCGCCGGCGAGCAGCTCACCCTCACCACCGGGCAGCCGGCCGCCGAGGTCGGTGGGCTCTCGGTCACGCTGGAGAACGTCACCGCCGACCAGGTCGCTATCCGGTTGACGCAGGGTTAGCGGGCTGAGTAGCCGGAGTCCCCCTCGTCCCGGTGCGGATTTCCACTCGCTCCGGGACGGCGTCTCCGGGGCTACTGTCGCCGGTGTGGCGTACGGTAGCTTCCCGGGCAGGTGCTGTCAGCGTCGTCGCTCCGGCACCCCCTTCGGTGCCTTCTGTCTCCTCCGCTGCCGTGACCAGAAGGTCGGAACTGGTCGGCCTGGCCGATCAACGGCACCATTGGGCCTTCGCCGGGCGTCCCGACGTCCGGTGGTGAGGAGGAGAGACCGTGCAGAGCTACCTCGGGACGATCATCGCCGCGCTCGCCGCCGCGGCGGGCGCCCTGTTAGTGGTCGGCATCACGCACCGGATAACCCGGCGGCTCGGCCAGCGTTCGCTGCTGTTGACCGGGCTGGCCCAGCACGCCCACCGGGCGTTCCAGGTGGCGACGACCATCCTCGCCGTGCAGTTCGCCGTGCGGTTCACCACCGGCTACGGGACCGGCACCACCTGGCGTCGGGCTCTGCTGCACATCCTGGTACTCGGGGTGATCGCCGCCACCGCCTGGCTGGTCGCCACGTTGCTGGTGGTGGTCGAGGACACCGCACTCGCCCGGTTCCAGGTCGAGGTGGCGGACAACCGGCACCGCCGGATTCGTACCCAGGTGGTGCTCCTGCGCCGGTTGACCATCGCGGTGGTGGTCTTTCTGGCGCTCGGCGTGATGCTGATGACCTTCCCCGCCGTCCGCGGGATCGGCGCTGGGGTGCTGACCAGCGCTGGTGTGGTCGGTGTGGTGGCGGCGTTGGCCGCGCAGAGTCTGCTGGGCAACGTCTTCGCCGGTCTCCAACTCGCCTTCAGCGACGCCGTACGCCTCGGCGACGTGGTGGTCGTGGACGGGGAGTGGGGTCGAATCGAGGAGCTGACCCTCAGCTATGTGGTGTTGCGAATCTGGGACGACCGGCGGTTGATTCTGCCCACGTCGTACTTCACCAGCAAGCCGTTCCAGAACTGGACCCGGAGCGAGGCCGCGGTGCTCGGCACCGCCGAGTTCGATGTCGATTGGTCGATCTCGGTGCAGGCGATGCGGGAGGAGCTGCGTCGGCTGGCGGAGGGCAACGAACTGTGGGATGGCCGAGTCTGCGTGTTGCAGGTGATCGACGCGACCGGCGGCATGATCAAAGTGCGCGCGTTGGTCAGCGCGGCGAACGCCGGCAACCTCTGGGACCTGCGCTGTCTGGTCCGCGAGCACCTGGTCGCCTGGGTGTGGAAGCAGCGGCCGACCGCGATGCCCCGAATGCGGGCCGAGGTCGGTGACACCGGGGGTGGCCAGCCGTGGCAGTGGGACGTGCCCCGTCGCCCGTCGCCGGCCAGTCGACTCGCCGCCGGTGCCGGGTCCGACGATGCCCGGATCTTCGGCGGCAGCGAGGATGGCGCCGCCCGTAGCGAGGCATTCGTCGGCCCGGACGAGCCGGCCGACTCCCGCCCCTGATCGCCTCCGCCCCGCCCCTGGTCGCCGCCTTCGTGCTGCCGGCTGGTTGTGCCGGACGGTGGGCCCGCGACGGGCCTCCGCCACGACCGTCGGCTGCGCCGGTTGGCCGGAGGGGTTAGCGTGACGTGGTCGGGCGGGGGACGTTGGGCCGAGTGCGACCACGTTTGGCACGACGTTTTGGGGGGACCTGCTGCGCGACCCCTGACCTGCGCCGGGTGGGGTGGCTCGGGCGATGGATCGACGGACGGCTCCCTTGAGGGCATGAAGCGCGGTGACGAGGAGAGGAGGACAGCATGGCTGACCTGGCGAATGCCAGTCCAACCCAGGCCGGGAGCGAGCCGTCCACCGCCGAACTGGTGCAGCGGGCCACCGAGCAGGTTTCCCGGCTGGTCCGCGACGAGTTGGCGTTGGCCCGCGCGGAGCTGGCCCAGAAGGGGAAACACGCCGGGATCGGTATCGGCCTCTTCGGCGGCGCCGGGATGCTGGCGCTGTACGGGCTCGGTGCGCTCGTGGCGACCGTGATTCTGCTGCTCGCCCTGGTCCTGCCCGCCTGGGTGGCCGCCCTGATCGTCGCGGTGGTGCTCTTCGTCGCCGCCGGGGTCCTCGCCCTGGTTGGTAAGAAGCAGGTTGTTCAGGCGGTCCCGCCGGTGCCGGCGAGCACGGTGCGCAGCGTCCGGGCGGATGTCGACACCGTCACCGTAGCGATGAGGGATGGGAAGGCCGCAGCGCAGGATGGGAGACCGGGATGACGGGTAATGGGCGGGCCCGCGGGGACACTGAGGCGCTCCGCGAGGAGATCCGGCGGACCCGGGTCGAGCTCAGCGAGACCATGGAGGCGCTGGCCGCCAAGGCTGATGTGAAGAAGCGGCTGCGTTCCTCGACCGAGCAGGCGAAGGAGCGGATGCGGGAGCAGGCGACCGAGGCGGCGGCGCGGGTGCGCGGGCGGGCCCGGCCGCGCGGTGAACGGGTCCACGGCAGCCCGGTGTCGTTCACCGTGTTGGCTGCGGGCGCGGTGGCCGCCGTCGCCGTACTGATGATCGTCCGGGGGAGGCGTCGGTGAGTAGAGGGTTGGGGAAGACCGCGTACAAGCCGGTCGGCATTCTGTTGGGTTTCGCCGCCGGTGCCGCAGCGGGTGCCATCTTCGAGCAGGTGTGGAAGGTGGCGGGTGCCGGCGCGGCGCCGAGCGCCACCGACGAGGACCGCGGTTGGGGCGAGATCCTGGCGGCGGCGGCGTTGCAGGGGGCGATCTTCGCGGTTGTCCGGGCGGCGGTGGACCGGGGCGGAGCGGTGGGGATGCGCCGGATGACCGGCAACTGGCCGAAGTGACTCGGCTCTGTGAGCTGGATCCCTCGTCGAATTCGGGCGACGTGGGGCCTTTTCGTTGGTTTGTGGTGGGTCGGCCGGGCTGATCTTAGGCATCCGACAGGTCACATGTCAGAGAATTTCGTCCGGTAGGCTGTGCAGAGTTTTTGCGTACGTGGTTTGCTGTTCCACGCTGTTGACGAGATGGCGTGGGTTGAGAGAAGTCTCCTTCAGGGGGGCCGCCTCAGGCGCCGCTGCTCGAAAACGGCCAACCGGCCGCACGGCGTGCACGGCCGCCAGTTTTAGAAGGAGATACACATGGCGCAGGGAACCGTGAAGTGGTTCAACGCTGACAAGGGCTTCGGCTTCATCACCGTCGACGGCGGGGGTGCTGACGTGTTCGTCCACTTCTCGGCCATCCAGTCCAGCGGCTACCGCACGCTGGAGGAGAACCAGCGGGTGGAGTTCGAGATCGCCCAGGGTCAGAAGGGTCCGCAGGCCGAGCAGGTCCGCCCCCTCTGAGCTACGTTGACCGGCGGACCGCCGGTCAGTGGCTGATCCGGCTCGCCCGGATCGACACGAGCCCCGCATCCCTTCCGGGATGCGGGGCCTCGTCGTTTCCGGGTTCGGTCCGGTGGGGCTCAGCGGCGGCGGGTGCGGAGGCCGAGCCAGAGCGAGACCAGCCCGGCGAGCGCGAGTGCCGGACCGGCGACGGCCCAGAGCCGCACGTCGGTCAGCACGCTGCCCTCGATGAATCCCAGCCCCTGTACGGTCCAGAGGGCGCCGAGCACCACGGCCAGCAGCCCGAGTGCCAGCGCCAGCCAGCCCCGCAGCGCGAATTCGCGTTCTCGCCCGCCGGGGGCGTCCGTCCCGTTCACCACCGGTCGTGCACCTGCGGCCGGACCGGGTCGTTGTAGACGGTGCCCCGGTCGGCTCCGTGCTGCCAGGTGCCGAGGCCGACCACGCCGACGGCGCGGTCCAGCCGGGGAAGGGTGCGCTGCTCCATGAGGTGAGCCTAGTGATTCGGGCTGGTCCGGACTACGGTGGGCCACAATTCAACAAGACGTACGTACGGTTTGGAGGGGTCATGTGGGATCCGACAACATACCTGCGTTACGGCGACGAACGGGCCAGGCCGTTTCACGACCTGCTCGCCCGGGTGCCGACCACCCGGCCCCGGGCGGTGGTCGACCTCGGCTGTGGGCCCGGCACCCTGAGCACGATCCTCGCCGAGCGCTGGCCCGACAGCCGGATCACCGGCATCGACGCCGCACCGGAGATGATCGACCGGGCCGCCTCGTTGGCCGGTCCGGTGGAGTTCGCCGTCGCCGACGTCCGACACTGGCGCCCCGGCCGGGACCAGGACGTGGTCATCAGCAACTCGGCTACGCCCGGCTGCTGGCCGCCGCGGGGTGCACGGTGGACGCTTGGGAGACTAGCTACGTGCACCTGCTTCCGGCTCCGGCCGACGCCGACCATCCAGTGCTGAGCTGGATGGAGGGGACCGCGCTACGTCCGGTGCGCGGCGCGCTCGACCCCACCGGCTGGGCCGACTTTCGCCGGGAACTGAGCGTACGGCTCGCCGAGGCGTACCCGGTGCAGCAGGGCCAGGTGTGCTTTCCGTTCCGCCGCGTCTTCTTCGTTGCCCGTACCGCCGCTCGCGTGGAGGAGAACCTGTGACCGACCTGTCCACCTTTATCGCCGGCCTGCCCAAGGTTGAGTTACACGTGCACCACGTTGGCTCCGCCTCGCCCCGGATCGTCGCCGAGTTGGCCGCCCGGCACGAGGGGCGCAGCCCGGTTCCGGCCGACCCGGAGGCCCTCGCCGAATACTTCGCCTTCCGCGACTTCGCGCACTTCGTCGAGATCTACCTGAGCGTGGTGGACCTGATCCGGGATCAGGAGGATGTCTGGCTGCTCACCCACGAGGTGGCCCGGGAGTTGGCCCGTCAGCAGGTCCGCTACGCGGAGCTGACCGTCACCCCGTACTCGCACGTGCACCGGGGGATACCCGCGCCGGCGTTCTGCGAGGCGATCGAGGACGCCCGTAACCGGGCGGCGGCCGACTTCGGCATCGAGCTGCGCTGGTGCTTCGACATCCCGGGTGAAGCCGGCCTGCCGGCGGCCGAGGAGACCCTGCGGATCAGCCTGGACGAGCGCCCCGACGGTCTGATCAGTTTCGGGTTGGGTGGCCCGGAGGTCGGTGTGCCCCGACCCCAGTTCAAGCCGTACTTCGATCAGGCCCGCGCGGCCGGCCTCCGGTCGGTGCCGCACGCGGGGGAGACCACCGGGGCGCGGACCGTCTGGGACGCGCTGCGCGACCTGGGCGCCGAACGGCTCGGGCACGGCATCTCGGCGGTCGAGGACCCGGAACTGCTGGCGTACCTGGCCGAGCGGCAGCTTGCCCTGGAGGTGTGTCCGACCTCCAACGTCCGCACCCGCGCGGTGGCCCGCATCGAGGAGCATCCGTTGCCCCGGCTGGTCGAGGCCGGGCTGTTGGTCACGATCAACTCCGATGATCCGCCGATGTTCGGCACCACCCTCAACGACGAGTACGCGGTGGCCGCCCGGCTGCTCGACCTCGGCCCACCGGGCGTCGCCGCGCTGGCTGACAACGCGGTGACCGCGTCCTTCCTCGCCCCCGCGAGCAAGCAGCGGATCGCCGGGGAGATCGGCGCCTATCTGGCGAAGGCGTCCTGAGCGGGGTGCGCGCGGCGGGGAGGAGGGGGAACGGGTTCCCGCCGCGCGCACGGCTTCACCGGCCGATGCCGCCTGGGCGGCGGGCCGGCGAAGTGGTGGGTTCGCCTCCTGATCATGACAGGCTGGTGTCGGCGCAGCGCCGGTGTTAAGCGGGATCTAAGGAGAACTTAGGCGCGGGCACAGCTTGGGTGACTCAGCGATCAGCCGGGCGGTGCCGGTTCCAGCGCCGGCCGCCGTCGGCCTGGTCGCGGGCCTCCCGGGTCCTCCGGCCCACCAGGCCGAACCGGCTGACCTGCCGCGGTGTCGCCTCCGGGTCGGCCAGCAGCATCACCACGCTCGCCCCACCCAGTTGGGCGCGGTCGATGCTGACCGAGCCGTTGGCCTGCACCGCGACCCGCTTCACGATATCCAAGCCGAGCCCGGTCGAGCCACGGTCGCTGGCACCCCGGCGCAGCGCCCGGTCCGGGTCGGCGACGCCCAGCCCGGCATCGTCGATTCGGATGGCGACGTATCCGTCCCGCCGGGAGACCGCTACCTCGAACGCCGTTCCCTGGGGCGTGTACCGGAACACGTTGCCGATCACCGCGTCCAGCGCG
Source organism: Salinispora goodfellowii (assembly GCF_059570675.1). Classification (NCBI taxonomy): domain Bacteria; kingdom Bacillati; phylum Actinomycetota; class Actinomycetes; order Micromonosporales; family Micromonosporaceae; genus Salinispora; species Salinispora goodfellowii. Next base: position 149,131 of record NZ_JCANTD010000001.1, on the reverse strand, counting down.
GCGGCCAGCTCCGCCCGCGGCACCGGCGCCGGAATGCGCAGCTGCGCCCCGGTGACCCGGAACGGCCGGTTCTGGTCGCCGGCCAGCGCGGACCAGAACCGCATCCGCTCCCGGACGACCTCGCTGACATCGCAGCTGCCCGGCGCGGTCTCCTGCGTGGCAGCCTTACGGGTTGTCTTGATTAGCTGGTCGACCTCGTCCTCCAGGGTGGCGATCGCCTGCCGGATCCGCCGGATTCCACGCCGACGATCCAGCTCCGCCTCGCTGAAGATTCCGATGCTGGTGTCATCCGGGTCCAGCGCCTCGGCGTCCAGCCGCAGCGCGGTCAGCGGCGTGCGCAGCCGGTGGGACAGGTCGGCCACCAGTTCCCGCTCGTCCGCGCGAGTGGCGACCAGGTGCTCGGCCATCCGGTTGAACGCGTACCCGGCCGCAACCAACTCTCCTGGACCGCTCGGCTCCACCCGGACGTTGAGGTCGCCCGCGCCGAGGGCCAGCGCTCCCTGCGTCAGGTCCCGGGCCGCTTGCACGGTGCGGGCCGCCACCCGATCAACCACCAACACCGCGGTGGCGACCAGCGTCACCCCCACGCCGACCGGAAGCCACCACGGGCTCCCGTCGCCGAGACCGGTGGCCGACAGCGCCAGGAACGCGAGGGCCATGAGCGTGCACACACCCGTCACGGTCAGGGCCAGTGACCACCTCAGCCGGGTGCTACCAGCCGGAGGCCCACCCCCCGCACGGTGCGCAGGTAGCGCGGCTTCGCCGCGGTCTCGCCCATCTTGCGGCGCAGCCAGTAGAGGTGAACGTCGATGGTCTGGTCCTCGCCGACCGACGGTTGTCGCCATACCTCCTCCAAGAGTTCCCGGCGCGACACTACCCGGCCCGGTCGTGCCGCCAGGTACGCCAGCAGGTCGAACTCCTTGCGGGTCAGCGCCAACGGCTCCCCGTCCAGCTCGGCGCTGCGTTCGCCGACGTCGATGCGGAGTCCGCCGACCTCGTGCACCGCGGGCTGGACCGTCCGGCTGGCCCGACCGGCCCGCCGCAGCACGGTCGTGATCCGGGCGTCCAGGTGTGCGCCGGTGAATGGCTTGATCATGTAGTCGTCCGCACCGGCGCGCAGCAGCCGGACGACTGACTGTTCATCGTCGCGGGCGGTGGCGATGATGATCGGGATATCGGTGATACCCCGCAGCATCCGTAGGGCGTCGGAACCGTCGAGGTCGGGCAGGCCCAGGTCGAGTACGACGAGGTCGGGGGTCTCCGCCGCCACTCGGCGCAGGGCTTCGAGCGCGGTGCCGACGGCGTGTACGGCATGCCCCCGGCCGGTGAGGGAGCGCAGCATCGCGCCGCGGACGACGTGATCGTCTTCGACCAGGAGCACGGTGGCCACCCCAAGACGGTACTCGGCGCGGGAAGGTGGTCGCGTTGCGGCACTGCGGTGAAAGCGGCAAGCTGGTAAAACGATGCCCTTCACCCTCTTCGCCGACACGAGACTCGCGCTCGCCCGGGACGCGCGCCGGACACCGTCCCCTTCACCTGCTGGGTTGCCGCCGGTCACCCCCGACGGCGGTGCGGGTCTGCGTCGAGGCGGGCGGGGACGTGGTCACCACCGCAGCGATCGTCGGTGCGATCGTCGCCGCGTACACCGGGCTCGTACCCCAGCCGGAGTGCCGGCCGAGTGGCTGGCCGCTCGCGAGTCGCTGCCGGACTGGCTGCCCTGAGCGCCGACGGCCCGGCCGTGGCGGGTGCGCAGTGGGTGGACCGATAGCATCGGCAGCGAGTCGTACCGTCTGCCCTGAGGAGTCACCGTGTCCGCACCCCGTAACCCCGTTGTGGCCGACCCCGTCGTCGTGGCCGCCGGGACGACGGCGGCCGACGCGGTCGCGGCGGCCGGACTACCGCTGACCGGTCGCAGCGTGGTCGTGGTGGTGCGGGACCCGCAGGGCCAGCTTCGCGACCTGGACTGGACCCCGGAACAGCAGACCGTGGTCGAGCCGGTGGGCATCGACACCCCGGACGGGCTGGCCGTGCTACGGCACTCCACGGCCCACGTACTCGCCCAGGCCGTGCAGGATCTCTTTCCCGAGGCGAAGCTGGGCATCGGTCCGCCGATCGAAAACGGCTTCTACTACGACTTCGCGGTTGACCAGCCGTTCCAGCCCGCGGACCTGACGAAGCTGGAAAAGCGGATGCAGGAGATCATCAAGTCCGGTCAGCGGTTCCGCCGCCGCCGCTTCCGGGACCGGGACGAGGCCCGCGGCGAGCTCGCGGCCGAGCCGTTCAAGCTGGAGCTGATCGAGCTCAAGGGCGACGGGCTGGACTCCTCCCAGGTGATGGAGGTCGGCGGCGGGGAACTGACCAGCTACGACAACCTCGCCGCCGACTCGGACAAGGTCTGCTGGTCGGACCTGTGCCGTGGCCCGCACCTGCCGAACACCCGACTGATCGGGGCGTTCAAGCTGATGCGGTCGGCCGCCGCGTACTGGCGTGGGTCGGAGAAGAACCCACAGCTACAGCGGGTGTACGGCACCGCGTGGCCGACCCGGGACGAGCTGAAGGCGTACCTGCGGTTGCTGGAGGAGGCCGCCCGGCGGGACCACCGCAAGCTTGGCGCCGACCTCGACCTGTTCAGCTTCCCCGACGAGATCGGCTCCGGCCTGCCGGTGTTCCACCCCAAGGGCGGCGTGCTCAAGCGGACGATGGAGGACTACGTCCGGTCCCGGCACGTCGAGGAGGGCTTCGACTATGTCGGCACCCCGCACATTTCGAAGGAAGGCCTCTTCCACACCTCGGGCCACCTGCCGTACTACGCCGACGGGATGTTCCCGCCCATGCAGTTCGAAGGGGCGGATTACTACCTCAAGGCGATGAACTGCCCGATGCACAACCTGATCTACCGGTCGCGCGGGCGCTCCTACCGGGAACTGCCGATGCGGCTGTTCGAGTTCGGCTCGGTCTACCGGTACGAGAAGTCCGGCGTCATCCACGGGTTGACCCGGGTACGGGGCTTCACCCAGGATGACTCGCACTCCTACTGCACCCAGGAGCAGGCGCCAGCGGAGGTCAAGCACCTGCTGGCCTTCGTGCTCGGCCTGCTGCAGGACTTCGGCATCACCGACTATTACCTCGAGCTGTCCACCCGCGACGAGACCAAACCGGACAAGTTCGTCGGCTCCGCCGAGGACTGGGCGACGGCGACGGCGGTGCTGGAGCAGTGCGCCCGGGACACCGGGCTCGAGCTGGTGCCGGACCCGGGGGGCGCGGCCTTCTACGGCCCGAAGATCTCGGTCCAGGCCAAGGACGCGATCGGCCGCACCTGGCAGATGTCGACGATCCAGTACGACTTCAACCAGCCGGCCGGCTTCGGGCTGGAGTACCAGGCGGCCGACGGCAGCCGGCAGCAGCCGATCATGATTCACTGCGCGAAGTTCGGCTCGATCGAGCGCTTCATCGGCGTACTCACCGAGCACTACGCCGGAGCGTTCCCGGCCTGGCTGGCGCCGGTGCAGGTGGTCGGCATCCCGATCCGCGCCGAGCACACCGAGTACCTGGACGGCTTCGTCGCCGCGCTGCGTGCGGCCGGCGTGCGGGCCCAGGTCGACGCCGGTGACGACCGGATGCAGAAGAAGATCCGGACCGCCCAGCAGCAGAAGATTCCGTTCATGGTGATCGCTGGCGACGACGATGTGGCAGCGGGCACCGTGTCGTTCCGCTACCGGGACGGCTCCCAGCGTAACGGGGTGCCGGCGGCCGAGGCGGTCAACCACGTCCTCGACGTGGTCAACTCCCGTGCCAACCAGGGGCCCTCCGCTGCCGAGGGGTGACGGGCGCCCGGGCCGTAGGATCGCTGCTGTGACTGGGGCGGAGGAACACACCAACAGCGATGCTATGGCCGACAGCCTGGACCGGCTCTGGACGCCCCATCGGATGACCTACATCTCCGGCGGGGACCGGCCCAAGGGCGGATACGAGGGGCCCACCGGCTGCCCCTTCTGTCTCGCCCCCCGGCGGTCAGAGCCGGAGAACCTGGTCGTGGCGCGGGGCGAGCACGTGTTCGTGGTGCTCAACCTGTACCCGTACAACCCGGGGCACCTGCTGGTCTGCCCCTACCGGCACGTGGCCGACTACACCGACCTCGACGACCGGGAGACGGCGGAGCTGGCTGCCGTCACCCAGACCGCGATGCGCGTCATCCGTAAGGTCAGCAGTGCCCACGGCTTCAACCTCGGGATGAACCAGGGTGGGGTCGCCGGCGCTGGTATCGCCGCGCACCTGCACCAGCACGTGGTGCCCCGCTGGGGCGGTGACGCCAACTTCATGCCGGTGATCGGCCGGACCAAGGTCCTGCCGCAGCTGCTCGGCGACACCCGGGCGTTGCTGGCCAGCGCCTGGCCCTCCTGACCCACGATCCCGCGGCGCCGGCCAGCGCCCCCGCGAACCCCGGTACGCGGTCAGCCGGGCTCCGCGCGGACCCGGTCGGCCTGGTGGCTGGGCATGGGTTCGTAGCGGGCGAACTCGCGGCGGAAGGTGCCCGTACCGGCGGTCATCGAGCGCAGCTCCACGGCGTAGCGGAGGAGTTCGGTCGCGGCCACCTCGGCGCGGACCAGCGTTCGCCCTTCGGCGCTGGTGTCGGGCTCGGTGCCGAGCACCCGGCCGTGTCGGCCGGAGAGGTCGCCCAACACCGCGCCGACTGACGCGTCGGGCACCCGGATGACCACCTCGTCAACCGGTTCCAGCAACGCCGGCTGGCCCTTGTCGGCCGCGTCCCTGAGCGCCAGCGCGCCGGCGGTCTGGAACGCCGCGTCGGAGGAGTCGACGCTGTGCGCCTTGCCGTCCACGAGCGTCACCCGCAGGTCCACCAGGGGGGCGCCGGCCGCCAGTCCGCGCTCCAGCTGGGCCCGGACCCCCTTCTCCACCGACGGGATGTAGTTGTGCGGTACGGCTCCGCCTACCACCCGGCTGACGAACTCGAAGCCAGCGCCCCGGGGTAGCGGTTCCACCTCGATGTCGCAGACCGCGTACTGGCCGTGCCCGCCGGACTGCTTGACGTGCCGGCCGTGCCCCTTGGCCGCCACGGTGAACGTCTCCCGCAGGGCGACCCGCACCGGTGTCGTGTCCAGCTCCACCCCACCGCTGCGCAACCGTTCCAACACCACGTCGGCGTGCGCCTCCCCCATGCACCAGAGCACCAGCTGACGCGTCTCGCTGTCGCGGTGGAGCCGCAGAGTGGGGTCACCGGCCACCAGCCGGGCGAGGTTGCGGGCGAGCGCGTCCTCGTCGGCCCGGGTACGCGCCACGATCGCCACCGGCAGCAGCGGCTCTGGCATCTCCCAGGGCGCGACCAGCAGCGGGTCGTCCTTGGCCGAGATGGTGTCGCCGGTTTCCGCGCTGCCCGACTTGGTGAGCGCACAGAGGTCACCGGCGACACCGGCGCGCATCTCGCGCAGCGTCGCGCCGAGCGGGGAGTAGAGGTGGCCGACCCGTTCGTCGGCGTCGTGGTCGGGGTGGCCGCGGTCGGCCAGGCCGTGCCCGGAGACGTGCACGACCTGTTCGGGGCGGAGCGTGCCGGAGAAGACCCGGACCAGGGAGACCCGCCCCACATGTCGGTCGATGGTGGTCTTGACCACCTCGGCGACCAGTGGCCCGGCCGGGTCGCAGGCCAGCGGGGGGCGCGGCGTGCCATCCACCCCGGTTACCGCCGGGAGGTCGTGCTCCAGTGGTGCGGGGAAGCCCGCGGTGAGCACTTCCAGGAGGGCGTCGAGGCCGACCCCGGTCTGCGCGCAGACCGGTACCACGGGATAGAAGTGACCGCGCGCGACCGCCTTCTCCAGATCCTCGACGAGGATGTCGGTGCCGATCTCGGCACCTTCGAGGTACCGGTCCATGAGGGTCTCATCCTCGCTCTCGGCGATGATTCCCTCGATCAGTTCGTCGCGGGACTCGACGATGGCCGGCAGGTGTTCCGGGTCCGGCTCCCGTACCTCGGCGGGCAGCCCGGCGGTGTAGTCCAGGACCCGGCGGGTGATCAGCCCGAGCAGGCCGGCGGTGGAGACGCCGTCGTCGCCGAGCATCGGCAGGTAGAGCGGGAGCACATTGTCGCCGAACACCCGCTGGCAGCGGGCGACCGCCTCGTCGAAGTCCGCGCGCGGGTGGTCCAGCCGGGAGACGGCCACCGCCCGGGGCATGTTCACGGCCGCGCACTCCTCCCACAGCGCGGCGGTGGTGGCATCCATCCCGTCCACGGCGGAGACGACGAAGAGCGCGGCGTCGGCGGCCCGCAGCCCGGCGCGCAGCTCGCCGACGAAGTCGGCGTAGCCGGGGGTGTCCAGCAGGTTGACCTTGATCCCGTCGTGCACGAGCGGCGCGCAGGCCAGGGTCACCGACCGTTGTTGGCGGATGGCGGCCGGATCGTGGTCGCAGGTGGTGGTGCCGTCGGCGATGTTCCCGGCGCGGCCGATCGTGCCGGTCGCCGCGAGTAACGCCTCGACCAGGGTCGTCTTGCCGGCGCCGGAGTGCCCGACGAGCACCACGTTGCGGATGTCTCCGGGGTGGGTCACCGCCGGTACCGCACCGGCGACCCCCTTGTCCTGACTCTTCTGCGCCATCGGCGCACCTCCCTCAGCCGGGTGTGTGGTGGCGACCGCCGCGCGCGAGAAGCGGCCTGGGGCGGGTGCGCGGCGATATCCTCCGGGGTGCTGCTGCCAAGCGGGAACGGGATAGGCGGAGCGGTGAGCTGCCTCACCTTTCTGGGTCGATCAGACACCCGGATGCCCGTACGGCACAAGTTCCCTCGGGCGGGTCGCCCGACCGTCCGTACCGCTGGGGGCACCGGACCGTTATCGTGGGACCGCCATGGCGAAGATCTTCCAAGTGACGGCCCGTGCGGGCATGACCCGCGTCGTCGAACCGGTCGCGCGCCGCCTGCTCCGTGCGGGCGTGACCCCCAACACGGTTACCGTGACGGGTACCCTCGGGGTGCTCGTCGGAGCGCTCGGTTTCGGAGCCCGCGGTCATCTCGTCGCCGGTGCGTTGATTGTCACCGTATTCGCTCTCACCGATCTGCTGGACGGGACGATGGCCCGGATGAGCGGTGGCTCCACCCGGTTCGGGGCGTTCCTCGACTCGAGTATGGACCGGGTCGCCGACAGCGCGGTCTTCGGTGCGGTGGCCTACTACCTCGCCACCGAGGGCGACCATGCGGGCGTCGCCGCCGCGTTGCTCTGCCTGGCCGCCGGTGGGCTCGTCTCGTACGTGAAGGCGCGGGCCGAAGGGCTTGGCCTGACCTGCGACGTGGGCATCGCCGAACGTACGGAGCGGCTGCTGATCGTCGGTGTCGGGGGGCTGCTGGCCGGGCTGGGCCTGAAGGTCGCCCTGCCGGTCGCGCTCTGGCTGCTCGCCGCGGTCTCGATCTTCACGGTGGGGCAGCGGATGGCCCACGTGTACCGGCAGGCCCAGCAGTTCCCCACCGCCTCGGGCGGGCAGCGGTGAGGGCGCTCGAGCGGTGGCGCCGATGAACCTCACCGAGCTGGCCTACCTCGCGGGGTGGCGTGCGGTGCGGGCACTGCCCCGGCCGGTGGCGGCCACCGTCTTCCGGGCGGCTGCCGACCACACCCACCGCCGCGGCGGTGGGGGCGCGGCCCGGCTCCGTGCCAACCTGCGCCGGGTGGTGGGTTCGGAGGTCTCCGAGGCCGAGCTGGACGGGCTGGTTCGGTCCGGGTTGCGCTCCTACGCCCGGTACTGGATGGAGATGTTCCGGCTGCCCACGCTGAGCCGGGCTCAGCTCCTCGCCGGATTCCGGCTCGACGGCGAGGAACTGCTCGCCGCGGATGTGGCCGCCGGCCGGGGCGCGATCGTGGCGTTGCCGCACTCCGGCAACTGGGATATGGCGGGCGCCTGGGTCGCGGCGATGGGCTGGCCGATCGCCACCGTCGCCGAGCGGCTCAAGCCCGAGGGGATCTACCAGCGTTTCCTCGCGTTCCGGCAGGGCCTGGGGATGGAGATCCTGCCCACCCGCGGTGGCGAACGACCCGCCTTCGACGTGTTGATCGACCGGGTGAACGCCGGTTATGTGGTGCCGCTGCTCGCCGACCGGGACCTCTCGGCCCGAGGCGTGCCGGTCGACTTCTTCGGTTCCCCCACCCGGATGCCGCCCGGCCCGGCCCTGCTGGCGCTGCGCACCGGCGCGCCGCTCTACGTCGCCTCCTTGTGGTTCGAGCCGGAGGTCGCGTGTGCCAGGATCGAGGGGCCACTGGAGCTGCCCGATCCCGAGCAGGGCCCGCTCGACGTACGGGTGCGGATACTGGCCCAGCGGGTCGCCGATTCTCTGGCGGCGGGCGTGGCCCGCCATCCGCAAGACTGGCACATGTTGCAACGGATGTGGCTGGACCAGCGCGCCACGCCGAACGGCGCGGCGCGGCTCTCGCCGCCTACCGGACAGGTCTGAGGGGAGGGGCGCCAACGTGCGGATCGGCATCGTGTGCCCGTACTCCCTGGATGTGCCCGGCGGCGTGCAGAACCACGTGATGGACCTCGCCGAGGCGCTGATCGGGCTCGGGCACGAGGTGAGCGTCCTGGCCCCCGCGGACGAGGAGTCGGAGCTGCCGCCGTACGTGGTGCCGGCCGGCCGGGCGGTTCCGCTGCCGTACAACGGCTCGGTGGCCCGGATCGCCTTCGGCCCGGTCTCCACCGCGCGGGTCCGTCGCTGGATCAACCGGGGCGACTTCGACGTGCTGCACGTGCACGAGCCGCTGACGCTGAGCCTGTCGATGTTCGCCGTGCTCTGCGCGCGGGGGCCGGTGGTGGCGACCTTCCACACGGCGATGACGCGTTCCCGGGTGCTCGCCGCCGCCCAGGGGGTGCTCCAGATCGTGTTGGAGCGCATCACCGCCCGGATCGCGGTGAGTGCCCTGGCCCGCAAGGTGCAGGTGGAGCACATGGACGGCGGAGCGGTGGAGATCCCGAACGGGGTGGCCGTCGCCAAGTTCGCCGACGCCCAGCCGCTGCCGGGCTGGCCGGGTTCGTGTACGCCCGGCGACGGCGGCACGATCGGTTTCCTCGGCCGCTTCACCGAAGCCCGCAAGGGCTTCCCGGTGCTGCGGGACGCGTTCGTGTCGTTGGCCGGGGAGCGTCCGGGGCTGCGCCTGCTGGTCGCCGGCCCCGGTGATCCGGCCGACCTGTACGACCAGTTCCCGGCCGAGCTGCGGGACCGCATCACTTTTCTCGGGCTGGTCTCCGAGGTGGACAAGGCGCGGATGCTGCGCAGTGTCCACCTCTACGTGGCACCGAACACGGGCGGGGAGTCGTTCGGCATGATCCTCACCGAGGCGCTCGCGGCGGGGACCGCGGTCGTGGCGAGTGATCTCGACGCGTTCCGCCGGGTGCTGGACCGGGGCCGGGCCGGCCGGCTGTTCCGCACCGGCGACTCGGCGGCGCTGCGGTCGGCGCTGGCCGACCTTCTGGCCGACGCGGACGCGCGGACCGAACTGACCGGGTACGCGGATCAGGTGGTGGCGACGTTTGACTGGCCCACGGTTGCCCGCCGGATTCTCGAGGTGTACGCCGCCGCGATTGAGGCCGCTGACGGCCGGGTGATCGACCAGGAGTGGGTGGGGCTGGGCTGACCGGTGGGACGGCGGTAGCGGGGAGGCCGGCGGAGGGAACGGAGCAGCACTACGATGCCGGGCATGTGGTGGTTGGTGGGTGCGACGCTGGTCGGTGCGCTGCTGGCGACGTACCTCGTCTGGACCGCCGGCCGGGTCGAGCGGTTGCAGGACCGGGCGGAGCTCGCGGCCCGGGCGCTCGACGCCCACCTGCTGCGCCGGGCGGCGACCGCCGCGGTGCTCGCCGAACGTCGTTACGGCGTCGAGTTGTACGCGGCGGCCCGGGTGGCCCTGGACGTTCGGCCGGACGAGCGGGAGGCCGCCGAGAACGATCTCACCCGGCAGCTGCGGGCGTTGCGGCTCGATCCCGGCGATCCGGACACCGAGGCCGTCATCGCCGCCAGCCGCCGGCTGGCCCTGGCCCGCCAGGTGCACACGGATCTGGTCCGGGATGCCCGCGCGGCCCGGAGTCGGCCGCTGGTGCGGCTGTTGCGGATGGGGCGGCGGCGTCCGTGGCCGCGGTATTTCGACATCGACGAACCAACGCTGGCCGTCCCGGAGGGCATGGTCGAGGAGTGACCGGGTACGTGATGGCGGACACAGGGCAGGCCACCGTGGGTCTGATTGGCTGTCGGGCTGCCGGGGTGGCCCCTCGTAGCATTCTCGCCAGCCCTTCTCGTGCACGTCCATAGGAGCGATGAACCGTGCCCGATTCCCAGACTTCGAATTCTTCCACCAACGCCCCGGTCACCGGCACCGCGCATGTGAAGCGGGGGATGGCCGAGATGCTCAAGGGCGGTGTGATCATGGACGTGGTCACCGCGGAGCAGGCCAAGATCGCCGAGGACGCCGGTGCGGTCGCGGTGATGGCCCTGGAGCGGGTCCCCTCGGACATCCGGGCCCAGGGCGGGGTCTCCCGGATGAGCGATCCGGACATGATCGACAGCATCATGGAAGCGGTCTCGATCCCGGTCATGGCCAAGGCCCGGATCGGTCACCTCGTGGAGGCACAGATCCTGCAAGCGCTCGGCGTCGACTACGTTGACGAGTCGGAGGTGCTGACCCCGGCCGATTACGCGAACCACATCGACAAGTGGGCCTTCACGGTGCCGTTCGTCTGTGGCGCGACCAATCTGGGCGAGGCGCTGCGGCGGATCACCGAGGGCGCGGCCATGATCCGGTCGAAGGGCGAGGCCGGCACCGGCGACGTCTCCAATGCCACCACCCACATGCGGGGAATCCGCACCGAGATCCGCCGGCTCCAGTCCCTGCCCACCGATGAGCTGTACGTGGCTGCGAAGGAGCTCCAGGCCCCGTACGAACTGGTCAAGGAGATCGCCGAGACGGGCAAGCTGCCGGTGGTGCTCTTCACCGCCGGTGGTATCGCCACCCCGGCCGACGCCGCCATGATGATGCAGCTCGGCGCCGAGGGGGTCTTCGTCGGCTCCGGCATCTTCAAGTCCGACAACCCGGCCCACCGGGCCGCCGCGATCGTCAAGGCCACCACCTTCCACGACGACCCGGAGACACTGGCCAAGGTCTCCCGCGGGCTTGGCGAGGCGATGGTCGGCATCAATACCGGCAACCTCTCGCAGTCGGACCGTCTGGCCGAGCGCGGCTGGTGAGGGAAGCGCAGCCCCGGCGGACGTCGGCTGTCTGGCCGCCGGGGCTGCGGCACACCCTCTGGAGGGAGCGACCATGACGGCACCCACCATCGGCGTGCTCGCTCTGCAGGGTGATGTCCGGGAGCATACGGCCGCCCTGGCGGCGGCGGGTGCGCACGCCTGCCCGGTTCGTCGCCAGACGGAGCTGGAGACGGTCGACGGGCTGGTCATCCCCGGGGGCGAGTCCACCACGATCAGCAAGCTGGCCGACCTCTTCGAGCTGCGGGAGCCGATCAACAGGCGGATCGCCGACGGCATGCCCGTCTACGGCTCCTGCGCCGGCATGATCATGTTGGCGAGTGAGGTGCTCGACGGCCGATCCGACCAGCGCGGATTCGCCGGCATCGAGATGACCGTCCGGCGCAACGCGTTCGGGCGGCAGGTCGCCTCGTTCGAGGCGCCGGTGAGCATGGCGGGCATCGACGGTGGCCCGCTCCACGTGCTGTTCATCCGGGCGCCCTGGGTCGAGCGCGTCGGCCGGGGCGTCGAGGTGCTCGGCACGGTGACCGAGGGGCCGGCGGCGGGTCGGATCGTCGCGGTCCGCCAGGGGAACCTGCTGGCGACCTCGTTCCATCCCGAGCTGACCGGCGACCGGCGCCTGCACGCGTACTTCGCGGACCTGGTCCGCGCCGCGATCTGAGCGGCCGCCGGTTCGGGTCGGGCGAGCCCCGTCGGTCGTACCGCCCACGACGCGATCCGGCGGGGCCGTGCGGCGCTCACGCACGGCTGCGGGCCACCGGTAGGATTGCCGGGATTCGGCAGGGCCAGCTCTCCGCCGCGGCTTCCACCAGAGCCGGCCGGCACCCTCCGCGTACGTCGGCGGGAGCGGGCGAGTGCGGTGCGGTCGATGCAGACGGCGGGTAGCAACGGAGGTAGCGGATGTCCGGCCACTCAAAGTGGGCGACGACCAAGCACAAGAAGGCGGTCATCGACGCCAAGCGCGGCAAGATGTTCGCCAAGCTGATCAAGAACGTCGAGGTCGCGGCGCGTACCGGCGGCGGTGATCCGGCTGGTAACCCGACGCTCTACGACGCGATCCAGAAGGCCAAGAAGAGCTCGGTCCCCAACGACAACATCGACCGCGCGGTGAAGCGGGGCTCCGGCCTCGAGTCCGGTGGTGCCGACTACCAGACGGTCATGTACGAGGGCTATGGGCCCAACGGGGTCGCGCTGCTGATCGAGTGTCTGACCGACAACCGGAATCGTGCCGCCACGGAGGTGCGGACCGCACTCACCCGCAACGGCGGCTCGTTCGCCGACGCCGGCTCGGTGTCGTACCTGTTCAGCCGCAAGGGCGTGGTGATCGTGGCCAAGGCCGGCACCACCGAGGACGACGTGATGCTGGCCGTCCTGGACGCGGGTGCCGAGGAGGTCAACGACCTGGGTGAGGCGTTCGAGGTGCTCTCCGAGCCGGGTGACCTGGTCGCGGTGCGTACCGCGTTGCAGGACGCCGGCATCGAGTACGAGTCGGCGGAGTCCTCGCTCGTCCCGAGCGTCAGCGTCTCGGTGGACGAGGAGGGCGCGCGGAAGGTCCTCAAGCTGATTGATGTGCTGGAGGACTGCGACGACGTGCAGAACGTCTTCGCGAACTTCGACGCCTCCGACGAGCTGCTCGCGCGACTCGGCTGACCCGCCGTCGGTCAGAGCGCACCCCGTGGAACCGGCCCGGCCGGTTCCACGGGGTGCGCTCTTCGGGGGTGAGATTCAGTCCACCGTCTCTCGTTCCCGCCAGGCCGTTCGAAGTGAGGTGTTGCCGTTGGTCCGCAGCAGCGACCCCTCGTACACCCGGGCGCCGGCGGCCAGGACGGCGAGTGCGGTGACCAGGAGCAGGGCCAGGGACAGCGGAGGTTCCCAGCCAGCGGCGTCCCCGGTGAACAGCCGGAGCGGCATGGCGGTCGGCGCCGAGAACGGCACGTAGGACAGCACCTGCATGGCGAATGCGTTGTCACTGAGGAAGATCACCCCGAAGAACGGGATCATCACCACCAGCTGGACCGGCATGGCCACCGTGCCGATGTCCTCCAGCCGGCTGACCAGGGCCCCCGCCGCCGCCCACAGCGCGGCGATCAGGACGAAGCCGAGCAGGAAGTACGGCAGGAACCAGCCGATTGCTGGCCCGAGTAGGTTCAGTAGCTCACTGTCACCGAAGAGTCGCAAGCCCACGACCGCGACGAGCGCCACCAGCGCGATCTGACCCAGGGCCAGCACGGTGCCGGCGATCATCTTGCCGACGAGCAGGGCTCGTACCGGCACGGCGGCCACCAGGATCTCGACGATCCGGGTCTGTTTCTCCTCGATGATGCTCTGTGCGATCTGTACGCCGAAGGTCTGGGACGTGAGCAGAAAGACGAACGCGAAGACGAACGGCACCAGGACGGCCCCCGGTGGTTCCGCCGGGGCGGGGTTCAGCAACCGTACCGGCGGTTCGACGCTGAGCGCCGCCACCACGTCGCCGGGAGCCTCCTCCCGGGCGAGCACCGTTGGCCCGGCGACCACCGCCGCGTCGGTCTCGCCGTCCCGAACGGCCTGTTCGGCGGCGGCGTCGTCGGGTACCTCGCGGACCTCGAGCCCGGCGGCGCGCAGTTCGGCCGAGACCTCCGCGGTGGCGGCCACCGTGGCTGGGCCGCCGGACAGTAGCGACGGCAGCGTCGTCGCGGCGGCGGCGATGAGTAGGAAGATCAGCGTACTGAGGAGAAAGGTGCGGTCGCGCAGTTTGGCCCGGACTTCACGGGCCGCGACCAGCTGAGTGGCGGCGAGGGTGTTCACAGGGCGACCTCTCGGAAGATCTCGGCCAGCGACGGCACGACGGGTCGGAACTCGCGGACGGGCCCACGGGCGAGCGCGGCGTGGAGTACCGGTTGCTCGTCTGCCCCCCGGGGCAACTCGAACACGGCGCGGGCGCCCTCGAGCTCGACCAGGGTCACGCCCGGGTGGTCGCGTAGCCAGCCGGCGTCGTGCTCCACCACCAGTTCGTAGCGGGGTGCCGTGTGCGTGGCCCGCAACTGCGTTCGGCTGCCGGCGGCGCGGATCGTCCCCGCGCTGATGATCACCAGGTCGTCGCAGAGCCGCTCCACCACATCCAACTGGTGGCTGGAGAAGAGCACCGGTACCCCGGCGGCGGCCCGTTCCTTCAGCACGTCAACGACGGTGTCCACGGCCAGTGGGTCGAGGCCGGAGAAGGGCTCGTCGAGCACCAGCACCTCGGGGTCGGGTACCAGCGCGGCGACGATCTGGGCGCGTTGCTGGTTGCCCAGCGACAGCTTCTCCAGCAGGTCGCTGCCGCGGTCGGCGAGACCGACCCGTTCCAACAACGTATCGGTGTTGCGCGCCGCCGCCGGAGCGGTCATTCCGTGCAACCGGGCGAGGTAGACGAGCTGTTCCCGGACCGCCATCTTCGGGTACAGGCCGCGTTCCTCCGGCATGTACCCGAAGCGCCGACGCACCGTCCGGGTGAGCGGCGCCCCCCGCCAGGTCACCTGGCCGGCGTCGGCGGCGAGCACGCCGAGGATGATGCGCATGGTGGTGGTCTTGCCGGCACCGTTGCCGCCGACGAAGCCGGTCATCCGACCGGCTTCCGCGTCGAAGGACACATTCTGGAGTACGCGGCGGCCACCGAAGCTGCGGTCGACGCCGTCGAGTTGGAGCATGTTCGTCACGCTGGCAACGCTAGATCACCTCGCGGCCCGCTCCGTCCCCCGACAGGTGGACGCCCGGCTCCATCCTGCGACGGAGACCGGTCACCTCCCCGGCCGTACCACCCCGTGCTCGTACGCGAAGACCACCGCCTGCACCCGGTCCCGCAGGCCGAGTTTGACCAGCACCCGACTGACGTGGGTCTTCACGGTCGCCTCGCCGAGGCCGAGGGTGGCCGCGATCTCGGCGTTACTCGCCCCGGAGGCGACCAGAACCAGTACCTCGTGCTCGCGTGGCGTGAGGTCCGGCAGTGCCCCGGCTGTCGTCGTTGGTTCGCCGTCCGGCCTGGCGAAGGCGGCGATTACTCGCCGGGTGAGTTCGGGGGCGATGAGGCCATCGCCGCGGGCGACCACCCGGATCGCCGCCACGAGCGCCTCCGGCGTGCCGTTCTTCAGCAGGAATCCGCTGGCTCCGGCGCGCAGCGCGGCGAACAGATAGTCGTCCCGGTCGAAGGTGGTGAGGATCAACACCGCCGGGGCGTGCGGTCGGGCCACGTCCGCGACGATCCGTCGGGTGGCCTCCAGCCCGTCGACCCGGGGCATCTCCACATCCATCAGGACCACGTCCGGGCGGAGCGCCGCGGCCATGCTCACCGCCCGCTCGCCGTCCGCGGCCTCCCCGACGACGTGGATGTCGTCCTCCACCTCGAGGATGACCCGGAACCCGGTACGCACGAGGTGGTGGTCGTCGGCGAGCAGGATCCGGATGGCCCGGCCGGTCGCCGGCGCGGCGGTCACGCCGCCTGCCGCTCGGTCAGCGATAGCGGGAAGCGGGCCCGGACCCGCCAGCCGCTGACGGCGCGGGGGCCGACCTCCAGCGTGCCACCATGGGTGGCGACCCGCTCGCGCATACCGACCAGGCCCACCCCGTCGGTATTCGTCGTGCCGCTGCTGCGGCCGTCGTCGGTCACGTCCACCTCCACCTCGTGCGCCAGGTAGCGGATCCGCACGTCCAGCGTGGTCGCCGCCACGGCGTGCTTGAGCGTGTTCGTCACTGCTTCCTGCACGATCCGGTACGTCGCCTGGGAGATTGACTCCGGGATCGGCACCGGGTCGCCGTACACCCCCAGCGTGGCTCCCAGCCCGGTTTCACGCGCCCGCTCGACCACGGTGGCGACCCGGCTGATCCCGGGAGACGGTTCGACGGTGTCCGGCTCGTGGCCGCGGGCCCGTAGGACGCCGAGCATCCGGCGTAGCTCGTCCACCGCCGTGCGGGCCGACTCCTCGACCGCGGCCAGTGCGGCGCGGGCCTTGGCCGGATCCCGGTCGAGGACCCGGCGGCAGGCGGCGGCCTGCACCCCCATCACCGAGACGTGGTGGGCGACGACGTCGTGCAGTTCCCGGGCGATCCGCACCCGCTCCCCGACCACGGCGTGTGCTCTGGCCTCGGCCTGCGATCGGCGTAGTTCTTCGGCCTGCGTCTGGAGTTCGTGCTCGCGTCGGGCGGCCAGCCAGGCGATCTCACCGAAGAAGTAGGCGAACCCGAAGAACAGGATGTTGAGCAGCATGTCGCTGAGCACCGCGGCGATCAGCGGGGGGATCGGTCCCACGGCGTTGGCGAACGCGTCGGGGGGCGGGTCCGCCAGCACGCCGCCCAGCTTGACCGAGTACCAGAAACCGATCCAACCGAACATGGCGGCGATCACGCCGATCCGGATCCGACGGGCCAGGCGGCGGTCCGGTCCCCAGGCGCCGAGGGTGTAGATGGCCGTGAACAGCACCCCCGTGGCGACCCGCGTCTCCGGTGCGGAGCGGGCTTGTGCCGCGACGAACACGACCGAGATGATCAGCGTCGTCGCTACGGGGAATCGTCGCCGCCAGATCAGCGGCAGGCCCACCGCGACGGCCCAGAGCAGCTGTTCGGCGAACGACGGTGGCGGGCCGAGCAGGAACAGACCCGCGCCGCGGATGAGGGTGAGGCTGGCTATCGCCAGTACGGTCACGGCCAGCCCCAGGACGAGGTCCCGCCGCTGCTGCTCCGGGGTCGGCCCGGGCCGCCGCCAGTGCGTCCCCGCCGTGGTGTCCATCGGTCGATGATGCTATCTCGCCGGAGGGGTGCTGCTCCCGGTACGGGGGCCCGGTGCCGGGACCGGTCTCCCCGCGTGGCCCGCCGGAGGCGTGCCGGCGGCCGGGGGAGTTTTTCGCTACAGTCGTAGTGGTTGATGTGGAGGGTGGGCGCTGATGAGCGGCATCGAGCAGGGCGGGTCGAGCCCGGTGCTCGTTGCGCCTTCCGGCCCGCCAGCGCCTCGACCTACTCCGCCGGCGCCCCGCTGAGCGACGTTCCGTCGCCGGCGGGTGTCCGCGCCGGCAACCCTTCCGGCGGCTCGGCCCCTTCCGGTGATGAGCCCGCTTCGCGCCCGCCGCCGTTCCGTGACTTCCCACGCTCGCACCCTGAGGTCAGCCACTGCATAGACCCAGGTCACTTTCGTAACCCTGAGCAGCGCCATCCTGATTTGTGAGGGCACATCCATGAAAATGTCGACCATGTTCGGCGCCACCCTGCACACCGCGCCGGGACGTTCCGAGTCTGAGGGACACCAACTGCTCCAGCGGGCCGCCATGCTCCGGCAGGTCGGGCAGGGCATCTTCGCCTATCTTCCGCTCGGTTGGCGCACCATCCGCAAGATCGAGGCCGTGCTGCGCGCGGAGCTGGAGCGCGTCGGGGGGCAGGAGGTCTCGATGCCGGTGGTGAATCCGGCGGAGCTGTGGAAGCAGTCCGGCCGATACTTCACGGTCGGCCCGGAGCTGGCCCGATTCCGGGATCGTCGCGGCCGGGACCTGGTCCTGGCGATGACCCATGAGGAGTTGGTGACGTTCCTCGGCCGGTCGGAGATCGAGTCCTACCGCCAGCTGCCGCGGCTGGTGTTTCAACTCCAGACGAAGTTCCGGGACGACCCGCGTCCGCGGGCCGGCCTGATCCGGGTACGGGAGTTCGTCATGAAGGACGCGTACAGCTTCGATGTGGACGCGGCGGGGCTGGCGGAGCGGTACCGGACGCAGTATCAGGCGTACTTCACCATCTTCCGGCGGTGTGGGCTGCCGGTCGCGGCGGTCCGCTCCGACGTGGGCATGATGGGCGGCAGCCTGGCGCACGAGTTCGTCTACCTCACCCCGATCGGCGAGGACACCCTGCTGATCTGTGACTCCTGTGGCTTCGCCGCCAACCGGGAGGCCGCCACCTTCGGCAAGCCGGCGCCGTCCACCGCGCCGTGGGCGGAGTTGGCGGAGATCGCCACCCCGGGGGCCACCACCATCGCTGCGCTGACGGCGGCGCTGGGCGTGCCGGCGGCCGAGACCGCCAAGGCGATCTTCCTGGCCGCGTCGCGGGAGGAGCGCGACCAGACGGTACGCACCGAGTTCATCCTGGCGGTCGTCCGGGGCGACATGGAGGCGAACGAGACCAAGATCGGCAACCTGGTGCAGGCGGCGGAGCTGCGTCCGATGACCGAGGAGGAGATCGCCAAGGTCGGCGCAGTGGCCGGCTACGGCTCGCCGGTCGGGGTGACGGGCGTGACCGTCGTCGTTGACGAGCTGGTTGCCGCGTCCACGAACCTGGTCGCGGGCGCCAACCGGGAGGGCGTGCACCTGCGCAACGTCAACGTGGGGCGGGACTTCGTCGCCGATCACGTCGGCGACATCACCGCCGCCCGTGCCGGTGACGCCTGCGCGGAGTGCGGCAGCGCACTGCGGACCGCCCGCGGGGTCGAGGTAGGGCAGATTTTCCAGCTCGGTACCCGCTACTCGGCCGCCCTCGGCGCGGAGTACCTCGACGCTGACGGCCGGCGTAAGCCGGTGACCATGGGCTGCTACGGCATCGGGGTGGGGCGCCTGCTCGCCTGCCTCGCGGAGGAACACCGAGACGAGCGAGGGCTGCGGCTCCCGGTCACCGTCGCGCCGTACCACGTGCACCTCACCCTCCTCGACGACCCGGCGTCCGCCGCCGGTGAACTGGCCCGGCGGGTCTACGACGAGCTCTGGGCGGCCGGAGTGGAGGTGCTCTTCGACGACCGGGCCGAACGGGCCGGCGTCAAGTTCGCCGACGCGGACGTGGTCGGTCTGCCGCTGCGGCTCACCATCGGCCGGCGCAGCGTCGCCGAGGGCGCGGCCGAGGTCCGGGACCGGGTGACCGGGGTCACGACTCGGGTGCCCTTCGCCGGGGTGGTGGCCGAGCTGGTCCGGCGGATCGCCGCCCTGCGGGCCGACATCGACGCGACCGTGGTCCCGGTGGAGCTGCCGGCCGAGGTGTTCGCCGACTGATCCCCCGCCAGCGGGGTGCTTTCCCGGCGCCCCGCCGACCGGTCGGGCGTCCCGCGCGGCTCGCTGGAGCTGTGTCGGCGGCCAGGGATAGGGTGGGCCGACCGTTCTTCCCACCACCCATGAAGCGACCCGGGGGGGCTCACGCATGGGCGATTCGTTCGCGCATCTGCACGTGCACACCGAGTATTCGATGCTCGACGGCGCGGCCCGGCTGAAGGACTTGTTCGCCGAGGTCAACCGGCAGGGGATGCCGGCTGTGGCGATGACCGACCACGGCAACATGCACGGCGCGAACGACTTCTACAAGCAGGCCATGGCGGCCGGCGTCACACCGATCCTGGGCATCGAGGCGTACGTCGCGCCGGAGTCGCGGTTCCACAAGAAGCGGGTGCGCTGGGGGCGGCCGGAGCAGAAGAGCGACGACGTCTCCGGCAGCGGTGGCTACACCCACATGACCATCTGGGCGAAGAACAAGGTCGGTCTGCACAACCTGTTCAAGCTGACCAGCCGCTCCTTCACCGAGGGGTTCTTCGTCAAGTGGCCGCGGATGGACGCGGAGCTGCTCGCCGAGCACTCCGAGGGGTTGATCGCCACCACCGGCTGCCCCTCCGGGGAGGTGCAGACCCGGCTCCGGCTGGACCAGTACGACGAGGCGCTGAAGGCCGCCGCGAGATACCAGGACATCTTCGGCAAGGAAAACTTCTTCCTGGAGGTGATGGACCACGGCATCGACATCGAACGCCGGGTTCGCCAGGAGCTGACGGAGATCTCCCACAAGCTGGATATCCCGCCGGTGGTGACGAACGACTCGCACTACACCTACCAGGCGCAGTCCGAGGCGCACGACGTGCTGCTCTGCGTGCAGACCGCGGCGAACGTCGCCGATCCGAACCGGTTCCGGTTCGACGGCAGCGGCTACTACATCAAGTCCGCCGACGAGATGCGCGCCGTCGACTCCTCCGACCTGTGGCTCGCGGGCTGCCGGAACACCCTGCTGGTCGCGGAGATGGTCGACCCGGCCGGAATGTTCGACTTCCGGAACCTGATGCCGGTCTTCCCGGTGCCGGCGGGGGAGACCGACGAGTCCTGGTTCCGCAAGGAGACGTTCAAGGGGCTCGCCCGCCGCTTCCCGAACGGCGTCCCGGAGACCCACGTCAAGCAGGCCGAGTATGAGCTGGGCGTCATCATCCAGATGGGGTTCCCGTCCTACTTCCTCGTGGTGGCCGACTTCATCCAGTGGGCCAAGAACGAGGGAATCGCCGTGGGGCCGGGCCGCGGTTCGGCCGCCGGTTCGCTCGTCGCGTACGCCCTCGGCATCACCGACCTGGACCCGTTGCCACACGGTCTGATCTTCGAGCGGTTCCTCAACCCCGAGCGGGTCTCGATGCCGGATGTCGACATCGACTTCGACGAGCGTCGGCGCGGTGAAGTGATCAAGTACGTCACCGAGAAGTGGGGCGAGGACAAGGTCGCCCAGATCGCGACCTTCGGCACGATCAAGGCGAAGGCCGCGATCAAGGACTCGGCGCGGGTGCTCGGCTACCCGTACGCGGTCGGCGACCGGATCACCAAGGCGATGCCCCCGGCGGTGATGGGCAAGGACATCCCGCTGACCGGCATCTTCGACCCGAAACACTCCCGGTACGCGGAGGCCGGCGAGATCCGTGGCCTCTACGAGTCCGACCCGGACGTCAAGAAGGTCATCGACACGGCGCGCGGGATCGAGGGGCTGATCCGGCAGACGGGGGTGCACGCCGCCGGGGTCATCATGTCCGCCGAGCCGATCGTCGACCACATACCGTTGATGCGTCGGGACGCCGACGGGGCGATCATCACGCAGTTCGACTACCCGACCTGCGAGTCGCTCGGGCTGTTGAAGATGGACTTCCTCGGCCTACGCAACCTGACCATCATCGACGACGCGCTGAAGAACATCGAGAGTAACCACGGGCGCACGGTCGACCTGCTCCAGCTGCCGCTGGACGACAAACCGACCTACGAGCTGCTGTCCCGGGGCGACACCCTGGGTGTGTTCCAGCTCGACGGCGGGCCGATGCGGTCGCTGCTGCGGACGATGAAGCCGGACAACTTCGAGGACATCTCCGCCGTTCTGGCGCTGTACCGGCCGGGCCCGATGGGTGCCAACTCGCACACCAACTACGCGCTGCGCAAGAACGGCCTCCAGGAGATCACCCCGATCCACCCGGAGCTGGCCGAGCCACTGGAGGAGATCCTCGGCCCCACCTACGGCCTGATCGTCTACCAGGAGCAGGTGCAGCGCGCCGCCCAGGTCCTCGCCGGCTACAGCCTCGGCAAGGCCGACCTGCTGCGCCGGGCGATGGGCAAGAAGAAGAAGGAAGTCCTCGACAAGGAGTTCGTGCCGTTCCGCGACGGCATGCGCGGCAACGGCTACTCCGACGAGGCGATCCAGACGCTGTGGGACATCCTCGTCCCCTTCGCCGACTACGCGTTCAACAAGGCCCACACCGCCGGGTACGGCCTGGTGTCGTACTGGACCGGCTATCTCAAGGCGAACTATCCGGCCGAGTACATGGCGGCGTTGCTCACCTCGGTGGGCGACGACAAGGACAAGATGGCGCTCTACCTGTCGGAGTGCCGCCGGATGGGCATCCAGGTGCTCCCGCCGGATGTGAACACCTCGGCCGGGCCGTTCACCCCGGTCGGCCGGGATATCCGGTTCGGCCTGGCCGCGATCCGCAACGTCGGGGCGAACGTGGTCAGCGCGATCATGCGCTGCCGGGGGGAGAAGGGCGCCTACGCCGACTTCTACGACTTCCTGTCCAAGGTGGAAGCGGTCGTCTGCAACAAGAAGACCATTGAATCCCTGATCAAGGCGGGCGCGTTCGACTCACTCAACCACTCCCGCAAGGGCCTGCTCACGGTGCACGCCGACGCCATCGACGCGTACGCCGACGTCAAGCGCAAGGAGGCCGTCGGCCAGTACGACCTCTTCGGCGCCGGGTTCGCCGACACCGACGCCGGACAGAGCACCACGGTGATGCCGGTCATCGCCGAGGGGGAGTGGGACAAGCGGGAGAAGCTCGCCTTCGAGCGCGAGATGCTCGGCCTCTACGTCTCCGACCATCCGCTGTTCGGCCTGGAGCATGTGCTCGGTGCGGCGGCCGACACCACCATCGCGGCCCTCTCCGAGGAGGGGACCGTCCCCGACGGGACGGTGGTGACCCTCGCGGGCATCCTCTCCGGGGTGCAGCGCCGGGTCACCAAGCAGGGCCGGGCGTGGGCGTCGGCGACGCTGGAGGACCTGGCCGGCGGGGTGGAGACGCTGTTCTTCCCCAACACCTACGAGGTGATCGGGGAATACATCGCCGAGGACGCGATCGTGGTGGTCAAGGGGCGGGTCGACCGCCGGGACGACACCCCGCGGATCATGGCCATGGACATGTCGATCCCGGATGTCAGCAGCAACTCGGCGAACAAGCCGGTCACCCTCACCATCCCGGTCACCCGCTGCACGCCGCCGTTGGTGGAGCGACTCAAGGAGACCCTGGTGCTGCACCCCGGCGACGCGGAGGTGCACGTCAAGCTCCTCAACGGCGGCAAGGTGACCCGGCTACGACTGGGCCCGTTCCGGGTGGCGCCGACAACCGCCCTGATGGCCGACCTGAAGAGCGTCCTCGG
This sequence comes from Salinispora goodfellowii, assembly GCF_059570675.1. Lineage (NCBI taxonomy): Bacteria > Bacillati > Actinomycetota > Actinomycetes > Micromonosporales > Micromonosporaceae > Salinispora > Salinispora goodfellowii. Next base: position 126,259 of record NZ_JCANTD010000001.1, on the reverse strand, counting down.
CCCGGCCAACGTGGGCTGACCGGCCCGGTGCCGGGGCCGCCCGCGCCGAATTGGTCCTCCGCGGCGACGGGTCCGGTCGCTAGCGTCGGTGCCATGGAGATCAAGCAGGCACAGCAGCTGTGGCAGCCCCATGAGGGCTGGCTGAACACCGCCTCCTACGGGCTGCCGCCCGACCCGGCGTGGGCGGCGTTGCAGGAGGCGCTCGCCGGCTGGCGCACGGGGAACGTGGGGGCGACGTGGGCGGGCTGGGACGAGGCGACGACGCGTACCCGGGCGGCGTTCGCGCGCCTGGTCGGGGTCCCCGAACGGGATGTCGCGATCGGCAGTGCGGCGTCGCAGCTGCTCGCGCCGGTGGCCGCGGCGTTGCCGGCGGGCGCGACCGTGGTGGTCCCCGAGGTCGAGTTCACCTCCAACCTCTTTCCCTGGCTGGCCCAGGAGCAGCGGGGCGTCCGGGTGCGGACCGTTCCGCTGGCGGGTCTCGTGGACGCGATCGACGCCGACACCGACCTGGTCGCGTTCAGCCTGGTGCAGTCCGCCGACGGCGCGGTGGCCCGGTACGCGGACATCGTCGCCGCGGCCCGGGCCCACGACGCCCTGGTGGCGGTTGACGCCACCCAGGCCTGCGGTTGGCTGCCGTTCGACTCCGCGCTCGCGGACGTGGTCGTTGTCGCCGCGTACAAGTGGCTGCTGGCCCCGCGGGGGACGGCCCTGGCCTATTACGCGCCCGAGCTGCGGGACCGGATGCGCCCCGACGCCGCCTGCTGGTACGCCGGAGCCGACCCACACGACTCCTACTACGGTCCGCCGCTGCGCCTCGCCGACAGCGCTCGTCGCTTCGACATCTCGCCGGCCTGGTTCAGCTACATCGGTGCGGCCCCCGCCCTGGAACTGTTGCTGCAGGTGGGGATGCCGGCGATCCACGCGCACAACGTGGCGCTGGCCAACCGATTCCGCGCCGGCCTGGGGCTGGCGCCCGGCGACAGCGCGATCACCACCGCCGAGGTGCCGGAGGCACAGTCGCGGCTGGAGCGCGCCGGCCTACGGGCGGCGGTACGCGCCGGCCGGGTCCGGGTCTCGTTCCACCTCTACTCCAGCGAGGACGACGTTGACCGGGCGCTTGACGCGCTGACCGGCTGACCGCCCCGACGCGTCCGCGCCGGGGCCGTGCGCGTCGCCTTCGCCCACTACAGCAAAATGGAGCGGGACTGTATAAATAGTGGGTCTGCCCGATGTCCGGGGCCGGGTCCACGGCTACCACAGGGCAGCGACGACTCACGAGCCGTATGAGCGGTTCCCGACCAGGGAAGTGATGTGTCTATGCATGTGCGAGCATTACGTGCTGTTGCAGGCCTCGTGTCGTACCGACCTCGTGGTCGCGCACGACGAGCCGCTGCCTCCGCCGCGGTCACCGCGGGGCTTCTGGTCACCATGGGGGCGAGCGCTACCGCTGCGGTGTCAGCCGCCGAGGCGGAACCGGCCGTGACGACAGTCAGCGGCGGTGCTGACCGGCGGGGTGATGTCCCTGTGGAAGGTGGCACGTTGCGGTACACCATAACGGGTTCTGGTTCGCCGCTGGTGCTGCTGCACGGCTGGCCCCAGACCTCGTGGTCGTGGCAGCCGGTGATCCCCGCCCTGGCCGAGCAGCACACGGTGATTACCCTGGATCTGCCAGGGCTCGGCGGCTCTGACCCCACAACGGCCGGATACGACAAGGCCACCACGGCACGCCTTGTCCGTCAGGCGGTCAACAATCTTGGCTATACCCAGGTGGCGCTGCTCGGGCACGACCTTGGGGCGATGGTGGCCTTCAACTATGCGCGTGACTATCCCACGGAGGTCACCCGCATCGGTGTCGTGGAGAGCCCGCTGCCGGGCTTCGGACTGGAAGACCTGTACGGCATCAGCTGGCACTTGCTGTTCAACGCCTCGCCGGCACCGATCCCCGAGACCATCATGGACAACAATGAAGTCTCAACCTATTTGGGCATGCTCTTCGAGCAGGCCCAGCACCCTGAGCTGATTGCACAGGATGTCTACTTCAGGGCCTACAAGAACCCGGACAAGCGTTCGGCCGGCTACGAGTACTATCGGGCATTCGTGACCGACGCCGCCGACTATCAGGAGCACGCCGAGTCGAAGCGGCTCGAGATACCGGTGATGGCGATGGGCGCTGAGCATGTCTTCGGGTCGCTCGTAGCCGAGTCCTTCCAGCAGGTCGCCGACGATGTGCGGACGGTGCTCGCCCCTGACTCCGGACACTGGATCCCCGAGGAGAACCCCGACTTCTTCGGCGACTGCGCCCTGCTGTTCTTCGGCCCGTCCACCGGTACCCCGGCAAGCCCGGAGTTCGCCGGCTGCGCGCCGTGACGATCGTCTGCACTGTACGGCACCCTGTTTCAGGGTGACACTTCGTTGGCTGACGGCTACCACCAGCCCCTCGACCGTCACTGGTCGAGTGACGGACGTTTCCATCCCAACGTCGAGTCCTGCCCCGTGGCCCGGATAGCACCTGGTGTCGTCGGGTAGCCGGTCGAAGAGGCTGCCCGACGGCGTCAATAGGCGAGTCGAAGCGCTGCGGCCCGCGGGCGGTGTTACCCGGTGCCCGCGGATCGCTGCGGCCAGGTCGGCCGGGCCGGCCTGGTGGGCGTCGAGGTCGCTGAGGCCAGGGTGGGTGGGTGGTCAACAGTGGCCCTGCGCCGAAGCCCGCCTGCTGTTGCAGGCCGAGTACGAGGGACCAACCGCGTCACTCGCTGGCTACCTCGCCGGGCACATGTACGAGGCGATGCATGACCTCTACTGCCTCGACCTCCCACAATGGACCAAGTCCGCGCTGACGAGGCCCCGAACCCCGCGTTCCGGACGACCCCCCGGAAGCGGCGTTCGGGGGCGTCGTCCGACCGTCCCCGGGACCGCGCGCTCCGGGGGCGTAGTCCGGCCACGCATCCGGGTGTAGGAATGTGGTGTCTGGCAACATAGCCTCTCTTCGATCTACGGCCGTAGGTTTCCTGCACACCCGACGGACCTGTGACCGCAGTCACCGACTTTGTCCGTCGCCAGGCCGGGGAGAGGGGTGGCGATGGCCGGGCAAGGGCTCCTGTCGGCCCACGGGCTGATCCGCGACTTCCGGGGCTTCCGCGCCGTCGACGGCGTTGACCTGGCGGTCGCCGAGGGCAGTGTGCATGCGCTCGTCGGCCCGAACGGTGCCGGCAAGACAACCCTGTTCAACCTGCTCACCGGCTTCCTGCCGCCCACCGGTGGCCGGATCGAGCTGGCGGGACGGGACATCACCAGCCTGCCGGCGGAGCAGGTCGCCCGCCGGGGCATCGCCCGGTCCTTTCAGATCACCAGCCTCTTTCCGCAGCTGTCCACCCGCGAGCATGTCGAGTTGGCGTTGCAGAGTCCGAGCGGGCTGGGCTGGCGGTTCTGGCGGTCGGTGAAGCTGATGCGGCGCTACACCGACCGGGCCGACGAGCTGCTGGAGCTGGTCGGCCTGGCCGAGCAGGCGGCGGTTCCCGCCGAGGCGCTCGCGTACGGCCGCAAGCGCGCCCTGGAGCTGGCGATCGCCCTCGCCCTGGACCCGACGGTGCTGCTGCTGGACGAGCCGACCGCGGGCATGGGGCTGGAGGACGTCGACCGCACCGTCGAGTTGATCGCCCAGGTTCGGCAGGGCCGAACCGTGGTGCTGGTCGAGCACAACATGAGCGTCGTCGGGCGGCTCGCCGACACCGTCACCGTCCTGCAGGCCGGCCGGGTCCTCGTCGAGGGCCCGTACGAGCAGGTCCGTACCGACGAACGGGTGATCACCGCCTATCTGGGAGCGGCCGATGCTGCGCATTGAGAACCTCTCCGCCTGGTACGGCGAGGCACGGGTGCTGCGGGACGCCGGTCTCCACGTGCGCCCCGGGGAGGTGGTCACCCTGGTGGGCCGCAACGGCGCCGGCAAGTCCACCCTGCTGCGCTGCGTCATGGGCCTGCACACCGGCTGGCGGGGCACCGTCGAGCTGAGCGGGACAGAGCTCGGCAACCTGCCGGCGGACCGGCGCGCCCGGCTGGGACTCGGCTGGGTCCCCGACGACCGGGGTAGCTACGCGACCTTGACCGTGACGGAGAACCTGACCCTGCCGCCCACCGTCGGGCCGGACCCGTGGTCGTTGGAGCGGGTGTACGAGGCGTTCCCCGCCCTCTACCAGCGGCGCGACTCGGCCGCCACGACGCTCTCCGGCGGCGAGCAACAGATGCTGGCGCTGGCCCGGGTCCTGCGGATGGGCGCCCGCATGCTGCTCTGCGACGAACCGACCGAAGGGCTGGCGCCGCTGCTCGTGCAGCAGGTCGGTGACCTGCTGCGGGAAGCCAAACGGCACGGGGTGACGGTGCTGCTGGTGGAGCAGAACCTGCGCTTCGCCACCAGCGTCGCCGACCGGCACTACCTGCTGGCCGAGGGGTGCGTCACAGCGGCGATGGAGAACTCCGAGGTGCGGTCGCGGGAACGTGAACTGTTGTCCTACCTCGGCATCTGAGTAGCTCAGGACCGATCCCGCGCGGTGCGCGGACGAAGGGATGGTCATGCGTAGGACGGTGGGTGTGGTTGCGGCGGCAACGGCCACGGCGCTCGTGGTCGCCGGCTGCGGTGGTGGGGGTCCCCAGTCTGATGGGGACGAGAAGGTGACCGGTGGCGCGATCGTGCTGGGTGTCCTCAACGACCAGTCCGGCGCCTACTCCGAGCTGTCGGGCCGAAACTCGGTCACGGCCGTGGAGCTGGCGATCGCCGACTTCCGGGCGAGGTACGGCGACCGGGCGGTCACCACGGACATCAGCGTGCGCAGCGCCGACCACCAGAACAAGCCGGACCTGGCGAACAGCAAGGCCCAGGAGATGTACGACCGGCAGGGGGTCGACCTGATCCTGGATGTGCCCACCTCGTCGGCGGCACTGCGGGTCGCCGACGTGGCGAAGGAGAAGCGCCGGCTCTACTTCAACATCAGCGCGGCGACCACCGACCTCACCGGCAAGAGCTGCAACAAATACACCTTCCACTATGCGTACGACACGTACATGCTGGCCAACGGCACGGGCCGGACCACCACCGAGCAGGTCGGCCGGAACTGGTACATCCTCTACCCGAACTACGCCTTCGGCCAGGACATGGAGAAGAGCTTCTCCGCGGCCATCGCCGACGCCGGTGGGCGGGTGGTCGGCAAGGACGGGGCGCCGTTCCCGAACACCAGCGGCGACTACTCCACCTATCTACTCAAGGCGGCGACGCTGGACCCGAAGCCGGACGTCCTCGGCACCATGCAGGCCGGCGCGGAGCTGGTCAACGTGGTGAAGCAGTACAACGAGTTCGAGCTGCGCGACAAGGGCGTGGGTCTGGCCGTCGGCCTGATGTTCATCACCGACATTCATTCGCTCACCCCGGCGGCGCTGGCCGGCACCACCTACACCGACGCCTGGTACTGGAACTTCGACCAGCAGAACCGGGAGTTCGCCGACCGCTTCCAGCAGGCGACGGGGACCCGGCCGTCGTTCGCGCACGCGGCGAACTACTCCGCCGCCACCCAGTACCTGGAGGCGGTACAGGCGGCCGGCACCGACGACGCCGACACGATCGTCGCAGAGCTGGAGGGCAAGGAGGTCAACGACGTCTTCCTGCGCAACGGCAAGATCCGGGCCGCGGACCACCGGGTGATCCATGACGCCTACCTGGCCCAGGTGAAGCCGCAGTCCGAGGTCACCGAGGAGTGGGACTACGTGCGGATCCTCGACACCATCCCGGCCGAGGAGGCGTTCCGAGCCCCGTCCCCGGACTGCACGCTGTGACCGCTTTTCTCCAGAGCACCTTCAACGGGCTGGTCAGCGGGGCGTTCTACGCCCTGCTCGCGCTCGGCCTCGCGGTCATCTTCGGGATGCTGCGGGTGGTGAACTTCGCCCACGGCGCCTTCTACATGCTCGGCGCCTTCGGCGGGTACGTGCTGCTGGCCGAGGCGGGAGTACCGTTCTGGGTCGCCCTGGTGGTCGTGCCGCTGGCCCTGGCGCTGCTCGGCATGGCGCTCGAGCGGGCGTTCATCCACCGGCTCACCCGACTCGACCCGCTCTACAACTTCCTGCTCACCTTCGGCCTCACGCTGATCCTGCAGGACCTGGTGAAGCTCCGGTACGGGGTGCAGTCCAGCCCGTACGAGGCGCCGGCCGGGCTCCGCGGCTCGGTCGACTTCGGGCTCTTCGACTTCCCGACGTACCGGGTCTTCATCCTCGGGTTCGCGGTGGCGGTCTGTGTCGGGGTGTGGTGGGCGCTGGCCCGTACCCGGGTCGGCATGGTCGTTCGGGCCGCGACGGAGCGGCCGGAGCTGACCCGGGCGCTCGGCATCAACGTCGGGCGGTGGATCACCCCGGTCTTCGGCTTCGGTATCGCGCTGGCCGGGCTGGCCGGGGTGCTCGCCGCGCCGATGCGCGCGGTCAACCCGCTGATGGGAGCGGACCTGATCATCGTGGTGTTTGCGGTGGTGGTGATCGGTGGGCTGGGGTCGATCTTCGGCTCGGTCGCCGCGGGCTTCGGGATCGGGATGGTGCAGGCGTGGGCCGAGGCGTACCTCTCCGCCTTCCCGATCGTGTCCCAGACGATCGTCTTCATCGTGATGGCCGCCGTGCTGCTCTGGCGCCCGGCCGGACTCTTCGGCCGGGCGGAGGCGCCAGCATGACGAACACCGTGGAGAGCAGGTCCGAGCCGGCCGGCCGGGGGGCGCCCAGCGGGCTGGCCGCGGCGGCCCGGGCCCCCGGTTGGGCCCGGTACGCGCTGCTCGGCGCCGGCCTGGCGGTGGCGCTCTGGCTACCGAACGGCCTGTACCCGGCGGTGGCGGTGGACATCCTCTGCTGGGCGCTGTTCGCCGTCGCGGTGGACCTGTTGCTCGGCTTCACCGGCTTGCTGTCCTTCGGGCACGCGGCCTTCTGGGGCGTGTCGGCATACGTGACCGGTCTGGTGGCGATCCACCTGGGCCTGCCGTTTCCGGCCGCGGTGCTGGCCGGGGCGCTCGCCGCGGCGGTGCTCGCGGTGCCGATCGGCTACCTGGCGGTACGGCGAACCGGAATCTACTTCGCCATGGTCACCCTGGCTTTCGCGCAGCTGGTCTACTACGTCGCCAACGAGTGGCGGTCGGTGACCCAGGGCGAGAACGGCCTGCAGGGGGTGCCGCGGGAGCTGTTCGGGCTGGATCTGACCGACGACTACTACTTCTACTACGCGATCCTGCCGATCGTGCTGCTCGGTCTGGCCGGCGCGTGGCGGATCGTCCACTCGCCGTTCGGTCGGGTGCTGGTCGGGATCCGGGACAACCCGGCGCGCGCCCGTGCGCTCGGCTACCCGGTGCACCGGTACAAGCTCACCGTCTTTGTGCTCTCCGGCTTCGTCGCCGGTCTCGGCGGTGGGCTCTTCGCCGTCAGTCACCGCTTCGTCTCGCTGGAGGTCCTGCACTGGACCACCTCCGGCAAGGCGGTGATCGTGGTGGTCCTCGGCGGCATCGGCACCCTCTGGGGTGGGGTGCTCGGCGCCGGCATCCTGGTCCGCCTGGAGGACTGGCTGTCGTTCTCCGGCTTCGAGGCGATCGGGCTGGTCACCGGCGGCATCTTCGTCGTGGTGGTGCTGCTGTTCCGGCGGGGTATCTGGGGCACCGCGTCCGCGTTGGCCCGGCGCTGGTGGGGGCGGCAGGACTGACGCCCGGCCACCCGGCGCGCGCGGACCCAACCGGGCGGGACTCAACTGGACGGGGCTCAGCCGGGCAGCCTCAGCCGGACGGGGCTCAGCCGGGCAGTCTCAGCCGGACGGTTGGCGGAGACGGTGCAGCCGGAGCGCGAGCTGCACCTCGAGCACGCGCTCCGGCTGCTGCCAGTCGACGCCGAGGAGGTGACCGACCCGCTCCAGCCGTTGGGTGACCGTGTTGACGTGCACGTGGAGCTGCTCCGCGGCGCGGGTCAGGCTGCTTCCCGCCCCGAAGTACGCCTCCAGGGTCCGCACCAGGGCGGTGCCCCGACGGGCATCGTAGTCGAGCACGGGCCCCACGGTGGCTGCCAGGAACCGGGAGACATCGCGGTCGCCGCCGATTTCGACCGCGCCCAGCAGCAGACCGACGAAGCCCAGCTCGTCGGCACTGGCGCCCTGCCCGGCCCGCCCGAGCGCGCCAAGTGCGGTCAGGCAGCGCTCCGCCTCGCGGAACGCCGCTGCCAGCGCAGCCGGACCGGTGGCGGGACCAGCGCCGCCGGCGGTCACCCGACGGCCGGTCAGCCGGGACAGGTCCCGCGCCACGGCGCGGGCGGCGGCGCCCGCGTCCGAGCCGGGCAGCATCAGCACCACCTTCCCGTGCCGGGCCGCGGCCAGCCCGCCGCGGGTGCCGGCGTAGGTGCTGGCCCAGGAGAGGGCCCGTTGTCGGGCCGAGTCCGTCGCGGCGACCGCGCCGTCGTGCACGCAGACCAGCAGCTGCGCGGTGTCCACGTCCACGTCGAGTCGGCGGGCCCGGGCACGGAGCGCGTCGGCGTCCCGCGGCGGGTCGGCGATCAGGTCGTCGAGGAGTTCACCGCGGACCCGCCCCTCCGCCTCGGCGACCGTCCGCCGAAACAACAGCAGCAGCGCGGTGACCAGCGCGGCCCGCTCCAGGATCTGCTGGTCGGCGTCGACCAAATCGTCGTCCGGGCGAAGCACCAACGCCCCCAGATTCTCGGCGCCGGCGACCACGGCGGCGTACCAGAGTGGGCCGCGACGCACGCTGCGCCCGGCGGCCCGGGACGCGGCCACCGCCGCCACGATCTCCGCCCGCCTCGGTTCGTCGATCTCACCGACCCGGGCCAGGAGCCGGCCCTCGGCGTCCAGGGCCAGTAGCGCCCCGCCCAGGACCTCCGGTACGGCGGCGGCGACCTCCTCCACTCCGCCGCCGCGGAGCACCAGCGCGGTCATCCGGTCGTGGGCCGCCGCCGCGCGCTCCACCGACGCGCTGTGCGCCCCGATGGTGGTGTTGGCCGCCGACAGTTCCGCCAACGCGGAGCGGGTCTCGGTGAGCAGCCGAGCGGTGTCGATCGCGACGGCGGCGTGCGCGGCCAGCGACGCCAGCAGGGCCACCTCCTCCCGGGCGAACGGGCGCGCCGAGCGGTTGGCCGCGTAGAGCACGCCGATCGAGATCGAGCCCAGCCGCAGCGGCACGCCGAGGATCGCCACCAGGCCCTCCTCGCTGACGCCGGCATCGATCTCCCGGGTGTGGTGGAACCGGTCGTCCGCCGGATAGTTCGCGGTGACGTAGGGGGCGCCGGACTGGGCGACCAGACCACCGAGGCCGGCGCCCATCGGCAGCCGCAGCCGTTGGAATCGAGCCGACACCGAGCCGTCGGTGACCCGCATGTAGGTGTCGCCGTGCGTGTCGTCGTTGAGCGTCATGTACGCGACATCGGTGTCGAGTAGGTTCCGGGCCCGGCGCGCGATCGCCCGCAGCACGTCGTCCAGATCGCGGAGCCCGGCCAGGTCGCTGACGGTGTCGTACAGCCCGGAGAGCTCACTTTCCCGGCGTCGCCGTCGTTCCAGCAGCGCCCGTACCCGCAACGCGACCGTCTTGGCCCGTTCCAGCTCGGCCAGCCGCTCCGGGGGCGCGCCGGTGGTGCGCGCGGCCACCAACGGGCCCTCGAACTCCACCGCCGCGGCTTCGCGGGCGAGTAGTTCCAGGAACTCCACCGGCGAGGACATGAGGGCCATTGTGGGGGGTTACCCTAGTTCGCCGTCCACCCCCCATCGACAGCGATGGACGCGCCGGTGATGAACGCCGCCGGTGGTGAGCACAGGTACGCCACCAACTCGGCCACCTCCTCCGGTTCGAGCAGCCGCTTGATGGCCGCCCGGCCCAGCATGATCTTCTCGACGACCTCGGACTCCGGGATGCCGTGGCGGGCGGCCTGGTCGGCGATCTGGCGCTGCACCAGCGCGGTACGCACGTACGCCGGGTTGACGCAGTTGGCGGTCACACCGTGCGCGGCCCCCTCCAAGGCGACTACCTTGGACAGGCCCTCCAACGCGTGCTTCGCCGAGACGTACGCCGCCTTGTACGGCGAGGCGCGCAGCCCGTGCACCGAGGAGATGTTGACGATGCGTCCCCAGCCGGCGGCGTACATGTGCGGCAGGGCCCGGCGGATGACCAGGAACGGGGCTTCGACCATCACCCGGTGTAGGTATTCGAAGCGTTCCACGGCGAACTCCGGGACCGGGGCGACGTGTTGGAGCCCGGCGTTGTTGACCACGATGTCGACCTTGGTGTCGAGGCGGTTGACCGTCTCCGGGTCCGCCAGGTCGGCGCCGACGGCCCGGCCGCCCACCTCGGCGGCGACTGTCCGGGCGGCGGTGAGGTCCCGGTCCACCACCACCACGGCGGCGCCGGCGGCGCCGAGTCGGCGCGCGCACGTCCGCCCGATGCCGCTGCCACCCCCGGTAACCAGGGCGGTCCGGCCGGTGAGATCGACCTGTACGACGTGGGGGGTCGTCCTCGGATCTGCCGTCATGGCGGATGAAACTACGACCTGTACGGTCAGGCGCACATGGGGTAGCGGCACATACTCGTCGTCGGTGCTGTGTGGTCGCAGTCGACATCGGGCGGATCCCGGCGGTGCCGGCACCGCCGTCGGGCTCGGCGTCCGCACCGCCGTCGGGCTCCGGCGTGTCCCGTCGGCTGCGGCTCCGACGATCTCGATAGGGTGTCGAACACACGTACTGCTGGCGGTCGGGGAGGAGGCGGCGTGCGGGTGCTCGGCGTTGACCCGGGGCTGACCCGGTGCGGGGTCGGCGTGGTCGAGGGCGTGCCGGGGCGTCCCTGCACGTTGGTGGCCTACCACGTCGTCCACACGGACCCCGATGACGAGTTGCCGCTGCGCCTGCTGACCCTGGACCGTTCGCTCACCGCCCTGGTGGCCGAGCACCGGCCGGACAGCGTGGCTGTCGAGCGGGTGTTCAGCCAACACAATGTCCGCACGGTGATGGGTACGGCGCAGGCCAGCGGGGTCGCGGTTCTGGCCGGGGCGCGGGCCGGCCTGCCGGTGCAGACCTACACTCCGAGCGAGGTGAAGGCGGCGGTGACCGGCTCCGGTCAGGCCGACAAGGCCCAGATGACCGCGATGGTGACGCGGCTGCTGCGGCTCTCCGCCCCGCCCCGCCCGGCGGATGCCGCCGACGCCCTGGCTCTGGCCATCTGTCACGTGTGGCGCGGTGGTACCCGCTCGAAGTTGGCGATCGCCGCCGACCGGGCCCGACGAGGAGGAGGAGGCCGATGATCGCCAGTGTCCGGGGGGTGGTGACGGCGACCGGTCCCGACCACGCCGTCGTGGAGGTCGGCGGGGTGGGCCTGGCGGTGCAGTGTGCGCCGGGCACGATCGCCGACCTGCGGGTGGGGCAGTCGGCCCGCCTCGCCACCAGCCTGGTCGTCCGGGAGGATTCGTTGACCCTCTACGGGTTCGCCGACGACGACGCCAAGGCCCTGTTCGAGCTCTTGCAGACGGCCAGCGGGGTCGGCCCCCGACTGGCCCAGGCCGTCCTCGCGGTGCACGCGCCGGAGGCGGTTCGGGCGGCTATCGCCAACGCCGACATCGCCGCGTTGACCCGGGTGCCGGGAGTCGGCAAGAAGGGCGCCGAGCGGCTCGTGCTGGAGCTACGGGACCGGATCGGTCCTGCCCCGGTCGGTGCCGACGCCGCGGCCGGCGTCACGACCGGCAACTGGCCGGAGCAGGTGCGTCAGGCCCTGGTCGGGCTCGGCTGGACGGCGGCGCAGGCGGATCAGGCGGTCGCCGCGGTGGCGGAGACGGTGGACGGGGAGGTGCCCCCGGTGCCGGTCCTGCTCCGGCAGGCGATTCGACTGCTGGGCCGGGCCCGATGACGGGTGGGCGGAGTGCGTCGGGCGACCGCATCCGGGTCACGGGTGAGGAGTCGGGATGACGGGCGACAATCTGGTCTCGGCGTATGTGAGCGACGCCGAGCGGGACGCGGAGGCCAGCGTCCGGCCGCGCCGGCTGGCCGAGTTCATCGCGCAGGAGCGGGTCCGGGATCAGCTCGATCTGCTGCTCCAGGGCGCGCTACGCCGCGGCAGCCCCCCCGATCACATCCTCCTGTCGGGCCCGCCCGGGCTGGGTAAGACCAGCCTGGCCAATATCGTCGCCGCCGAGCTGGGCACCAGCATTCGGGTGACCAGCGGCCCGGCGATCGAGCGTTCCGGTGACCTGGCGGCCATTCTGACCAGTCTCGGCGAGGGGGATGTGCTCTTCATCGACGAGGTGCACCGGATCGCCCGGCCGGCGGAGGAACTGCTCTACAGCGCGATGGAGGACTTCCGGGTTGACGTGGTGGTGGGCAAGGGGCCCGGGGCGACCGCGATCCCGCTGGACGTGGAGCCGTTCACCCTGGTCGGGGCGACCACCCGCGCTGGGTTACTCACCGGCCCGATGCGGGACCGGTTCGGCTTCGTCGCGCACCTGGACTTCTACTCCCCGGCCGATCTGGAGACGCTGCTGAACCGTTCGGCCCGCATTCTCGGTGTGCCGATCACCGCCGACGGTGCGGCCGAGATCTCCGGCCGCGCGCGGGGCACTCCCCGGATCGCGAACCGGCTGCTGCGCCGGGTGCGTGACTTCGCCGAGGTCCGGGCCGACGGCGTGGTTACCCGGGAGACCGCGCAGGCGGCACTCACCGTGTACGACGTGGACGCCTTGGGGCTGGACCGGCTGGACCGGGCGGTGCTCACCGCGCTCGTGGATCTGTTTCGGGGTGGTCCGGTCGGCCTCTCCACGCTGGCGGTGGCGGTGGGGGAGCAACCGGACACGGTGGAGGAGGTCTGTGAGCCGTTCCTGGTGCGGGCCGGTCTCCTCGCCCGTACCCCGCGGGGTCGGGTCGCCACCGAGGCGGCCTGGCGCCATCTGGGTCGTACGCCACCGAATGGTACATTTGGCACGGACTCCCCACCCGCGCGTGACCTGTTCTCGGTGGAGCCTGATCAGCCGTGATGCGAACGTGATCTGTGCCGCATTCGGTGTTCCCAGGTGGAGCGACTAGACTCGCCGCGGTCTGTACAGATGTAAGAAATCGCCTTCGCCCCGGTGCTCTCGTGCCGGAATGAGGGCCAATGGGAAGGTTTTACCACCGTGCTTTTGGCACAAGATGGCGGCACCGCCAACTTCACGCCCATCCTCATGATCGTCCTGCTCTTCGGCGTCATGTACTTCATGATGATCCGCCCGCAGCAGAAGCGGCGTCGGGAAGCGGCGAACATGCAGTCCTCGCTGGGGCACGGTGACGAGGTGGTCACCATTGGCGGGCTCTACGGCACCGTCACCGGCGTGGACGACGAGACGGTGCTGCTGGAGGTCGCTCCCGGCGTGGAGACCCGGTACGCCCGTCCCGCGATCGCGCGGGTCGTCACCAAGGCGGAGCAGCCCGCTGAGGCAGCGGTCGACGACGCGGACGCCGTCAAGGAGTGACACCCCGCCCGCCATACCGGCGGCCGGACAGCGCATGAGTTGGACGAAAAGTTGACAATCGGGTCGAGGCGCCACGCACGGTAGGTGCAGGGTGTGGTGGCGTTCCGCGCCGGCGTCCCGCGCGCCGCTGCGGCGACCCCCACATAGCTTCGGCCGGTTCGCCCGGCCGACAGCCGCCGCTCGCGTGGCGGCGTGACCCTACAGGGAGACAGGACAGCCGTGGCACCACCTCAGAAACAGATGCGCCCCGGGCGGCAGCTCGCCGTGCTTGGGGCCATCTTCGTGGTCCTCTATCTTCTGGTCTTCTTCGGCGGCGGCGCGAGCGGTAGCTGGCAGGACCGGCTTGAGCCCAAGCTCGGTCTCGACCTGGTCGGCGGCACCCGGCTGACGCTGGAGGCGACCAACACCGTCGACGGCCAGCCGCCGAACGCGGAGAGCTTGGAGGAGGCCCGGCAGATCATCGAGAGCCGGGTCAACGCCTTCGGGGTTGCCGAGGCCGAGGTCGTCACCGAGGGCGACCGGAACATCGTGATCTCCCTTCCCGGCGAGAACCGTGACCTGACCGAGGTCGGCAGCGCCGCGGAGCTGCGCTTCCGGAAGGTGCTCCAGGTGGCCGACGGTAGTGGTGCGGCGGCGAACCCGGCGCCGAGCCCGACCGACACCCCCTCCGCCACGCCGTCTGGTTCCGCGGCGCCAGCTGAGTCCGCCTCGCCGTCCGCGACCGACAGCGCTTCGCCGACCCCGTCGAGCAGCGTCCAGGTCACGCCCTCGCCGACCGGCGGTGAGGGCGGTGGTGCCGCGGCGCCGAGCCCGTCCGCCACCCCCTCGGCCTCGCCCAGCGCGACACCGGCGGCGAGTGACAGCGCCACCCCGGTCCCGGCCAGCGTTGAGGAGCAGCGCAGGGCGGTCGAGCAGAAGGTCGGTGCGGCCGCCTGGGAGGCCGCGAACGCGCTCCAGTCGCCCAACGACCTGGCCACCGACCCGTCACTGGTCGAGAAGCTCAAGCCGTTCGCGTCGCTGACCGACCGCGAGGTCGCGGTGCTGCCGGCCCTGGTGCAGTTCACCGTCCCGCAGATCACCTGTGCCCAGCTTGACGCCCGCCCGCCGGCGTCGATCTCCGCCGTTGACCAGCAGGTCGTCGCCTGCGAGTTCGGCAGCATCAAGTACCTGCTCGACCAGGCCAAGGTCGTCGGCACCGACATCAACGACGCCAACGCCCTGCTCGACCAGACCAGCCAGTGGGTGGTCAGTCTGGACTTCACCGGCGACGGGCAGGAGAAGTGGACCGCGCTGACCCAGGAGGCGTTCAACAACGAGGGCGCTGCCTGCGACCCGAGCGCGCTCGGGGACAGCGGCAACTGCCGGGTCGCCGTCGTGCTGGACAACGAGGTTGTCTCGTCGCCGGAGATCCTGGGCGTGTTGACCAGCAACTCACAGATCACCGGCAACTTCACCCAGCAGGACGCCAGCGACCTGGCGAGCACGCTGCGCTACGGCGCGCTGCCGGTGACCTTCGAGCCGCAGGCACAGCAGAACGTCACCGCGACCCTGGGCGCCAGTCACCTGCGGGCCGGCTTGCTCGCGGCCGGCATCGGCATGCTGCTGGTGATCATCTACTCGTTCTTCTACTACCGGCTGCTCGGCTCCGTGATCTTCCTGAGCCTCGTCCTCTCCGCGCTGCTCGTCTTCGGCGCGTTGGTGGTCCTCGGCCGGCAGATCGGGTTCACCCTCACCCTCGCCGGGATCGCCGGCATGATCGTCTCACTCGGTGTGGCGGCGGACTCCTTCGTCATCTACTTCGAGCGGCTCAAGGACGAGATTCGGGAGGGGCGCAGCCCGCGCAGCGCGGTGTCCCGGGCATGGATCCGCGCCCGGCGGACGATCATCTCCGCCAACGCGATCACCCTGATGTCCGCGGTGGTGCTTTACATCGTCTCGGTCGGCGTGGTCAAGGGCTTCGCCTTCGCATTGGGCCTCGCCACGATCCTCGACCTGGTGGTGGTCTTCCTCTTCCGACACCCGATCATGACGATGTTCGCCCGCACCCGGGCATTCCTGTCCCCGCGGGTCAGCGGCCTCGGCCGGGCGTTGCCGGCCCGGGCCAAGCCGGCCCAGCCCCGCAACTCGCGTTCGAAGGAGGCCTGAGATGGCCGGTGCTGGTCTCGCGAGTCGCCTCTACCGTGGTGAGGCCGGTCTCGACATTGTCGGTCGTCGCCGGGTGTGGTTCGGCGTCGCCGGGGCGCTGGCCCTGATCTCGGTGCTGAGCTTCGCGTTCCTCCGGTTTGACCTCGGCATCGAGTTCGCTGGCGGTAACTCGATCCAGGTGCCCGCCAGCGTCGGCACCCTGGAGCAGGCCGAGGAGGCGGTTAACTCCGCGTTGGCCGCTGAGGGCGGCGGAGCGGAGGTGGTCACCGCGCAGAAGGTCGGCGGTACCGGTGACGACTTCTACGAGATGCGTACCTCGCAGCTCAGCGCGGAGCAGGCCAACGCGGTCAAGGCGGCGGTAGCCCAGGAGTTCGGCCTCCCGGTCAGCGATGTCGGCGGCGAGCAGGTCAGCCAGGCCTGGGGTAGCCAGGTCACCGAGCGGGCGGTGCTCGGTCTGGTGATCTTCCTCGTGCTGGTGATGGTCTACCTGGTGCTGCGCTTCGAGTGGCGGATGGCGGTCGGTGCGGTCAGCTCCCTGCTGATGAACCTGGTCCTCAGCGCCGGTATCTACTCGCTGGTCGGCTTCGAGGTGACCCCGTCGACCATGATCGGCTTCCTCACCATCCTGGGCTTCGCCCTCTACGACGTGGTGGTGGTCTTCGACAAGGTCCAGGAGAACACCCGCGGCATCACCGCGAACAACAACCAGACGTACGGCGAGGCGGCCAACCTGGCGATCAACCAGAGCCTGATGCGGTCGCTGAACACCTCGATCGTGGCGCTGCTCCCGGTCGGTGGCCTGCTCTTCATCGGTGCCGGCTTCTTTGGCGCGGGCACCCTGAAGGACCTCGGCCTGGTGCTGTTCGTCGGGATGGCGGTGGCGTTCTTCTCCTCGATCACCCTGGCCACCCCGCTGCTGGTGCTGCTGAAGAACAAGGAGCCGCGGATCCAGGCGCACAACAAGCGGGTGCTGGCCCGCCGCGCCGCGCTGGAGCGCGGCGAGGGTTCGGCGAAGAACGCGCCGCAGCCGACGGAGAGCGCCGACGAGGAGGTCGACCCGGAGGCGGCGGCCCTCGCCGGTGCGGCACCGAAGGTGGGGGCGCGGCCGGCGGGTAGGCGGCCGACCGGGGCGCGCGGTGGGCGAGCCGCCGGTGGCGGCAACCGTCCGGGCGGCAAGCGGCGCTGACGCGCCGGTGAAGCGGAGCGACGGCGTCCTTCAGGCTGCGCGAGCGGCGTGAAGGACGCCGTCGTCGGAACAAGGGAGCGGAACGGCGTGACAGAGACCCACACCACCGTGGTACGGGGGGACAGCGGCCGGGAGATGGCCGAACTGGTGGCCAGCCGGGTGCTGGATGTACCGGACTTTCCGAAGCCCGGGGTGATGTTCAAGGACCTGATGCCGCTCTTTGCCGATGGGGACACCTTTCGCGAGATCATTGACGGCATCGTGCGCCACCACGGGCGGGACTCGTTCGACACCGTGGTCGGGATCGAGGCCCGCGGGTTCGTGGTCGCGGCAGCGATCGCCTACGCCGCCGGGGTCGGTGTGGTGCCGGTACGCAAGGCGGGCAAGCTGCCCCGGGTGGCCCACTCGGCGTCGTACGCGTTGGAATACGGTGCGGCCACGCTGGAGGTGCACGAGGACGCGTTCACGGCCGGGCACCGGGTGCTGGTGGTGGATGACGTCCTCGCCACGGGCGGCACCGCTGAGGCGACCCTCGACCTGGTCGAGCGGGCCGGCGGTACGGTGGCGGGTGTCAGCGTCCTGCTGGAGTTGGGTTTCCTGGGCGGCCGCGCCCGGCTGGCGCCGCGCCCGGTCCATGCCCTGCTGACCGTTTGACCGGTCTGGTCGGGCGGATTGCCCCAGCGGGGCCCGGGTCGGTGAGAACGCGGTTCCCCGCTGGGTGCGGGTAGCATTGCCAGTTGCTGAACCCAACGCCGGCCGATGCGGTCGGTGGAAACAGACGTCGGCCGCCTGGCCGGCGCGCCCGGCGAGCGGTGAGGAGGCCGGTGTCTCACGATGTCGCCCCTCCGGTGGAGGACACGGTGCACCCGACAGGCGACGGCTCGGTGACCGACCGCAGTGGTAGCTCCCGTTCCGGGACGGGCCCCGGTAGCGGTGCCGGAACGACCGACGCCCCCCGCACCGGCGCGGCCTCGGGGAACGAGGAGGCGGTCGTTCCGAAGCGGGGCGATCTGGCGTCTGAGACCGCTCCCGGCGGCGGATTTGCCCTCTCCAGCGCGCCGACCGGGCGCCGGGTGCGGGCCCGGCTGGCCCGGTTCAACGCGCCCTGGCAGTCGTCGCAGGTCAGCGAGGTGCTGGAGCCGCTGATCTCAAGTCACCGGGAGAATCACCCGAAGGCCGATGCGCGGCTGTTGCAACGCGCTTTCGACACGGCGGCCCGCTGGCACTCCGGCCAGTACCGTAAGTCCGGCGATCCCTACATCACCCATCCGCTCGCGGTGGCCACCATCCTTGCCAATCTGGGCATGGACACCACCACGCTGGTCGCGGCGCTGCTGCACGACACGATCGAGGACACCGAGTACACGCTGGACCAGATGCGGGCCGACTTCGGCGGCGAGGTGGCGCTGCTGGTGGACGGGGTGACCAAGCTCGACAAGGTCAAGCTGGGCGACGCGGCGAAGGCGGAGACGATCCGCAAGATGGTCGTCGCCATGGCGAAGGACCCACGGGTCCTGGTCATCAAGCTGGCCGACCGGCTACACAACATGCGTACCCTGATCTTCCTGCCGCGGCCGAAGCAGGAGCAGAAGTCCAAGGAGACGCTGGAGATCCTGGCTCCGCTGGCGCATCGCCTGGGTATGAACACGATCAAGTGGGAGCTGGAGGATCTAGCCTTCGGCACCCTCTTCCCGAAGCGGTACGAGGAGATCAACCGGCTGATCGGGGAGCACCAGCCGCAGCGGGAGGCGCTGCTGCGGCAGGTGACCAGGAAGGTCGGCACCGACCTGAAGTCCGCCAAGATCAGGGCGGAGGTGAACGGCCGGCCGAAGCACCTGTACTCGATCTACCAGAAGATGATCGTGCGGGGGCGGGACTTCAACGACATCTACGACCTGGTGGGTGTCCGGATCCTGGTCGACACGGTGCGGGACTGCTACGCGGCGTTGGGTGTGATCCACGCGAACTGGCAGCCGGTGCCGGGCCGGTTCAAGGACTACATCGCGATGCCGAAGTTCAACATGTACCAGTCGTTGCACACGACGGTGATCGGGCCCACCGGCAAACCGGTGGAGATGCAGATCCGCACGTACGCGATGCACCGCACCGCCGAGTTCGGCATCGCCGCGCACTGGAAGTACAAGGAGCACAAGGGCACCCAGGTCGTGGGCCCGCCGGCGCACATCGACGAGATGACCTGGCTACGGCAGCTGCTGGACTGGCAGCGGGAGGCGGCCGACCCGAGCGAGTTCCTGGACGCGCTGCGCTTCGACCTGTCCAGCCAGGAGGTGTACGTCTTCACCCCGAAGGGCGACGTCTTTCCGCTGCCGACGGGGTCAACGCCGGTGGACTTCGCGTACACGGTGCACACCGAGGTGGGGCACAAGTGCATCGGGGCGCGGGTCAACGGCAAGCTGGTGCCGTTGGAGTCGACGCTCTCCAACGGCGATGTGATCGAGATCTTTACCTCGAAGTCGGAGACGGCCGGCCCGACCCAGGACTGGCTGGGCTTCGTCAAGAGCCCGCGGGCGCGCACGAAGATCCGGCAGTACTTCAACAAGGAGCGGCGCGAGGAGGCGATCGAGGCCGGCAAGGACGCACTCGTCAAGGCGATGCGCAAGCAGGGCATGCCGCTGCAGCGGATGCTCAGCTCGGACAACCTGATGGCGATCGCCCGGGATCTCCACCTGGCCGATGTGGCCTCGCTCTATGCCGCGGTCGGTGACAGCCATGTCTCCGCCCAGTCGGTGGTGCAGAAGCTGATGGCCTCCTACGGCGGTGAGGAGGGCGCGGTCGAGGACATCGCCGAGACCGCGGTGGCCACCCGCCCGCCGCGGAGCCGGGCCAGCAGCAACGACCCGGGTGTCGTGGTCCGGGGCGTCAGCGATGTGTGGATCAAGCTGGCCCGCTGCTGCACCCCGGTCCCACCGGATTCGGTGTTCGGGTTTGTCACCCGCTCCGGCGGCGTGAGCGTGCACCGGGACGACTGCGCCAACGCCGAGGACCTCAAGGCGCAGGGGGAGCGGGTCGTGGAGGTGGGCTGGAAGCTCACCAGCGCGTCCACCTTCCTCGTCGCCATCCAGGTCGAGGCGCTCGACCGGCACAAGCTGCTCACGGACGTGAGCCTGGTCCTCTCCGACGAGCGGGTCAACATCCTCTCGGCGACCGTGACGACCACGCGGGACCGGGTGGCGGTGAGCCGGTTCAGCTTCGAGATGGCCGACCCCAAGCATCTGGGGCACCTGCTGGCCGCGGTGCGCAAGGTTGACGGCGTTTTCGACGCCTACCGGGTCACCTCCGGCTCCTGACCCGACCAGGAGGGGCGCCCCGGGACAACGACGAGCGCCCCCGGCCGGAAGCCGGGGGCGCGTAGCGGTCTTTCGCTGGGGTGGTCAGCCCTGGGGCGCGCTCATCGTGAGGTCGGTGATGGTGACCTCCTTCGTCGGGTGTCCGCCGCCCGCCATCTGCGCGTAGGCCGCGTCGTCGCCGGCCGCCGCGACCTCCTTGACGATGTCCAGCCCGCCGGTGACCGTGCCCAGGACGGTGTAGTTCGGGTCGAGCGGCGAGTCGCCGTAGACGATGAAGAACTGGCTGCCGGTGCTTCCGGGGGCGCCGGAGTTGGCCATCGCGATAACGCCCTCCGGGTACGGGGGCCGCTTGTCCGTGGGCAGGTTCTCCTCGGCCAGCCGGAAGCTCGGCCCGCCGGTGCCGTCGGTCTCCCGCCAGCCGTCGCCGGTCGCGCTCGGGTCACCGCACTGGAGCACCTTGATTCCTTCGGTGACGAGGCGGTGGCACTTGGTGTTGTCGAAGAAGTTCTGCTCGGCCAGGTGGGTGAAGGTGGCGCTGGTGCACGGCGTCTGGGACCGGTCGACCTTGGCCGTGATCTGCCCGAGGTTCGTGTCGATGGTGAGCGTCTGGGTGCCGGTGTTCGGTTGCTGGGTGCTCGGCAGGCCGACATCCTTGATCTGTGGGGTCCGCTGGTCGGCGGGGATCTCGGTGAAGACGCACTCGGTGGGGCCGGCGGTGGTGGTCGAGTCGGTCGCCGAGTCGTCGCCGAGGTTCGATACCAGCCAGACGGTGCCGGCGACCACCAGGAGGAGAGCCGCGCTCGCCCCGACGATCGCCTGGGTCTGGCGACGCCGACGAGCCCGGGCGGTCCGCTCGGCCATCTCCTTCTCGAGCCGAGCGCGGGCCGCCGCGCGTTGCCGCTCATTGGTGGACGTCACGCCTGGATCCTCCTGCACGATGTGGGTTGGCTGGGATCGGTCAGCCGGCGCTCGGGTCGGCCGACGTGGTGGCGGTCGGTGTCGCCGGCTCGGTGACCGTCAGGCTCTGGATGACCACGTCGTCGTCCTTCGGCTTGACCTTCGCTCCGCCCGCATTCTCCACGGTCGGTAGCGCACCGATCTTCTCGACCGTATCCAGGCCACCGGTGACCCGGCCAATGACCGTGTACGCCGGGTCGGCGGTGGTGAAGTCCTTGAAGAAGATCAGGAACTGACTTCCGTTGGCGCCGGGCCGGTTGCCGACCATCGCGACCGTGCCCTTCGGGTAGGTCGCGGGCTGGTCGGCTGTCGGGCTGGCTGACGCGGCTGTCGGGCTCGCCGGGGCATCCGCCGGGGTGGGCACGTTCTCGTCATAGAAGGAGTAGGCGGGTCCGCCCAGTCCGGTGCCGCTCGGGTCGCCGCACCGTACCGCACCCTCGGTGGTGACTTCGTGACATTTAGTGTTGTCGTAGAAGGAGTTCGCCGCCAGGTGGGAGATGCTCGCGACGGCGCAGGGGGTGGCGGCGGTGTCCAGCTCGGCGGTGACCGGGGCGCCCTGGTTCGTGACGACCGTCATCGTCCGGACCCCCTCGGTCGGCAGCCCGGTGGTGGCCGGGGTGCCGACGTCGGTCAGGTTGGTGTTGGCGGTGGCGTCCTCCGGGGTCCAGAAGCAGATCTCCTCGGCCGCGGTGTTCTCGACCGGGTCCCGATCGAAGGCGCCCAGTGCCCAGGCGGAGCCGGCCACGATCAGAGCGAGGACGACGGCGACGCCCACCCCGGCCTGGACCTGCCGTCGGCGACGGGTCCGAGCGGCCCGCCGGGCCAGCTGTCGGTCGAGTTTTGCCCGCGCCAGTTTGCGCTGCCGATCCCTGCTGGAGGCCACCCGCGCTCCCCTTCCTCTACCCTGGTTCCGTGACGGGCGGCCCGACCGTTGGTCAGGTGTGCCATGCCACACGCCCGCCAGAGTGTACGGCCAGTGGCGGGGATTGTCGTGTACGAGGTGGCGCGGTGGTGACCCGCGGACCTCGCCGCACCACCACCCCGGGCCGCACCGCGCGAGCTGGTTTCCTCGGCGACTAGGCTCAGCAGACGACCTGACACTTCGAGGGAAGGGGAGCCGTCGTGCTCGTGGCCGGTTTTCCCGCGGACGCCTTCGGCACCAACTGCTATGTGGTCGCGACGGCGCCGGGGGAGCAGTGTGTGGTGGTTGATCCCGGCATCGGGGTACTCGACCGACTCGACGCCCTGCTGGCCGAGCACCGGCTGCATCCGGCCGCCGTCCTGTTGACCCACGGTCACCTCGACCACACCTTCTCCGTCGCGCCGGTCTGCGGCGCCCGTGGGGTCACCGCGTACGTCCACCCGGCCGACCGGGAACTCCTCGCCGACCCGGCGAAGGGCCTCTCGGCCGACCTGGCCGGGCTCTTCGGCGGTCGGCTGCCGTACACCGAGCCGGAGGACGTCGCCGAGCTGACCGACGGCGCCACCCTCGACCTCGCCGGGCTGGAGATCACCGTTGACCATGCGCCGGGCCATACCGGCGGGTCGGTGCTCTTCCGGTTGCCCGGCGCGGGCTCCCGCTGGGAGGCAGACGAGCTCTGCCTCTCCGGTGACGTGCTCTTCGCCGGCTCGATCGGCCGTACCGACCTGCCGGGTGGCAGCCATCCGACGATGCTCGCCAGCCTGCGGAGCAAGATCCTCCCGCTGGCGGACGACACGGTCGTGCTGCCCGGCCACGGTCCCACCACGACGATTGGCCGGGAACGCGCCGCCAACCCGTACCTCCTCGAGGTCGCGGGCGCGCAGGCGCGACCGGCGGCCCCTGCCCGCGGCCGGTAGCCGCCGGATCCTCTTTCCCCCGCGTGGACCGCGCGGGGTTCGCGAACGGAGCACCATGAGTAAGCCCACGCCGATCTCCGGCTTCCCGGAGTGGACGCCCGCCCAGCGGATGATCGAGCAGTCCGTCCTGGAGCGGATCCGGGACACCTTCGAGCGGTACGGGTTCGCCCCACTGGAGACCCGCGCGGTCGAGCCGCTCGACCAGTTGCTGCGCAAGGGGGAGACCTCCAAGGAGGTCTACCTGCTCCGGCGGCTGCAGGCCGACCCCGACGGACCGGCCGGCGACGACGCTCTTGGCCTGCACTTCGACCTGACCGTGCCATTCGCCCGGTACGTGCTGGAGAACGCCGGCAAGCTCCAGTTCCCGTTCCGCCGCTACCAGATCCAGAAGGTGTGGCGGGGCGAGCGACCGCAGGAGGGCCGCTACCGGGAGTTCCTGCAGGCGGACATCGACATCGTTGACCGGGACACGTTGGCGCCGCACCACGAGGCCGAGATGCCGCTGGTGATCGGGGACGCGCTGCGGTCGCTGCCGATTCCGCCGGTGCGGATCCAGGTCAACAACCGCAAGATCTGCGAGGGCTTCTACCGGGGGGTGGGGATCAGCGACCCGGAGGCGGCGCTGCGCGCGGTCGACAGGCTGGACAGGGTCGGCCCGGCCCGGGTGGCCGACCTCCTGACCGCCACGGCCGGGGCGACCGAGGCGCAGGCGAAGGCCGTGCTGGCGCTGGCGGAGATCTCGGCGCCGGACGCGTCGTTCGCCGACGCGGTGAACGCGCTCGGGGTCAGTCACCCGCTGCTCGACGAGGGCCTCGCGGAGCTGGTCCAGGTGATGCAGACCGCCGCCGAGCACGCGCCCGGCCTCTGCGTCGCCGACCTGCGCATCGCCCGCGGCCTGGACTACTACACCGGGACCGTCTACGAGACGCAGCTGGTCGGGTACGAGCGCTTCGGCTCGATCTGCTCCGGCGGCCGGTACGACAACCTGGCCAGCGCCGGTGCCGTCGCGTTCCCGGGAGTGGGCATCTCGATCGGGGTGACCCGGCTGCTCGGCCTGCTCTTCGGTGCCGGGGCGCTGAGTATTTCCCGCCCGGTCCCCACCTGTGTGGTGGTGGCGGTGACCAGCGAGGCGCAGCGGGCGGTGAGTAACCGGGTCGCCGAGGCGCTGCGGGCCCGGGGCATCTGCACCGAGGTCGCGCCGAGCGCGGCGAAGTTCGGCAAGCAGATTCGCTACGCCGAGCGGCGGGGCATCCCGTACGTGTGGTTCCCCGGCACGGACGAGGGCGCCGACGAGGTCAAGGACATCCGTACCGGTGCGCAGGTGTCGGCGCGGGCCGAGGTGTGGCAGCCGCCCGCGGCGGACCTGCGGCCGGTGGTGAGCTGAGTTTCCGCGACCGCCGGCGCTCGTGCGGCCGGGGTGTGGATGTTTCGGCAGGAAGGTGCTGTTCCGGGGCGCGCCCTGGGACGCTACTGGCGCGTACCGACGATCGGACCTACGGTGGCGTAAGTTACGCCGCCGTAGGGAGACCCGAATGACCGTCCTCAGCCAGACCGCCCTCCTGCACGAGCTGGAAGTCGTCGTGGAGAAGAACCTCGACCGGCATCTGTCGATCGCGAAGGAGTGGTTCCCGCACGAGTACGTGCCCTGGAGTGAGGGGCGGACCTTCGACGGTCCGCTCGGGGGGCAGGCGTGGGCGCCGGCTGACTCACCGTTGCCCGAGGTCGCCCGTACCGCGTTGATCGTCAACCTGCTCACCGAGGACAACCTGCCCTCGTACCACCACCAGATCGCCACGCTCTTTGGTCGGGACGGGGCCTGGGGGACCTGGGTGCACCGGTGGACGGCCGAGGAGGCGCGGCACGGCATCGCGATCCGGGACTACCTGACGGTGACCCGGGCGGTCGACCCGGTGGCCCTGGAGCGGGCCCGGATGACGCACATGTCGGCCGGCTACCGCAACGCGCACGACGAGGAGATGCTGCACTCGCTCGCGTACGTGTCGTTCCAGGAGTTGGCCACCCGGATCTCGCACCGGAACACCGGCCGGGCCACCGGCGATCCGCACTGCGAGGCGCTGTTGGCGCGAATCGCCACCGATGAGAACCTGCACATGCTCTTCTACCGAAACCTGCTCGCCGCCGCCCTCGAGCTGGCTCCCAGTCAGACGATGCGGGCGGTGGCCGATGTGCTGGCCGAGTTCCAGATGCCGGGCAACGGCATCGAGGGGTTCGCCCGGAAGTCCGTCGCGATCGCTCTGGCCGGCATCTACGACCTGCGTCAGCATCGGGACGAGGTGGTGTTGCCGGTGCTGCGGCAGTGGGACATCTTCGAGGTGTCGGGCCTGAATGCGGACGGCGAGGCGGCCCGGGACCAAATCGGGGCCCACCTCGACGGCCTGGAGCTCGCCGCGTCCCGGTTCGAGGAGAAGCGCGACGCCCGTCGCGCCCGACAGGCCGCCCGGACCTGACGGCCCGGGGCGCGGCGCCACCGCTCCTGGCGCGCGGCACCTACCCAGGTTCGGCGCGCGGCGGGCCCTCCTTCCGCGCACCCGGCAACCGGCGGTGCGGTAGCCCTGACAGAATGCCGGGGCAGAGACATTCTGCCCCGGAACAGGCTGGAAATCAGGATGCGGCCCCGGGGCGGCCCGGTGATGCTGCTGGGCAGATTCGTTCGCAGACGAGGGAGACGCACGCCGTGATCCGTACCCATGACGCCGGAAGCCTGCGCGCGACGGACGCCGGCACCACGGTGACGCTCGCCGGCTGGGTGGCCCGCCGGCGCGACCACGGCGGTGTGATCTTTGTTGACCTGCGGGACGGTTCCGGGGTGGCCCAGGTCGTCCTCCGCGAGGAGGACGCCCACGTGCTGCGCAACGAGTACTGCGTCCGGGTCACCGGCGAGGTGACCCGTCGTCCCGAAGGCAACGAGAACCCGGAACTGGCCACCGGCGAGGTCGAGGTGACGGCGGAGGAGCTGGAGGTGCTCTCCGAGGCGGCGCCCCTGCCGCTGCCGGTGGACGACCAGGTCGAGGCCGGTGACGACGTCCGGCTGCGCTACCGGTATCTGGATCTGCGCCGCAGCGGCCCGGCCAACGCCCTGCGGCTGCGTTCCGCGGCCAACCAGATCGCCCGGACGGTGCTGCACGAGCGGGACTTCCTGGAGATCGAGACCCCGACGTTGACCCGCTCGACGCCGGAGGGGGCCCGGGACTTCCTGGTGCCGGTCCGGCTGCAGCCCGGCACCTGGTACGCGCTGCCCCAGTCGCCGCAGCTGTTCAAGCAGCTGCTCATGGTGGGCGGGATGGAGCGGTACTACCAGATCGCCCGCTGCTACCGGGACGAGGACTTCCGCGCCGACCGGCAGCCGGAGTTCACCCAGCTGGACATCGAGATGTCCTTCGTCACCGAGGACGACGTGATCGACCTCGGCGAGGCGATCGTGTCCCGGCTATGGCGGGAACTGGCCGGCCACCAGATCACCCGGCCGATCCCGCGGATCACCTGGCACGAGGCCATGGCCCGGTACGGTTCAGACAAGCCGGACCTGCGCTACGGGGTGGAGTTGACCGAGCTGACCGACTACCTGCGCGGCACCCGGTTCCGGGTCTTCGCCAGTGCGATCGAGGCGGGCGGCTACGTCGGTGCGGTCGTGATGCCCGGTGGTGCGGCGCAGTCCCGTAAGGAGTTGGACGGCTGGCAGGACTGGGCCAAGGCGCGGGGTGCGAAGGGCCTGGCGTACGTGGTGCTCGACGCCGAGACGGGTGAGGCGCGGGGCCCGGTCGCCAAGAACCTCTCCACCGAGCACCTGGCGGGTCTGGCCGACGCGGTCGGCGCGAAGCCCGGCGACGCGATCTTCT
Source organism: Salinispora goodfellowii (assembly GCF_059570675.1). Lineage (NCBI taxonomy): Bacteria > Bacillati > Actinomycetota > Actinomycetes > Micromonosporales > Micromonosporaceae > Salinispora > Salinispora goodfellowii. The sequence continues at coordinate 99,488 of NZ_JCANTD010000001.1, read as the reverse complement.
TCGCCGCCGGCGCGGAGAGCCGGGCGGCGCAGGAGCTGCTCGGCGCGGCCCGGGTGGAGATCGCCCGCCGGGCGAAGCTGGTTGACGAGAGCGCCTGGGCGTTCTGCTGGGTGGTTGACGCGCCGATGTTCGAGCGGGTTACCGATGGCGCGGAGGGCGGAGCGAGCGGCTGGACCGCGGTGCATCATCCGTTCACCGCGCCGAACGCCGAGTGGGTGGACCGCTTCGAGGAGGCGCCGGACCGGGCGCTCGCGTACGCGTACGACATCGTCTGCAACGGAAACGAGATCGGCGGCGGCTCGATCCGGATCCACCGCGACGACGTGCAGCAGCGGGTCTTCGACCTGCTCGGCATCACCCCCGAGCAGGCGGAGGACAAGTTCGGCTTCCTGCTGGAGGCGTTCAAGTACGGCGCGCCGCCGCACGGCGGGATCGCCTTCGGTTGGGACCGGGTCTGCATGCTGCTTGCTGGCGCCGACTCGATCCGTGAGGTTATCGCCTTCCCGAAGACCCGCGGCGGGTTCGACCCGTTGACCGCGGCGCCGACCCCGATCACCGCGGCGCAGCGCCTGGAGGCGGGCGTGGACGCCCGGCCCAAGCCCGAGGCGCGGGCGCAGGCCGGCACCGCCGGCCCGGCTGCTCCGGTGGCCGACCCCACCTGATCGCCTCGTTGGTCATTCCAGTGGCGGCTCGGCTCTTGCCGGGCCGCCACTGTTGTGTGCCGGGAATCCGGTCGGGACGGGCGCTGCTCGGCGCCCGGTCGGCCTGAGCGGGTGCGGGGCCGTCGAGGTAGAGAGGCTGCACAACTTATATGCAAAACTCTTGTGCATAGAAGTTGTGCAGAGATAGTGTGCAAGCATGACTGATGATCGGGAACGGGCCGGGCCGACCCCGCGCGTGGTGCACATCGACCACCGGCAGATTCGGGTGCTGGCGCACCCGCTGCGGATCCGGCTCCTCGGGGCGCTGCGGGTGCAGGGCTCGGCGACCGCCACCATGCTGGCCGAACAGCTCGACACCAACACCGGTGCCACCAGCTACCACCTGCGTCAGCTCGCCGATGTGGGGCTGGTCGCCGAGGATCCCGACCGGGGCACCGGCCGGCAGCGCTGGTGGCGGGCCGCGCACGAGATCAGCGACTTCGAGCCCACCGACTTCGACGACGATCCGGACGCCCGCGCCGCCCTGGAGTGGATCCAGGGCCACCAGGTGCGCCTGCTGTCCGAGCAGGCGCAGCGGTGGTACGCGGCGCAGAGCCAGTGGTCGTCGGAGTGGCGGGACGCCTTCGGGATGGGCGACGCCTTCCTTACCCTCCCGGTAGACCGGCTGAAGGCGCTCAACGATGAACTCTGGCAGGTCCTGGAGCGATACCGCGAGGCGGCCGACCCGGCGGAGCCCGGCGCCGAGCGGGTGCAGGTCTACCTCGCCGCCTACCCGCTGCCGAAGGAGGCGTGATGGCCACCCTCTCGGTCCATCAGGTCCGGCACCGCTACCTCATCCTGCTCAGCCTGCGCTGGCTGCCGGTCGGCCTGCTGGTCCCGGTCTTCGTCCTGCTGATGCAGGAGCGGGGCCTCACCCTCACCGAGATCGGCGTGGCGTTCGCCGCCCAGGGTGTCCTCGTCCTCGTGCTCGAGTTGCCGACCGCCGGGCTCGCCGACGCCGTGGGACGCCGGCCGGTGCTGGTGCTCGCCGCGGTGGTCAACCTCGTCTCCATAGCGCTCTTCGTCGTGGCTGACTCGTTCGCCCTACTGGTGGCGGTGTGGGCGTTGCAGGGGGTCTACCGGGCGCTGGACAGCGGCCCGCTCGAGTCGTGGTTCGTGGACAGCACGCTCGCCGCCGACCCCGATGCCGAGTATGAGCGGGGCCTGAGTCAGGGCGGGACGGCGCTCGGCGTCGCCATGGCGGCCGGCGCACTGCTCAGTGGCGGGCTGGTCGCGCTCGGCCCGGTTGGCCCGGTCACTGCATTGACTATGCCGATCGTGGTCGCCGTGGGGTTGCAGGTGGTCGGGCTGCTGGCCCTGCTCGCCCTGCTGCGCGAGCGGAGTGCCGCCGCCGGGCCGTCGGCACTCCGCGCGTCGATTGCGCGGGCTCCGCGGATGGTCGGCGAGGCGGTGGGGCTGGTGCGCCGTTCCCGGGTGCTGCTCGCCCTGCTCTCGGTCGAGGTTTTCTGGGGCTTCGGCATGATTACGTTCGAAGCTCTCCTGCCGGCCCGCCTCGCCGAGGTGCTCGGCGACCCCGACCGAGCCGGGGCGCTGCTCGGTCCGGCAACGATGGTGGCCTGGCTCGCGAGCGCCGGCGGCGCGGCGGTGACCCCGCTGCTCACCCGGTGGCTGGGCGCCGCCCCCGCCGCGGCGCTGCTGCGGATCACGCAGGGCGTCACCGTGGTCGGGATGGCGCTGCTCGCCGGCCCGGTCGGCGTGCTGGTCGCCTTCGTCGTGTGCTATGCCGTGCACGGCGCCTCGAACCCGTTGCACATGGGGCTGGTGCACCGGCAGGTCGACGGGCCGTACCGAACCAGTGTGGTCTCCCTGAACTCGATGGTGGCCATGCCCGCCGGTGCCGCCGGGGGGATCGTGCTCGGCCTGGTCGCCGACCGGGCCGGCGTCGGCGTCGCGATGTTGGCCGGCGCGGTCGTGCTCGCGATCGCCGCGCCGCTGTACCTGCCCGCCTGGCGGGCGAGCCGCAACGCTTCCCCCACCCCGGCCGGTGTGCCGACGGCCGCCGCGTCGCCCGAGCCGTCGGCGCCGGCGACCCAGCCCGAGCCTCCGGCGCCGGTCAGCGGGCAGCCCGGCGCGCCCCCGGCCCGCGCTGGTGACCCAACCACCGGCGCGGGCGCGGCCCGGCGGTGAGGGTGGTGCCACCGGCCGCCTCGCGCTGCCGGTGGCACCGGCCGGACCGGAGGGGCAGGTCAGCTCCGCCCGGCGGCGCTGATTCTGTTGACCCCGGCCGCGCCCGGTACTGTTCCCGTGATGGATCCTGACGCCCTCTTCTCCTTCGGAGAGCCCGCCGCCGCGACGGTCGCGCCCGCGGGTGCTGCCGGCATGACCGGGTTCACGCCGGTCGGCCAGGATGCGCCGCTGGCCGTCCGGTTGCGCCCGACCGGGCTTGATGAACTGATCGGCCAGGACCACCTGCGTGCCCCCGGCGCGCCGTTACACCAACTCGTCTCCGGGGCCGCGCCGATGTCGGTGATCCTCTGGGGGCCGCCCGGCAGTGGGAAGACCACCATCGCACACCTGGTGGCCGGAGCCACCGACCGTCGTTTCGTGGCGATGTCGGCGCTGAACGCCGGGGTGAAGGACGTCCGTGCCGTCATCGACGTTGCCCGCCGGCAGCGCCGCGCCGGTGGCCCGCAGACCGTGCTCTTTATTGACGAGGTGCACCGGTTCAGCAAGACCCAACAGGATTCGCTCCTCGCCGCGGTCGAGGACCGGACCGTCACGCTGCTGGCGGCGACGACCGAGAACCCGTACTTCTCCGTCATCTCGCCGCTGTTGTCCCGGTGCGTGCTCCTCACCCTGCAGCCGCTGGATGACGACGCGGTGCGTAGCCTGCTCCGTCGTGCCGTCGCTGACGAGCGAGGCCTGGGCGGTACGCCCGCCCTCGCCCCGGAGGCCGAGGAACATCTGGTCCGGCTTGCCGCCGGTGACGTCCGCAAGGCACTCACCGCTCTGGAGGCCGCGGCCGCCTCCGCCACCGCGGTCGGCGCCAACCGCATCGATCTGGCCACCGCCGAGCAGGCGGTGGACAGCGCCGCCGTCCGCTACGACCGCGACGGCGACAGCCACTACGACGTGACCAGCGCCTTCATCAAGAGCATGCGCGGCTCCGACGTGGACGCGGCGCTGCACTGGCTGGCCCGGATGCTGGTCGCCGGCGAGGACCCGCGGTTCATCGCCCGACGGATGGTCATCTTCGCCAGCGAGGATGTCGGCCTGGCCGACCCGGGTGCGCTCGGCGTGGCGACCGCCGCCGCCCACGCCGTGGAGTACGTCGGCCTGCCGGAGGCCCAGCTCAACCTCGCCCAGGCGGTGATCCACCTGGCCACGGCCCCGAAGTCGAACTCGGCGACCACCGCCATCGGGGCGGCCCTCGCCGATGTCCGGGCTGGTCGGGGTGGGGCGGTGCCGCGCGGGCTACGGGACGCGCACTACCCCGGCGCCAAAGGGCTCGGCCACGGCACCGGCTACCGCTATCCCCACGACGACCAGCGGGGTGTGGTCAACCAGCAGTACGTGCCGGACGACCTCGTCGGCACCGACTACTACCGGCCTAGCCAGCACGGGGCCGAGCGAGCCGTCGCCGATCGGCTGTCGCTGCTGCGCCGGATCATTCGCCGGCCGGCGAATGATCGCCGGCCGGCGGCGCGCCGCGGCACCGGGGCGGGTAACGGCCGCCAACCCGAAAGACCGGGTGACGACGGGGCGTACGAGGGTGGCGTGGACGCCACTGAGGAGGGGCAGCAGTGAAGTCGCGTGGAGCGGACCAGCCCGAGGAGAACGCCGACCAGCGGCGCAAGGGGCGCCGCTGGGGGCGCGGAAAGGCCGAGGCCGCTGCCGCCGAACCGGTCAGCGGCGAGGAGCTCGGCTGGATCGATGATCTGCGTACGGCCAAGGCGCAGCGGGGGGAGCTGGGCCCGGAGGGCGGGCCGGGTCCGGCCACGCCGCCGCAGCGCCTCGCTGCCGATCCGGGCCCGAGCGGCACTGGGGCGACCCCGCCCGTGCGGCGAGACGTGCCCGAAGCGCCGCGTCCGCGTTCCGATGCCGGCCGGCTCCCCGCTCCGCCGGGGCCTCCCGCTCCTCCTGGGCCCGCGGCTCCTCCTGGGCCCGCGGCTCCTCCTGGGCCCGCGGCTCCTCCTGGGCCCGCGGCTCCTCCTGGGCCCTTGGCCGCGCGGGCCCACGGACGTGGTGGCCCGCCTGGCCCTTCCGCTCCTTCCACACCTCCCCGGCCGCCCGCCCCTCCCGGCCCCTCGGGCCCCGAGGCCCACGGGCGCGGTGGCCCGCCCGGCCCGCCGGCCGCCGAGCCAGTCGGCCGCAGCCGCCCGGCGGCGCCGGCCCGTCCTCCGGCCGCCGCTGCGTCCCAGCCCAGCCTCGCCCCACCAGCCGGCCGGGGCGGCGGACGGGGCACCGGTGAGTCGATGGGCGCTCCGGGCACCCCGCCGGCAGCCCCTGGCCGGGCCGGCGACCCTACCGGCGGAATCTCTTCCGCCGCAGGTGGACACCGTGCGCCAGCCGAGGGCGGCAGGTCAGCCGGTCATCGTGCTGCCCCGCCGTCCGGTGGTGTCGCCCGGCATGGCCGACGGGAGACGCCGGGGGAGGACACCCTGGTACCGCGGGGCCGCCCATCCGCCCCCGAGGGCGGCCCGGGGCGGGCCACCGCTGCGATGAACACCGACATCCCGAGCCCGCGTACCGACAGCGTTGAACCGGCCACCGGCGAGGGCCGGCGCAATCGACCGAAGCGGCCCGCCGACTGGCTGCGGCAGGCCGGCCGTACCCCCCACCAGACCGACCCCACGCTGCGTTCCCTGAATCAACCGGCGGTCCCCCCGGGCTCGCCGGTCGCCCCACGAAGCGCGCCGTCCGCCGAGGGTCGGGCACCCGCTGACGGTCCGAGTTCCGGACCCGAACAGTCCCGGGGCGGTCCCGCCGCCGGCCGGGCGCGGCCCGGCCCCGCCGGTCCGCACCCGGGAGCGGCTGGCCCCGCCCGGCCACACCCGCCCGCTGGACCGGCTGCCGAGCGGCCCCGCCCGTCCGCCGCCGCGAGCGGCGCGATCGGTGAGCCGCCTCCGTCCGGCCCGGGTGCTGTCCGTCCGGTCCGTCCGGACCAGCCACCGCCACGGGCCACCGCTGGGCCGTCCCCGCGCGCGGTTGCCCCGCGGCACGTCGGCCCGCCGACTCCGGCACCAGGCGGAGCTCCGCCACCCGGCGTAGCCCGCCCCGGCGACCCGGACGGTCGACCCGGGCTGGCGGCACCACCCGGCGTAGCCCGACCCGGCGACGCGCCAGCTGGTCCGCGACCCGTGGCTGCGACGGCCCGCCCGGCCGGCCCCCGTCCCGGCGTGGACGAGCGACCGTCGGGTCGCGCGCTGCCACCATCACGGGAGCCGGCCCGGGCCACGCCCCAAGGCGTCCCGCCGGCCCCATTCGAGGCCGTGCCGGACGGGCCGCCGCGCGGCGGGGCAGAACCCCCCGCGGTCGACACCACCGTGCCGGACGGACCCGGCGGAGCCCGCTCGTACCTGCGCCGGCAGCCGCAGCAACGGCTCCGGACGGGAGCCCTGGCGCTGGCCAGTGTCGTGCTGCTCGGTGTTGTTCCGGCCGTCTTCGGGCTACGGACGCTGAGCCGTGACCCGGTCTTTGCCACCCTCGACCAGTTGGCGGTTCCCAGTTGGGCAGCGACCGAGACGGTTGACGATGTCAGTGGCAGTCGCTGGTGTCTACTGGACTGTCGACTGCGCGAGCGCACCGTGGTCTCGGAACGGTCTCCGGAGGAGACGGTCCAGGTCTACGAGGCGTCGCTGCGCGGGGAGGGCTGGCGGCCGTGGCAGGTCGACCGCTGCCCCGAGCAATCGGCGAAGGGCAGTTACACCTGCTGGCAGCGGGATGAGCTGACCCTCGATCTGTGGGTACGCGAGCCAGCCTGTGTCCCGCCGCCAATCGACGGGGAGCCGGCGCTCGTGCCGTCCCCGGATCCGTCAACCCAGGCGGAGGAGTGCGCCGGCTCGTTGGTATCGGTGAAGGTGCGTAACGCCATCGACGACGACCGGACGAGACCGCAGCCGAGCACCGATCCGTCGCTCACCGGTGAGGACCCCTTCCCCACCTCGTCCGTGGATCCGCTCGGTGAACCGACCCCCTCACCATCCTGAGGCGGTCTCCATCACGGACGGTAGGGTCTGGGCTGGCAGACCCGCCTGCCTCCGGCCGACCAGTGGCCGGGGCGCGCGGCACGGGCGTGGGGACGAAGCGGCTTGCTGCGAAACGTCCGGTGCCCGCGGATTCGGCTTGAGGAGGACAGGCGTGGACCTTGGAGAAGTCGCGGCGCTGATCGCGGCGATCGCGTTCGCGATGCTGGTGTTGATCCTGGTGCTGCCAATCCTGCGGCTGCGGCACACGGTGGACGCGGCCACCCGGATGATCAACGACGTCAATGATCGTACCGCGCCGCTGCTCGGCGAGGTCAACACCACGGTGAAGAACGTCAATACCGCCCTGGATCAGGTGCAGACCTCGTTGGATGGGGTGAACCTCCAGCTCGCCAAGGTCGATACCATGACCAACCACGCGCAGAGCATCACCGCCAACGTCGCCAACCTCGCCACGATCGTCTCCGCCGCCGCCGCGAGCCCGCTGGTCAAGGTGGCCGCCTTCGGCTACGGAGTGCGCCGGGCGACGGCCGCCCGCCGGCATGCGGAGACCGAACGTGAGGTCCGGGACACCATCAAGCAGCAACAGCGGGGCCGTCGCGGCCGCCGCTGAGCAGCGCCGGGCGAGCAGGAGGGGGAGAGCATGAGGCGGTTGTTCTGGCTGGGCATCGGGCTGGCCGTGGGCGTGCTGGTGGTTCGCAAGGCCACCCAGACGGCCCACGCCTACACGCCGGCCGGGATCGCCGGCGGGCTGTCCGAATCCGCTGGCGGCCTGGCCGATTCGGTACGTAGCTTCGTGTCGGACGTCCGGATCGGAATGGCCGAGCGCGAGCAGGAGATTCACGAGGCCTTCGCGCGCGGCGAGGCGTTCGATGACACCGTCGCCGACCTGCGGGAATATCCGCGCACCGGCGACCGAGAGATTTTCCCGGAGGAGTACCAGCGATGAAGACGGCGGAGATCAGGCGGCGGTACCTCGCGCATTTTGAGGCGAACGGTCACGCCGTGGTGCCGTCCGCTCCGCTGCCCGCCATCAGCGACCCGAACCTGCTGTTCGTCGCCGCCGGCATGATGCAGTTCGTCCCGTACTTCCTGGGGCAGCAGACCGCGCCCTACCGGCGGGCGGCCAGCGTGCAGAAGTGCCTCCGCACGCCGGATATCGACGAGGTGGGCAAGACCAGCCGGCACGGCACGTTCTTCCAGATGAACGGCAACTTCTCGTTCGGGGACTACTTCAAGGACGAGGCGATCCGGCTGGCCTGGGACCTGTCCACCAAGCCGGTTGGCGCCGGGGGGCTCGGGCTCGACCCGGAGCGGATCTGGCCGACTGTCTACCACGACGACGACGAGGCGTTCCAGATCTGGCGGTCGGTCGGGGTGCCGGCGGATCGGATCGTGCGCCGGGGCAAGGCCGACAACTTCTGGTCGATGGGCATCCCCGGCCCGTGCGGCCCGTGCTCCGAGCTGTTCTACGACCGCGGCCCCGAGTACGGGCGGGAGGGCGGCCCGGCGGTTGACGAGGACCGCTACGTGGAGTTCTGGAACCTCGTCTTCATGCAGTTCGAGCGGGGCCCGGGTACCGGCAAGGAGGACTACCCGATCCTCGGCGACCTGCCGGCGAAGAACATCGACACCGGGATGGGCCTGGAGCGGATGGCGTCCATCCTCCAGGGCGTGGACAACCTCTACGAGATCGACGAGGTGCGGCCGATCCTGGCCAAGGCCGCCGAGCTGACCGGCAAGCGGTACGGCGCGCACTCCAGTCAGGTCGCCAGCGAGTCGCACCCGGACGATGTCCGGTTGCGGGTCGTCGCCGACCACGTCCGCACCGCACTGATGCTGATCGGGGACGGGGTAACCCCGAGTAATGAGGGGCGGGGCTACGTGCTGCGCCGCATCATGCGTCGGGCGATCCGGTCGATCCGGCTGCTGGGCTGGCAGGAACGGGCGATGCCCGAGCTGCTGCCGGTGGCCCGCGACTGCATGGCCCCGTCGTACCCGGAGCTGGCGACGGACTTCGGCCGGATCGCCGACTACGCGTACGCGGAGGAGGATGCGTTCCTGTCCACGCTGCGCGCCGGCACCACGATCCTGGACACCGCCATCGCCGAGACCCGCACCGCGGGCCGGCGGGCGATCTCCGGCGCGAAGGCCTTTCAGCTGCACGACACGTACGGCTTCCCGATCGACCTGACTCTCGAGATCGCCAGCGAGCAGGGTCTGCAGGTCGATGCCGAGGGCTTCCGTCGGCTGATGGCCGACCAGCGGGCGCGGGCGAAGGCCGACGCGCAGGCCCGTAAGACGGGGCACGTGGACCTTTCCGCGTACCGGACGGTGCTGGACGAGGGCGGCCCGGTCACCTTCACCGGCTACCAGGAGGTTTCCCGCGAGTCGACGGTCCGGGCCGTGCTCGGCACGGCCAACCCGCACGCCGTGGCGGTCGAGGGCGAGACGGTCGAACTGGTACTCGACACCACCCCGTTCTACGCCGAGGGTGGTGGCCAGCAGCCGGATCTCGGCGCGATCACCGTCGGTGGGGGCCAGGTGGAGGTCCTCGACGTGCAGCAGCCGGTGCCGGGGTTGATCGTCCACCGGGCCCGGGTGCTGCGGGGCGAGGTGCGGGCGGGCGAGACCGGCTTCGCCGAGATCGACACCGATCGCCGTCGGGCGATCTCCCGGTCGCACACCGCGACCCACCTCGTGCACCAGACCATGCGTAACTTCCTCGGCGAGTCCGCCACCCAGGCTGGTTCGCTGAACGCGCCGGGGCGGCTCCGGTTTGACTTCAACACCCCGACCGGGGTCGCGCCGAGCGTCCTGCGGGATGTGGAACAGCAGGTCAACGAGGCGCTCCTGGCCGACCTGGAGGTGCGTGCGTTCGTCACCTCGCTGGCCGAGGCGCGGCGGATCGGTGCGATGGCGCTCTTCGGCGAGAAGTACGGCGAGCAGGTGCGAGTCGTCGAGGTCGGTGACTACGCGCGCGAGCTGTGTGGTGGTACCCACGTGGGCCGCTCCGGCCAGCTCGGCCTGGTGAAGATCCTCTCTGAGTCGTCGATCGGGTCCGGGGTGCGCCGGGTCGAGGCGTTGGTCGGGATCGACGCGTTCAACTTCCTGGCCCGCGAGCACCTGCTGGTGGCCCGCCTCGCCGAGCTGTACCGGGTCCCGTCCGACCAGGTCGCGGAGCGGGTGGAGCAGACCGTAACCCAGCTGCGCGACGCCGAGAAGGAGCTGGAGAAGCTGCGCGCGCAGCTGGTGCTCGGTGGCGCGGCGGCCCTCGCCGCCCAGGCGACCGAGGTGCGTGGGGTGGCGTACGTCGGGACCGAGGCGCCCGAGGGCGCGGCCGGTAATGATGTGCGGACTCTCGCGCAGGAGATCCGTGGCCGGATCGATCCGGCGCGTCCGGCGGTGGTCGCGGTGGCGGCCCGGGCGAACGGCAAGGCTTCGCTGGTGGTGGCGGTCAACCCCGCTGCCCGGAGTCAGGGGCTGTCGGCGGCGGATCTGGTCAAGACAGCCTTCGCCGGTCGGGGTGGGGGCAGCCCCGAGTTGGCCCAGGGGGGCGGTCTGCCGGCGGCGGAGGCGCCGGGGCTGCTTCGCACTGTCGAGAATGCCATCGCCGGGGCGTAAGGTGCCGGGGGATACCCGGTGCCAGAGGTGCAGCCCGTTCGTTCTCTCAGGGAGGTGACCATTCGTGGCGCAGTGGTCCCGGGGCGTACGCCTCGGGGTGGATGTCGGACAGGTCCGGGTCGGCGTGGCTCGGTCCGACCCGCACGGCGTCCTGGCTACCCCGCTGGTCACCCTGGCCCGGGATCGCACCGCCGCGCCGGAGGCGGTTCCCAGCGACATGGCCGAGCTGGCCGCGTTGGTGACCGAACACGAGGCGGTCGAGGTGGTGGTTGGCCTGCCGGTGACTCTCGCCGGTCGGCAGGGCCCCGCCGCCGTACACGTGCAGACGTATGTCGGCCGTCTGGTCGAGGTGATTTCGCCTGTGCCGGTGACGTTCGCCGACGAGCGGATGTCGACGGTGGTGGCTAGCCGTAGGCTTGCCGAGCGTGGCGTTCGGGGGCGGCGGCAGCGGGCGGTGGTGGACCAGGCGGCCGCGGTGGAAATCCTGCAGAGCTGGCTCGATGCGCAGCGGAGGCGGATGCAATGATCGAGGAGTTGGACCCCGGTTTTGATGCCGATCGGGGAGAGAAGGGCCGGCATCGGCGCGGCTACGTGCGTAAGCGTCAGCGCCAGCGAGAGCGCGGCTCGGGCGGCGGGCGCGGCAAGACCGTGTTGGCCCTGCTGCTGACCCTGACTCTACTCGGCGGCCTCGGTGGTGGCGCCTACTACGGCTTCGAACGGATTCAGGGACTGCTCGGCACGCCAGACTACGATGGTTCCGGGACCGAGGCGGTGACGGTCGAGATCCCGGAGGGTGCCCCGATCGCCGCCATCGCGGTCACCCTCTACGAGGCCGGGGTGGTCAAGAGCACCAAGGCTTTTGTCAATGCGGCGGAGGACAACAGCCAGAGCAAGAACATCCAGCCCGGCCAGTACGAGTTGCGTAAGCAGATGAGTGGCGAGTACGCCGTGGCCGCGATGCTGGACCCGAAGAACCGGGTCGTGAACGGGCTCACTGTGCCGGAGGGGCGGACCGCGAAGAGCATCTACAAGCTGCTCGCCGAGGAGACGGAGATCCCGGCGGAGGAGTTCGAGGCGGCGGCGAAGGATCCGCTCGCGCTCGGGGTGCCGGAGTGGTGGTTCAAGCGGACGGATGACCGGACGGTCGAGCCGTCGATCGAGGGCTTCCTCTTCCCCGACACCTACGAGCTTCCCCCGGACCCCACGGCTGAGTCGATTCTCGCGCTGATGGTGGAGCGATTCCTCACCGTCGCCGAGGAGCTGGAGTTCGTGGACCGGGTGCAGAACGAACGCCAGATCGCGCCGTACGAGGCGCTGATCGTCGCGTCGCTCGCCCAGGCCGAGGCGGGCACGCCGGAGGACCTCGGCAAGGTTGCCCGGGTCGCCTACAACCGGGTCTACGGCGAGTTCCAGTGCAACTGCCTGGAGATGGATGTCACGGTCAACTACTACCTGGAGTTGACCGGCCAGGAGACCAAGACCTCGGCCGAGATGACCCAGGATGAGCTGCTCGACACCAAGAGCCCGTACAGCCGCAAGCTCAAGGGTCTGATCCCCACGCCGATCAACAACCCGGGTCGGCTGGCGTTGGAAGGCGCCATGGATCCGCCGCCCGGAAAGTGGCTCTTCTTCGTCGCGATCAACAAGGAGGGGGAGTCCGCCTTCGCGGAAACCTACGAGGAGCAACTGCGCAACGAGGCCAAGGCGAGGGAGGCGGGTGTCATCTGAGCGTAGGCGGGCGGCGGTGGTCGGCGACCCGATCGCGCACTCCCTCTCTCCGATGATCCACAACGCCGGCTACGCCGCGGTGGGCCTGGACGACTGGTCGTACACCCGCTTCGAGTGCGCCCAGGCGCAGCTGCCGGCTCTGGTCGCCGGCCTGGGCCGGGAGTGGGCGGGGCTCTCGGTCACGATGCCGGGCAAGGAGACGGCGCTCGCGGTGGCCGCAACGGCGTCGCCGGTCGCGGCCGCTGTCGGCGCGGCCAACACCCTGGTACGTCGGGCGGACGGCTCCTGGCACGCGGATAACACCGATGTCGCCGGCATGGTGGAGGTGCTGACCGCGGCCGGGGTTCGCCCGGAGTCGACGCTGACGGTGCTCGGTGCCGGTGGTACCGCCCGGGCGGCGGTGGCCGCGGCGGCGGCGCTGCGGGCCCGGACGGTGACCGTGGTGGCCCGGCGGAAGACGGCGATTGCCGAGTTGCGTCCGGTGGCCGCGGCGGTGGGCGTGCCGCTGACCGGAGTTCCCTGGGCCGATGCTGTTGCGGCCTGCTCCGCCGAGGTGGTGATCTCGACCGTGCCGGCCGGGGCCGCCGATCCGCTCGCCACGGCGGTGGCGTGGCGGCCTGCCACCGTGCTCTTCGACGCCCTCTATGACCCCTGGCCGACCGCGCTCGCGGCCGCGGCGCAGACCGCCGGCTGCCGGGTCTGCTCTGGTCTGGATTTGCTGCTGGCCCAGGCGGTCGGTCAGTTTGAGCAGTTCACCGGGGTGCCGGCGCCGCGGGCGGCGATGGCCGCCGCCCTCACCGCGGCTCGGGCTGGCTGACTCCCGCAGCGGCGACTCGTCCGGCGCCAGGGGGCGATCCGGCGGTGTCGTGCGCCGGGCGGGGAGGCTGGGCGCGGTCGGACTGCCGGGGCGGCGGGGCAAGTGCTAGCCAATCGGTGGATATCGCTGACCGGGTGGGGCAAGGCAGGCTACCCGAGTTCGCACCCCGTGGAGGTATAGCGTGGCGGGCTTTTCGCTTCGTCGGCAGGTTTCGGGTCGCCCTGTTCGGACGGCTGTGCTCTGCGCGGTAACCGTCGCGGCCGCGTTGCTCGTACCAACCGCGGCCTCCGCCACCGTTCCGCCGGTGCCCGAGACGCAGGTCCTGGTGGCGAGCGATCCGGTTGACCAGACACCACACGCCCGTGACGGCGAGGTCCGTGCCTTCGCGCAGATCGGCTCGACGGTGTACGTCGGGGGCACCTTCACCCAGGTCCGACCGGACCCGACTGCGGCGTGGACCACCCGGCGCCACCTGTTCGGCTACGACAGGGCCACCGGGGCGATCTCGACGACCTTCCTGCCGGTGCTTGACGGCGCGGTGAACACCTTGATCGTCGGTCCGAACGACACGTTGATCGTTGGTGGGGCGTTCCGGAACGCCAACGGGGTGTCCCGGAAGAATCTGGTGGCGCTCGACCCGAGTACCGGCGCCACCGTCGGCAGCTGGGTGGGCCGCTCCGACGGTGGCGTCGTGCGGGACATGGTGCTACACGGCGACTGGCTCTATCTGGCGGGCGCCTTCAACTGGGTGAACGGCGCTCCGCACGCCGGGCTCGCCCGACTGCATGCCAGTACGGGGGAGATCGATCCGACCTTCGCCGTCAACGCCACCGGGGGGCGGCACAACACCAGTTCGTATGTTTGGACCATCGACGTGTCACCGGCCGGGGAGACCCTGGTGGCCGGGGGTAATTTCACGGATGTTGACGGCCGGTCGCGGAACCAGATGGTGTTGGTCGACCTCTCGGGCCCGCCGAGTGTCCTCGACTGGAGCACCGAGAAGTTCGTGCCACCGTGCAATCACCCCGATGTTTTCACGCACTACGTGCAGGATGTGAGATTCGGTGGGGACGGCAGTTGGTTCGTCGTCGGCACCAACGGTGGATCAGGTTGGCCCGCCGCGTACTGCGACGCGCTGGTGCGCTTCGAGACCGCGGCCCGGGGCGACGGTCAGCTCGCCACCTGGGCGAACTACACCGGCAGCGACACCATCACCTCGGTCGAGGTGGACAACAACGTCATCTATCTGGGTGGGCACTTCCGCTGGCTGAACAACCCGAACTCCCGGGACAAGGCCGGCGACGGTGCCATTGATCGGCTCGGGATAGCCGCGGTCACCCCAGCCACGGGAATGCCGGTGAACTGGAATCCCCGGCGCAGTGGTGGCTCGTCGCTGCCCCCCGGCGCCACTCCGTGGGGCTCCACCGTGCCGGTGCTCTGGCGGGGCGACGACGGGCTCTACTTCGGGCACAACTCCGACGGCATGGGGGGCGAGTACCACGGCCGGCTCGGGATGTTCCCCCGCTCCGGTGGTCGGACGATCATCCCGAAGACCCCGTCGACCGCTACCAGCGGCAACCTCTACCTGGGCACCGGGGAGGGCGAGCTGGCCCGGATTCCGTTCGACGGCACCGGCATCGGCGCACCGACCACGGTCAGCCAGCCGAACTACACCGGCGCCGGGGCGACCTGGGGAATGAGTGACCGGATCTACTGGGCACACACCGTCGCCGGCTCCCCGACGGGCAGCCGGATCGACATCTCGATGTTCCCTGGCGGCGTGGTCGGTGCCCCATGGAAGTCGTCCGGCTACAACGACTGGTTCGATGCGGCGGAGCTGACCGGCGCCTTCTTCCTCGACGGGCGCCTCCACTACACCCGGGCCGACTCCGACGCCCTGCACTACCGGTACTTCGAGACGGACGGGAACTACCTCGGTGGCACCGAGTTCACGCTGCCCACCACCGGGGTCGACTGGTCGACGGTGCGGGGCATGGCCTGGGTGGACGGCAAGATCGTGTACGGGAACAGCGACGGGAACCTGCGCGGCGTCCCCTTCCGGCCGGAGGCCGATCCGGTGGTGGACGGCGCGGAACACGTCCTGCTCGTGGCCGCGGGACCGGAGCTGACCTGGTCCACTCCGCGACTCTTCTTCGCGGTGCAGTAAAGGCGACTGACCGTCGTCGATTATGGTGGGTGTTTCACGTTGGCTGACGGTGATCTATGCCGTCGTCCCCGGATCTGGGGAGGATCGTTGCGGGGCATCCGCCGTGGTGTTGGGGTAAGAGCCGCGTTCGCGTTG
Source organism: Salinispora goodfellowii (assembly GCF_059570675.1). NCBI lineage: Bacteria > Bacillati > Actinomycetota > Actinomycetes > Micromonosporales > Micromonosporaceae > Salinispora > Salinispora goodfellowii. Next base: position 84,149 of record NZ_JCANTD010000001.1, on the reverse strand, counting down.
AAGCGCGGCTGGTACCGGTTGCGCTATCCGGGGCTGAGCCTCGGCCGGGATGTGGAGATTCGTGGGCGGGTCCGGCTCCGCCGTGGTGTGCGGGTGCGCATCGGTGACCGGACCCGAATCAACAAGCTGGTGCGGTTCGCCGGTCCGGGCGAGGTTCGAATCGGCGCCGACTGTCTGCTGAGTGCGACCTGGGTCGGTGTCTGGACCTCGGTCACGGTTGGGGACCGCTGCCTGTTGTCGAACTGTGAGGTGCGGGACAACGACTTCCACAATCTGCGGCCCGAGGTGCGACACGACCCGCCCACCCCACGCGCCCGAGCTCCGATCGTCCTTGAGGACAACGTCTGGATCGGCGCACACGCACTCGTACTGAAGGGTGTGCGGATCGGTCGGGACAGTGTGGTGGGCGCCGCCACGGTGGTGCGGACGGATGTCCCACCCCGGGTGGTGGTTATTGGCAACCCCCAGCAGACGGTGAAGAGTTTCGATGACTGACGCCGGTGGTGGCGGCTGGACCGCCAACGCCGCAGCCGGCGGGGGGACACCGGGTCGAACGGTCACCCTGACCGACCTGCTCCGCGTGCCGCTGCACCGGATCCGGGTGCTGGCCGGCACGGCCGCACTCGGGCTGCTCGCCGGATTCGGCTACGTACTGCTGGTGCCGAGCGCAGTGACCGCCGACGCCGTGGTGGCGGTCCGCCCGGTGGTCACCGACGCCTTCACGCCGAGCGGCGCTTCCGCCGACCGTGCGGTGAACATGAACGTGGAGCGCGGCATCGCCACCGGGACCGAGGTGGTGCGGCGGCTGGTGGACGCCACCGGCCGGGACCAGCGTGACGTGCAGGACGCGCTCGAACTCGAGGTGCCGACCGGCGGCCAGATCCTGCGTTTCCGGTTTACCGCCAACTCACCCCAGGACGCGGTGGCGGGCGTCAACCTCGCCGCCGCGGCCTACCTCGACGTGCGCCGGACCATGTACGAGCAGCAGCGGGCGGACATCCTGCGCTCGTACGACGAGAGCATCAGCGAGGTGCAGGACCAGCAGGCGGCGTTGCAACGTCGGATTGCCAGCGCTCGGGAGGGCGAGGCGGATGCGGCGGTGGCCGAGCTGTCCGGTGTGAACAGCCAACTGGTCCAGCTCGGCTCCGCCCGGACCGAGATCGCGGCGGTTGATGTCAACCCCGGCTGGGTCACCCGCGAGGCGGAGCCGGACCTGCTCCCTACGGGCGGTAGCCGACTGCTTCACCTGCTCGCGGGGCTTCTGGGCGGTGTGCTGCTCGGCGTTGTGCTGGCCTACGGCTGGGAGTCGGTGGACCGGCGCATCCGGTCGGTTGACGACGGCCGGGACGCGACCGGCCTGCCACTGCTCGGTACCGCCCGCGGCCCGAAGCCACGCAGCTCACGGCAGGCCGTGGACGCTGATATCCGGTACGTGGCGATGGCCATCGCTGGGCGGACTCGGGAACCGACCCGGATCGTGTTGTTGACCACCCGGGGGGATCAGACCGCGATGAGTGCCGGGCTGGCGGTGGCGCTCGCCGGGACCGGCCGGGAGGTGTACCTCGCCGATGACACCGGTCGCCTGGGGCGGTTGCGTAGTGAGGTGCTGGCTGGTGTGGCGCGCCTGCCGGCAACGGCGAACTCCGCCCGGCCGCCGGTGCCGCAGCCGCGCCAGGAACGGCGGACGGCGCCCGTTGATGAGGTTACCGAGCAGATCGCCGTCCGGCGACCATCCCCGCGCCCGACCGCTGCTCCCCGCCCGACCGCTGCTCCCCGCCCGACCGCTGCATCTCGCCCGACCGCTGCATCTCGCCCGACCGCTGCATCTCGCCCGACCGTTCTTCCCAGCCAGGCCACCGTCCACGGGGGGACCGGGGCCGGCAACGGTACTGCTGCCAACCGCCCGGCCTCCGACGATCCGGATGGCACGATCTCGCTGCCCCGGATCGCATCCACCACGCCGAGCAATGGAAAGAGCGCCGTCGGGGCGCCTGCCGACATCGTTGCGGTGGGCGCCGGCATCATCCGGTTCGGTACCTGGGGGCAGCGGGCCACCAGCGGGCTGGTGCTGTTCAACGCTCCACCGGCCGAGGCCGATGAGCGGGGTGTCGCGGCGGCCCGACAGGGGGTCGCGGTGGTGGTGGTCGAGCAGGACCAGACCCGGCAGAGCGACCTACGTCGGCTGGCGGAGCGGCTGCGAGCGGCCGGCGTGGTCCCGCTCGGCTTCGTCCTCACCCACCGTGGTCGGGGCTGACCGTGCCCGTGGGTGGGAACCCGGCGACGAGCGAGCCGGCCGGGGGCGGGGCCGTCGAAGTCCCACCGCCACCGCCACCGCCACCGCCACCGCCACCGCCGCTGCGGCTACCGATCTGGCCGCTGGCGCTGATGTTCGGCCTGGTGCCGATCTGGTGGCTGGCCGGTGCGTTCTACCTGGGCTGGCCGTTGCTGGGCGCCGTGCTGCTGGCCCTGCTGTTGGTCCGGGGCCGGGTTCCGTTGCCGCCCGGCACCGGGATCTGGCTGCTCTTCCTCGCCGTCGTCCTGGCCAGCGCCACCCAGCTGGGGTCGCCCAGCTCGGTGTTGACCTTTGGACTACGGCTGGGGTTCTACGCCACCGCGCTGGTGGTCGGCGTCTACGTGTACGTGGTGGCCCGGGAGCGAGCCGGAGGCAGCGAGGTGCTTCTGCCCCTCTGCGCGTTCTGGCTCGGGCTGGTGGCGTTGGGCTGGCTCAGCGTGCTCGCCCCCCGGCTCGGCCTGACCACCCCGGTGGAGGCCCTGTTGCCCGGCGCGATCGCCGCCGAACCATTCGTCCACGACATGGTCCACCTCTCCACCGCCGAGTACAGCGCCCGGTCGCTGAATCCGGTCTACCGGCCCGCGGCGCCGTACGCGTACACCAACAACTACGGCAGCGCGTACGCGATGGTGTTGCCCGGTGTGATCGCGGTGATCATGCTGCGGCGGCGGGGAGTGCTGCGCTGGCTGCTGCTCGGGTCGTTGCCGCTGTCCCTGGCACCGGCTTTCCTCACCCTGAACCGAGTGATGTTCCTCAGCCTCGGCGTCGGCCTGCTGGTGCTCGGTGTCCGGGCCGGTTGGCGCGGCAACAGCCGGGTCGCCGCCTCGATCGTCGGTGTGTTGCTGGTGGGTCTCCTCGCCACCGTGTTCATCCCGGTCACCCAGCTGATTGGGGACCGGGTCGGAAGCAGCGGCACCAACACCGACCGGCTCGCCCTCTACCGCGCGGTGCTCGGGCGGCTCGGTGAGTCGCCGTGGCTCGGCCATGGTGCTCCGGTGAAGGTCGACACCGTCTCGGCCGAGGCGCCGATCGGTACCCAGGGGCAGCTGTGGATGGTGCTGTTCAGCCACGGGATCCCCGCCCTGCTGTGCTTTCTGGCCTGGTTCGTCGTGGCCGCCCTCCGCTGTGCCCGGGCGGTCTCCCCGGCGGGGCAGTGGCTGGCGATCGTCCCGGTGGTGTGCCTGGTGCAGATCCCCTTCTACGGCATGACCAACCAGAACCTCGCCGTCGCCTTCTACGTGGTGGCCTTCGCCATGGCACGTACCGAGGGCGAACGGGCACCACGGCCCCTACCCCCGCTGGATCCCGGCCCGGCTGGACCGGCACGAGGGCGGCCCCCACGGCTGCCGACGACTCTTCGCCGGGCGGCCGCATGACCGCCGGCACCGCTCCGGCGGCGTCGTCCGGCCGCGTCGTCGGGCAGCCGGACGAGGCGGAGCGCCGGGACAGCGCCCGCAGCGGGGTCGCTGGGTTGCTCGGCGCGGCCACCAGCGGCCTCTTCGGCTTTCTTCTTGCGGTGGTGATCACCCGCGGCTACGGCCCCACCGGTTCCGGCGTCTTCTTCGCCGCCGTCGGGGTGATCACAGTAGCCACCGCAATGTGCACGCTGGGTGCCGAGACCGGTCTGCTGTGGGCGCTGCCGCGCCGCCGCGCGGCCGGGGGGCGGGGGGCCGCCGCCCGGATGCTGCCGGTGGCCCTAATCCCACCGTTCGTGGTTGCCGCGGTGGTCGCGCTGGCCGGGTTCTTCGCCGCCGACTCCCTGGCGCCCCGGGTGTTCGGCCCGGCCGCCGGGTCGCAGCTGCTGGCGGTGAGCTTCGCCGCTGTTCCGGTGGTCGTCCTCCTGACGCTGCTGCTCGCCGCCCTGCGGTGTGTCCGGCCGATTCGGGCGTACGTGTCGGTGCAGTTCTTTCTCCTGCCGGTGGCCCGGCCGGTCCTGGTCGGCGTCGCGGTCCTGGTCGGCGGCGGCCTGGTGGCCGGCGTGTCCGCCTGGCTGGTTCCGGCCGCACTCGCCCTGCTGGTCTGCCTGGCCCTGGTTGCGGGGCCGCTGCGGATCGGGCGGGGCGCCCGGCTCCGCCCCGAACCGCGGGACTGGTCAACCTTCTGGCGGTTCGCGCTGCCCCGGGCCGTCTCGGCCGCCATCGACGCCGGCAACCTGTGGATCGGGGTGCTGTTGACCTCGGCGCTCGCCGGGGCGGAGGAGGCCGGTGTGTTCGGTGCCGTCGGCCGGTACGTCCTCGCCGGCCAGCTCGCCATCCAGGGGCTGCGGGTGACGGTTGCCCCCCGGCTGTCCCGGCTGCTCGGTGCGGGCCAGCCGGCCCTCGCGGCGGCCGTGCACCGGCAGCTGACCACCTGGGGGTTGGTGCTCTCCTGGCCGGTGTACCTGCTGCTGGCTGTCTTCGGGATGGCATTCCTGGAACTTTTCGGGCCGGGATTCACCGCCGGAGCCACCGCGCTGACCGTTCTCGCCCTGGCCATGCTGGTGCGCACGGGCGCGGGCAATGTGCAGAGCCTGCTGCTGATGGGGGGCCGCAGTGGCCTACACCTGGCTGCCACCCTGGGTGGGCTGCTGGTGACGGTCTCGCTCGGCCTGGTCTGGATTCCCGGGCACGGCGCCACCGGCGCAGCGATGGCCTGGGCCGCGGGCATCCTCACCGAGAACCTCACCGCCGGGACGTGCGCCTGGCTCGTGGTGCGGCACCCGCTGGTGGACCCGGCGATGCTACGCGCGGCGGCGATCACCGCCGCCGTGGTGGCCGCCGCCGCCGGAGTGGGGGTGCTGGTCGGCGGGCGGGGCATTCCCGGCCTGCTGGTGGCGGTGGCGGTGCTGGCCGTCGGCGGGGCCGGCACGTTGTCCCGGATCCGGCCCGAGGTCTTGGCGGTCCTGCGGCAACTCCGTGGGGGAGGGGCGGCCGTCCCGGCCGCCCCCGGCCTACCAGAGCAGAAGGACAGGTGAGGTCGTGTCGGTGATGCGGGACCAGGTGAAGCGGTTCGTGCCGAACCAGGTGACCGAGCGGGTGCGGGAGTCTCTCGTCAGCTACGGCGTGCAGACCAGTGACCGGCGGCAACTGCCAGATTTCCTGGTCATCGGCACCAAGCGGGGTGGCACCACGTCACTGTGGAACTATCTGATCCAGCATCCGCTGGTGCCGCGGCTCTTCCCGGCCTGGAACACGAAGTCCACCCACTATTTCGAGGAGCACTGGCGGCGGGGCGAGGCGTGGTACCGGTCGCACTTCCCGACCCGGCGCCAGCGGGCGGCGCTACAGCGGCGGCACGGCGGCCCGGTCCGGGCCGGTGAGGCTGCCCCGCTGTACATGTTCCACCCGCTCGCCGCCGGGCGGGTCGCCGCGCTGATGCCCTCGGTCAAGCTGGTGGTGCTGCTGCGCGATCCGGTGCAGCGGGCCTACTCGCACTGGAAGGAGCGGCGTACCCACGGCATCGAGCCGCTGGACTTCGCCGCCGCCCTCGCCGCCGAGCCGGAGCGCACCCGGGGGGAGCGGGAGCGGCTGGTGGCCGAACCGGAGTACGTCAGCGAGGCGTACGACTGGTACACCTACCGGGCCCGGGGCCGGTACCTCGAGCACCTTCAGCCGTGGCTGGACCGGTTCGACCGCACGCAGTTCCTCTTCCTGCGCAGCGAGGACCTCTATCGAGACGCCCGGTCGACGTACCGCCGTACCCTGTCCTTCCTCGGGCTGCCGGCGTACGACCTGGCCAGCTTCCGGGTCTACAACGACCGCCGCTCCGCGCCGCTGGACCCGGCGGTTCAGGCGGAGCTGACCGCCTACTACCACCCCTACAACGAGGCGCTGCGGCAGCGGCTCGGAATGGACCTCGACTGGCCGGGTGACGCCGGATGACCGGGTCGGCCACCGCCTCGGCCGACCCGCGGACCCGTACCGATGGGTTGGGTTGGGTCACCCGGGCGATCTTCGGTGCCGAGCAGGTCGGGCTCACCGTGGCCGGCGGGCTGCCGTCCGGGCACCGGGCAGTGGCGCGGTACGCGATTGTGCCCTCGGTGCGGCGGGCCCGGTTTTTGTTGCCGTTGGGCTCCCCGCGGGCAACGGCGGCGTCGCTGCTGGCGTACAACGCGCTGCGACCGCCCCGGGTCCGGGCGGTGCGGGCGGTTCTCGGTGGGCTCGCCCGGCTCGGTGGGCTGGAACTGGCCCGGTTCCCGGTCCTGACCGTGTCGCTGCCCGACGCGGTCGCCGCGGAGGAGGCGCTGCTCAGCCACCGACTCGCCGCCCTGCTGGGCGGGGGAGCCGCGTACGCGGCGTGTGGGGTGCGACCGCCGGATCCGAACCACAAGCCGACCCTGCAACTGTTCGCCCCCAGTGGCCGCCCGCTCGGCTTCGCGAAGATCGGCTGGAACGACGCCACCCGGGCCTTGGTGACCGCCGAGGCGGCGGCCCTGCGGGAACTCCCCGCGCTGGCCCGGGTGCCGGACCACCCGGTGGCGCCGCGGCTGCTGGCCGAGCTTCGGTGGGCGGAGCGGTCCGTCGCGTTGGTGCAGCCACTGCCGCCGGCGGTCCGTGGGCTGTCCACCACCGCCGAGCCCGAGGTCGCCGTGGTGCTCGCGGTGGCTCGTCGGGGTGGCCCGCCCGCGCGGCCCCGGCCACTGGCCGGATCGAGCTTCCTGGCCCGGCTAACCCGGACCGCGCACCGGGCCGTCGCCACGATGTCGGCCGACCCCGGGGCGGTCGTGGCAGCGGCGGGGCTCGCCTCGCGGCACGGGGAGACCCGGGTCGAGTTCGGGCACTGGCATGGCGACTGGGTCCCGTGGAACCTGGGCCGACACGCCGGCCGGCTGGTCGCCTGGGACTGGGAGCACAGCGCCCCGGACGTCCCGGTCGGCTTCGACCTGGCGCACGATGCGTTCCAGCGGGCCCTGGTGCTGCGGGGTTCCTCCGTCGCCGTCGCGGCCGAGGCTGTTGATCTCCAACTCCGACGGTACGGCGACGCGCTCGGCCTGAACCGGGCTGGGCAGCGCCTGGTCGCTGACGCGTACCTGCTGGAGCTGTGGTTGCGGACCTGGCGGCTGGCCAACGCCGGTGCCGGCTGGAACCCCGCGCTACACCCCGCTCTGCTGGAGCTCCTCGTGCAGCGGGACCACCGGTGACCGTCCGGTTTCCCGATGCCCCCACGGCGCGATACGTGATCTGCTTTTGCAGGCCATCGATCGAGGCCGAAGTGGATCGAAGGAAGCGGACGGTGAGGCTCGCATGGAGACCTACCCGAGGGGCCGCGGTGACTCCCCGGTCCTGCTGCTCGTCGGATCGAGCGGTGGGCACCTGGCCCAGCTGCTGGCGCTGCGTTCCTGGTACGAGCGCTGGCGTCGCTGCTGGGTAACCTTCGACACCCCGGACGCACTCTCCCAGCTCGCCGGGGAACAGGTCGTCGCGGCGTACCACCCGACCACCCGCAGCGTTCCCAATCTGGTGCGCAACGCGGTGCTGGCGGTACGGGTACTGCGGCGGCATCGGGTCGCCGCGGTGGTGACGACCGGCGCCGGGGTTGCGGTGCCGTTCGTGGTCCTCGCCTGGCTGCGGCGCATTCCCACGGTCTACGTCGAGGTGTACGACCGGATCGACACCCCGACCCTGACCGCGCGCCTGTGTCGCCCGTTTCTCTCCGCGATGCTCGTGCAGTGGGAGGAGCAACGCCGGCACTACCCGGAGGCCACTGTGGTGGGGCCGCTGCTGTGAGCGCGGAGGGTGTGGCGGAGCGCCGACGCGCGATGCCAGGTTTGTCAGCCCGGATACAGGGGGATGCGGTGAGTACGAAGCGAGTCGCGGCGCCGGTGGGGTCCGAGCCCAGCCACGTCCCCCGGCAACGGAACCGGTCTGGTGACGGGCGGGTGCAGGTGTTGGTCGTCGTCGGTACCGACAAGCACCCGTTTGACCGGCTGGTCGACTGGCTTCGGAGCTGGCAACCCACCGTCCCGGACCGTGTGGTCCTGAACGTCCAGCATGGTCACACCAAAGCGGCCGGGGTTCCCGGCGCGGTGGCCTTTCTGGGGCATGACGAGCTCCAGGCGGCGATCTCCACGGCCGACCTCGTGATCTGTCACGGCGGCCCGGCCACGATTCTGGAGGCCCGTCGGCTTGGCCGGGTGCCGATCGTGGTCCCCCGGGATCCGGCCCACGGCGAACATGTTGACGACCACCAACTGCGCTTTGCGCGTCGGCTCGGGGCGGCGGGGCTGGTGGTGGTGTGCGAGACCCGAGCGGCGTTCGTGGCGGAGCTCACCGCTGGTCTGGCCGAGCCGTCCCGGTTCGTCGTCCGGGCGGACCCCGATTCGACCCGGGTGCGGGAGGCCGCCGTGACCCGGGTTGGGGAGATCGTGGAGAGGCTGATGGTCGCGGCGAACGGCCGACGGTCCTGGTGGTGGCCGTGGTCCCGGTCGCCTCGGAGCGGAGCGCGAGGATGACCGCGCTGCCGCGGGTGGGCGCACAGCCGAGGGTGAGTGCGGTGGTGCCCACCCGGGACCGCCCGGAGCTGTTGCGGGCCGCGGTCCGCGCCCTCCTCGACCAGGACTACCCGGGTGAGCTTGAGGTGATCGTCGTCTACGACCGTTCGGAGCCGGATCCGACCCTGACCGAGCTGTCCCGACCGGGCCGGCCGGTCCGGGTCACCGAGAACGGCCGGACGCCCGGTCTCGCGGGTGCCCGCAACACCGGCACCCTGGCCGCCGCCGGCGAGTTGATCGCTTTCTGCGACGACGACGACGAGTGGTTGCCCGGCAAGTTGTCGGCGCAGGTTGCGGCGCTCACCACGCTCCCCGACGCGGAGTTCGTCTCGGGCGGCATCCGGGTGAGCTACGACGGACACACCGTCGACCGGTCGCTGCCTCGGGACCGGATCACCCTCGCCAACCTGTTGCGGGATCGGCTGACGGAGCTGCACCCGTCAACCTTCCTCTTCCGCGCCGCCGTGCTCCGCGACGGCTTCGGACTGGTCAACGAGGAGATTCCGGGCAGCTACGCCGAGGACTACGAGTTCCTGCTGCGGGCGGCCCGCCGGGCGCCGTTGGTCAACCTGCGTACCCCGCTGGTGCTGGTGCGTTGGCACAACCGGTCGTATTTCACGCAGCGCTGGGACACCATCTCGGCAGCGCTGCAGTGGCTGCTGGAACGCTACCCGGAGTTCGGCACCCAGCCGGCCGGTGCGGCCCGGGTGGCGGGGCAGATCGCCTTCGCCCGCGCCGCCTCCGGTGATCGCCAGGGCGCGCTGCGCTGGGCCCGCCGTACCCTCCGCGGCAATCCGCGGGAGCCACGGGCGTACCTGGCGCTCGCGGTGGCGGGGCGGGTGGTCCGGGCGGACGCGGTGCTGCGCACGCTGCACAGGCGCGGCCGGGGCATCTAAGCCCGCAGCAGACCGCCCCAGTCATCCGTACCAGCCGCGAGATTAGCAATCCCGGCGGGCGCAGCAGGTAAGGAGCTCGTTCGACCTACCGGGTCATCCGGAGTGCGGCGAGGAGGCGATCCGGCGACCACTTCCGACGGGCGGGAGTGACCTACGGCGGCGGCTGATCCTTGTCACCGCGGTGCTCTCGGCGATCGGCCGAGGCCGCCCGCTGCCGTTCGGACCACTGGGGGGTCATCGCCGGGTTGAAGATCCGGGCGACCAGGACGTCGGTTGACGAGTGCGCCAGGATCGACAGGACAACGGTCAACGCCACCAGGTGGAACACCTCGTCTCCCGCGGTGATCCCGGCCTGGAGCACCAGCAGACCGTAGACCACCGAGGCGAAACCCTTCGGGCCGAACCACATGGCGGCGAACTGTTCGGTGCGGCTCAGCTTCGATCCGAGGAACGACACCGCGAGCGCGAGTGGGCGGGCCACCACGATGGCCAACACCGCGAAGAGCCAGCCGGTCCAGTTGATCTCACTGAGGAACTTCACCGAGATCAGGGCGCCGAACACCAGCAGGGCGGCGAGCTTGAACAGCTCGGCGATCAGCTCGCCGAAGTGTTCGAAGCTCTCGCGCTGTCGCTCGCCGAAGGTGGCCACGGTGATCCCGGCGGCGAACGCGGCGAGGAACAGGTTGGCGTGGGTGATCAGCCCCAGCGCGAGGACCAGCAGGCCGATCGCCACACCGTTGAGGGGCTCGTACTTGGTGGAGGCGGAGAAGAACCGCCCCTTCTCCAACTGCAGGGCCAGCCACGGCACCGCCACCCCGATCACCAGGCCCAGGACCAGCTCGGTCCCCAACTCGTCGAGGTGCAGGTCGTCGGAGCCCTCGACGACCGTCAGGAAGAGGATGACGAACGGTAACGCGAGGCCGTCGTTGATGCCGGATTCGACGTTGAGTAGGTGCCGCAGTCGGCGCGGAACGCCCACGTTGCCGACCAGGGCGGCGGCGAAGACCGGGTCGGTGGGGGCGAGGACCGCCCCGATCAGCAGTGCCTCCGGCCAGTCGAGTCCGGCCACGTAGTGCGCCAGCACCGCGGTGATCCCCAGCGTCAGCGGCAGCCCCCAGCCGAGCGCCCGCCCGGGCAGCCGCCACGCCGCGCGTAGGTCGGCGAAGCCGACCCGCATGCCGTCGGTGAAGAGCACGGTGAAAAGCGCCAGCTCCGCGAGCCCGGCGACGATCTCGCTGTCGGCGGTGATCTTCAGGACACCGGTGGTGTCCGGGCCGAGCAGGACGCCGGCGAGGAGGAAGACCACGGCGGTGGAGAGGATGCTGCGGTGCGCGAGGCTGGACAGCAGGACGGCCAGCAGCAGCACGGCTGCGAACGCGAGGAGCAGCACCGGGGCCTCCGGGTGGGTCGAAACCACGTCGTCGCCGACCAGACTTCCGGGAGGCCGCCATGATCGTACGGATTCGCCGCCAACGGGGTGATCGTGACCGTCCCACGGACACTCGTGTCCGCAGGGCGGGACGGGACGGGTGTGGCACCCGGCGCCCGCCGGGCGTGCCAGACTGGCCGTTGTGTTGCGCTGGTTGACTGCAGGGGAATCACACGGTCCCGCCCTGGTCGCGTTGCTCGAAGGGGTCCCGGCCGGGGTCGAGGTGACCACCGAGGAGATCGCCGGGGAGCTCGCCCGGCGCCGCCTCGGCTACGGCCGTGGTGCCCGGATGGCGTTCGAACAGGACGAGATCGAGATCATCGGTGGGCTGCGGCACGGGGTGACCCTGGGCAGCCCGGTGGCGATCCGGATCGGCAACTCCGAGTGGCCCAAGTGGCGCACGGTGATGGCCGCCGACCCGGTCGACCCGGCGGAGCTGGCCGGGCAGGCCCGTAACGCGCCGCTGACCCGTCCCCGACCGGGGCACGCCGACCTGGCCGGCATGCAGAAGTACGGGCACACCGACGCCCGCCCGATCCTCGAACGGGCCAGCGCCCGGGAGACGGCGGCCCGGGTCGCCGTCGGCACCGTCGCCAAGGCATTGCTCCGGCAGTCGCTGGGCATCGAGGTCGTCTCGCACGTCGTGGAGCTGGGGTCGGTCGCGACGAGACCGGGGCTGCGGCCCAGCCCGGCCGACGCCGAGCGGATCGACGCGGACCCGCTGCGGTGTCTGGACCCGGAGGCGAGTCGCCGGATGGTCGCCGAGGTCGACGCCGCGAAGAAGGACGCCGACACGCTCGGCGGCGTGGTCGAGGTGCTGGCGTACGGGGTGCCCCCGGGGCTCGGCAGCCATGTGCAGTGGGACCGGAAGCTGGACGCCCGGCTGGCCACCGCGCTGATGTCCATTCAGGCGATCAAGGGGGTGGAGATCGGCGACGGCTGGCAGCAGGCGCGTTCCCGGGGCTCCGTCGCGCACGACGAGATCATTCCCACCGCGACCGGGGTCCGGCGGGTCACCGACCGGGCTGGCGGCCTGGAGGGGGGCATCACCACCGGTGAGCCGCTGCGAGTGCGGGCCGCGATGAAGCCGATCTCCTCGCTGAACCGCGCGCTGTCGACGGTGGATGTCACCTCCGGTGAGCCCGCCACCGCGATCAACCAACGCTCGGACGTGTGCGCGGTGCCGGCCGCGGGCGTCGTCGCGGAGGCGATGGTGGCGCTGGTGCTGGCCGAGGCGGTGGTGGAGAAGTTCGGCGGCGACTCGGTGGCCGAGCAGCGCCGCAACCTCGCCGGCTACCTCGACGCGCTGGTTGTCCGCTGATGGCGCCGGTCTGTGTGTTGGTGGGCCCGCCCGGCTCGGGCAAGACCACCGTCGGTCGGGCCCTCGCCGAGCTGCTCGGGGTGGAGTTCCGCGACACCGACCTGGACATCGAGGCGACGGCGGGTAAGCCGATCTCGGAGATCTTCATCGACGAGGGGGAGGCGCACTTTCGTAGCCTCGAACGGGCGGCGGTGGCGACGGCGCTCGCGGCTGCCCCCGGGGTGCTCGCCCTCGGCGGGGGTGCGGTGCTCGCCGAACAGACCCGGGCCGCGCTGACCGGCCACACCGTCGTGTACCTGTCGGTGGAGCTGCCCGACGCGGTACGCCGGGTCGGGCTGGGTGCGGGGCGACCCCTGCTCGCGGTCAACCCGCGGGCCACCCTCAAACACCTGCTGGAGCAGCGCCGGCCGCACTACGCGGCGGTGGCGACGGCGACGGTGGTGACCGACGGCCGGAGACCGGCGCAGCTCGCGTCCGAGATCGCCGCGCTGCTCCCCGCCTGACGGGCGCCGGGCCGGCCGGGCGGCCAACGGTTCCGGGTCCACTTCCGTCCGGTCCCGTTCCGTGGTCCGGTTCCCGGGTCCGGTCCGGTTCCCGGGACGCTTCGACCGTCGTCGCCACCGGCACGGCCGGCTCGGCTAGGCTGCGCGCGATGGACGAGATTACCCGGATCGCGGTTGGCGGTGACCAGCCGTACGACGTGTTGGTGGGGCGCGACCTGCCGGACCTGCCGCGGTTGCTGCCGGGCGCACATCGGCTGGCCGTGCTGTACGCGTCGCCGATGCAGGGCCGGGCCGAGCAGCTGGCGGAGCGGACCCGGGCGGCCGGGGTGACGCCGTTGCTGGTCGAGGTGCCGGACGCGGAGGCGGGCAAGCACATCGACGTCGCCGCCAGCTGTTGGGAACGGCTCGGTGCGGCGGGCTTCACCCGTGCCGACGCCGTCGTTGGGGTGGGCGGCGGCGCGGTTACCGACCTGGCCGGCTTCGTCGCGGCCTGCTGGCTGCGCGGGGTGCGCTGGGTGCCGGTGGCGACGTCGCTGTTGGGCATGGTGGACGCGGCGGTAGGGGGCAAGACCGGCATCAACACCTCCGCCGGCAAGAACCTGGTCGGCGCCTTCCACCCGCCAGTCGGGGTGATTTGTGACCTGGCGGCGTTGGACAGCCTCTCCCCGGTCGACCTGGCCGCGGGCCTGGCCGAGGTGGTCAAGTGTGGCTTCATCGCCGACCCGGTGATCCTTGACCTGGTCGAGCGGGAGCCCGCCGTCGCCGTTGACCCGGCGGGGCCGGTGCTCCGGGAGTTGATCGAGCGGGCGATTCGGGTCAAGGCGCAGGTCGTCGCGGGTGACCTTCGTGAGTCGGGGGCCCGGGAGATACTGAACTACGGGCACACCCTGGCGCACGCCATCGAGAAGGTGGAGGACTACCGCTGGCGGCACGGCCACGCGGTCGCGGTGGGGCTGGTCTACGCGGCGACCCTGGCCCGGCTCGAAGGCCGGCTGGATGTGCAGACCGCGCAGCGGCACCGGGCGGTGCTGGGCGCGCTCGGCCTGCCCACCGGATATCGGGCGGAGGCCTGGCCGGATCTGCTCGCCGCGATGCGGGTGGACAAGAAGACGCGGGGCAGCATCCTGCGCTTCGTGGTGTTGGCCGGCCTCGCCCGCCCGACGATTCTTGAGGCGCCTTCCGACGAGTTGCTGCGCGCCGCCTACCAGGAGATCGCCGAATGAGGGTGTACGTGCTGAACGGGCCCAATCTGGGCCGTCTGGGCACCCGGCAACCGGAGGTCTACGGCACCACCACCTACGCCGACCTGGTCGGGCTGTGCCAGCAGACCGGGCGGGAGCTGGGGCTGGAGGTGGTCGTCCGGCAGACCGACGCCGAGCACGAGCTGCTCGGCTGGCTGCATGAGGCTGCGGACCTGGGCGCTTGTGTGGTGCTCAATCCTGCCGCCTGGTCGCACTACTCGATCGCGGTGCGGGATGCCTGCGCCCTGCTGCGCGCCCCGTTGGTCGAGGTGCACCTCTCCAACATCCATGCCCGGGAGGAGTTCCGGCACCACTCGGTGGTCTCGGCGGTGGCGACCGGGGTGATCTGTGGGCTGGGCGTGGACGGCTACCGCCTGGCCCTGCACCACCTGGCGGCCCGGGCCCGCTGATCATCGGCGGGGGCGCGGCTTGCTCGGGCGAGCCTGCCAAACGTGGCCTAGTAGACTTGCCGGGTCTGTCCGCCACCTTATGATCAAGGCAGGAAATGGCCACCACCAACGACCTGAAAAACGGCATGGTACTCAACCTCGACGGTGAGCTCTGGGCCGTCGTCGAGTTCCAGCATGTCAAGCCCGGCAAGGGTGGTGCGTTCGTGCGCACCACGCTGAAGAACGTGCTCTCCGGCAAGGTGGTCGACAAGACCTTCAACGCGGGCACCAAGGTCGAGACCGCGACCGTCGACAAGCGTACGATGCAGTACCTGTACGCCGACGGCGAGGACTTCGTCTTCATGGACCTGGAGACGTTCGACCAGATCAATGTGCTGGGCGACACGGTCGGCGAGGCGGCGAACTACCTGCTGCCCGAGGCCGAGGCGACGGTCGCCACCCACGAGGGGGTGCCGCTCTACGTGGAGCTGCCGACCAGCGTGGTGCTGGAGATCACATACACCGAGCCGGGTCTCCAGGGGGACCGCTCGACCGGCGGCAGCAAGCCGGCCACGGTCGAGACCGGCGCGACCGTGCAGGTGCCGCTCTTCATCACCACCGGCGAGAAGATCAAGGTCGACACCCGCGACGGCCGTTACCTCGGCCGCGCCTGATGGCCGAGGGGCCCAAGCAGCAGATGCCGGCGCGTCGCAAGGCGCGCAAGCGGGCGCTGGACGTGCTCTTTGAGGCGGACCTGCGGGGCCGCCCACCGGTGGAGGTGCTCGCCGGCTACGTGGAGCGGATCGAGAAGCCCCGACCGGAGCATCTGGGGTACGCGGTCGGCCTGGTCGAGGGGGTCGCTGCCCACCTGGACCGGGTTGACGAGCTGATCGCCAGCTACGCCGAGGGGTGGACGCTGGACCGGATGCCGACCGTTGATCGGAACCTCGCCCGGATCGCGGTCTACGAGCTGCTCTACGTGGACGAGATCGACGACGCGGTCGCGATCAGCGAGGCGGTGGAGCTGGCCCGGCAGATGTCGACCGACGATTCACCGCGGTTCCTCAACGGCATTCTCGGCCGGATCGCGGAGTACGCCACCCGGTAGCCGCCCCGGCGGGGGCGTTGGCTCGAAAGCGAGCTGGCCGGGCCGGCAGCGCGACCGGATAGTCGAAAAGGGCCCGTGCCGACCGGCACGGGCCCTTTTCGGGTGGTGCTACTCAGGAGGCGAAGAACGCCCGCGGGTCGGCGACGAGGACGCCGTGTTCGTTCAGCCGTTCGATCAGGCCGGACGGCGAGGCGTCGTAGACAATTGCCAGGGCGCGCAGGTCGTCGGCGCGGATCGACAGCACCCGGCCGTTGTAGTCGCCGCGCTGCTGCTGGATCGCGCGGGCGTACCGGGCGACGTAGGCGAGGTCCTCCGAGGCCTCGTCGTAGAGCCGCTCGAGGTCCAGCACGATCTTGCTGGTGGGCTCGTGGCGGACGCCACTGCCGTCGGGCAGTAGCTCGGAGACGGGAACACGGTAGAAGTCGGCCAGCTCGGCGAGGCGGGACACGGTGACGGCTCGGTCACCGCGCTCGTACGAGCCAACCACGACGGCCTTCCACCGTCCGTTGGACTTTTCCTCTACGCCCTGCAGGGACAGGCCCTGCTGCTGGCGAATGGAGCGCAGGCGGGCGCCCAGCGACTTGGCGTACTCAGAGGGCATTCGGACACTCCCAGTGCTGCTCGGGGTTCTCCCGTCGATCGCTACGGAGCGTGACGGTACGGGGATTGGGACAGCCGGTCAAGTGGTCGTGAACTTTCCCGTTTCATCCTGGGGGAGTTGTCCTAGTTTCACCGTTCTGTCGCCGGGCCCTCGGCCGGCGACGGTCGAGACGGTGACCACTGGTAACGTTGCCCGAAGCCCCGGTCCGGTCCGTTCGCGGTCCGCGCCGGTCACTCCGACATCCTTTAACGACCCGTCCCGTGAGGCGGGGAAGGAGGTCCGCCGTGGCGTACCCCCCGGCTGCCCACTCGCCGACCACCCGACAACCCTCGGTGAAGGTGATACTCACCAGCGCCGACGTGCAGCGCGTGGTGGACCGCATCGCCCACCAGATCCTCGAGAAGACCCAGGGCGCCCAACAGGCCGTCCTGCTCGGGATCCCCACCCGGGGCGTACCACTCGCCCGGCGGCTCGCCGCCCGGATCAGCGCCTTCGAGGGGGTGGATGTCCCGGTCGGTGTGCTCGACATCACCCTCTACCGGGACGATCTGCGTCAGCACGGTACCCGCGCCGTCGGCCCCACCGACGTTCCCGCCGGCGGCATCGACGGCCGGCAGGTCGTCCTCGTCGACGATGTCCTCTTCTCCGGCCGAACCGTGCGGGCGGCACTCGACGCGCTGAACGACGTCGGCCGGCCAGCCTCGGTCCAGCTCGCCGTCCTGGTCGATCGCGGCCACCGGGAGCTGCCCATCCGGGCCGACTACGTGGGCAAGAACATCCCGACCGCCCTCGCCGAGAGTGTCCGGGTCACCCTGGCCGAGCCCGACGGCGTGGACGAGGTCCGGCTCTACGGCGGTGCCCGGTGAGCCCGTGGTACGCGGCGCCGCGCCGCCCGCTGGTCGCGGCCGGAAGGGAGCTCGGCGCATGATCCGTCACCTGCTCTCCAGCGCCGACCTGGACGCTGGCACCGCCCTCCAGATTCTGGACACCGCCGCCGAGATGGCGACCGTGGCCGGGCGGGAGGTCAAGAAGCTGCCGGCGCTGCGCGGCCGGACCGTGGTGAACCTCTTCTACGAAGACTCCACCCGGACCCGGATCTCCTTCGAGGCCGCCGCCAAGCGGCTCAGTGCCGACGTGATCAACTTTTCGGTCAAGGGGTCCAGCGTCACCAAGGGCGAGAGCCTCAAGGACACCGCACTCACCCTCCAGGCGATGGGCGCCGACGCCGTCGTCGTCCGGCACCCCGCCTCCGGGGCCCCGTACCAGCTGGCCGACTGGGTTGACGGCTCGGTCGTCAACGCCGGCGACGGTACGCACGAGCACCCCACCCAGGCGCTACTCGACGCGTACACGATGCGGTCCCGGCTGGGCCGGCTCGCCGGTCTGTCGGTGGCGGTGGTCGGTGACGTGCTGCACAGCCGGGTGGCGCGCTCCAACGTCCTGCTGCTCTCCACCCTCGGTGCCAAGGTCACCCTGGTCGGCCCGCCCCCGCTGATCCCGGTGGACATCGCCGCGGCCCTCGCGCCCGGCGCCGCCGTCTGCTACGACCTGGACTCGGTGCTGCCGCAGTCGGACGTGGTCATGATGCTGCGGGTGCAGCGGGAACGCATGAACGACTCCTACTTTCCCTCCGCCCGTGAGTACGCCCGCCGTTACGGCCTGGACGGCTCGCGGATGCGGCGGCTGCCGGAGCACGCGATCGTGATGCACCCCGGCCCGATGAACCGGGGCATGGAGATCACCTCCGAGGTGGCCGACTCGCCCCGCTCCACCATTGTCGAACAGGTCGCCAACGGCGTCTCCGTCCGGATGGCCGTCCTTTACCTGCTGCTCGGAGGGAACAACCGGTGACCGCGTACCTGATCACCAACGTGAGCGTCCTCGGCGCCGCGCCGACCGACCTGCTGATCCGTGACGGCGTCGTGGCCGAGACCGGCGCGGGGCTGACGGCCCCCGGCGCGGTCGTGGTGGACGGCACCGGCCTGGTCGCCCTGCCCGGCCTGGTGGACCTGCACACCCACCTGCGCGAGCCCGGCCGGGAAGACGCCGAGACCGTCGAGACCGGCTCTCGGGCCGCGGCGCTCGGTGGCTACACGGCGGTCTGCGCGATGGCGAACACCTCCCCGGTCGCCGACACCGCCGGGGTGGTGGAGCAGGTCTGGCGGCTGGGCCGGGAGGCCGGGCTGGTGGACGTGCAGCCGATCGGGGCGGTCACGGTCGGGCTGGCCGGCGAGCGCCTGGCCGAGTTGGGCGCGATGGCCGACTCCGCCGCCCAGGTCCGGATCTTCTCCGACGACGGACACTGCGTCGCCGACCCGCGGCTGATGCGCCGGGCCCTGGAGTACGTGAAGGCGTTCGACGGCATCGTCGCCCAGCACGCCGAGGAGCCACGGCTGACCGAGGGCGCCCAGATGCACGAGGGGGAGATCTCCACCCGCCTCGGCCTGACGGGTTGGCCGGCGGTCGCCGAGGAGGCGATCATCGCCCGGGACGTGCTGCTCGCCGAGCACGTGGGGAGCCGCCTGCACATCTGCCACGTCTCCACCGCCGGCAGCGTCGACGTGCTGCGGCAGGCCAAGGCCCGCGGCGTTCAGGTCACCGCCGAGGTCACCCCGCACCACCTGTTGTTGACCGACGAGAAGGCGGTCACCTACGACCCGGTCTACAAGGTCAACCCGCCGCTGCGGACGGCCGCCGATGTCGCCGCGCTGCGCACCGCGCTGGCCGAGGGGGTGGTGGACATCGTCGCCACCGACCACGCCCCGCACGCGGTGGAGGACAAGGAGTGCGAGTGGGCGTACGCCCGGCCGGGAATGCTCGGCCTGGAGACGGCGCTCGCCATCACGCTGGACGTGCTCGGCGCGCGGTGGGACCTCATCGCCGAGCGGATGTCCCGCACCCCCGCCCGGATCGCTGGCCTCACCGAACACGGCCACGACCCAGCGCCGGGCGCACCGGCGAACCTGACCCTGGTGGATCCGGCGGCGCGTCGCGTCGTCGAGCCGACCGAGCTGGCCAGCCGCAGCCGCAACACCCCGTACGCCCGCATGACGCTGCCGGGTCGCATCGTGGCGACCTTCCTGCGCGGCGAGGCGACGGTTCTGGACGGAAAGGCAGTGAAGTGATGCGAGTACGGAGTGCGGTGGGGCAGTGCCGCGTGGCCCGGAGTGCGGGGTGCGTGGCGTGAGGCGGCGACCGGCGATTCTCGTCCTGGAGGACGGGCGCACGTTCCACGGCGTTGCGTACGGCAGCGTCGGGGAGACCTTCGGCGAAGCGGTCTTCAACACCGGAATGACCGGCTACCAGGAGACGCTCACCGACCCGTCCTACCACCGGCAGGTGGTGGTGCAGACCGCGCCGCACATCGGCAACACCGGGGTCAACGGCGAGGATGACGAGTCTGGCCGGATCTGGGTCGCCGGGTACGTGGTCCGTGACCCCGCCCGGATCGGCTCGAACTGGCGGGCCACCGGTGGCCTGGAGGAGCGGCTCGCCGCCGAGGGCGTGGTCGGCATCAGCGGTGTGGACACCCGGGCGCTCACCCGGCACCTGCGGGAGCGGGGCGCGATGCGGGTCGGGGTCTCCAGCGTCGAGACCGACCCGCAGGCGCTGTTGACCCGGGTCCGGCAGGCCCCGCAGATGGTCGGCGCGGACCTCGCCGCCGAGGTGACCACCCCGCAGCCGTACGTGGTCGAGGCCGAGGGGGAGCACCGGTTCACCGTCGCCGCCCTGGATCTCGGCATCAAACGGAACGTGCCCCGGCGGCTCGCGGCGCGGGGTGTCACCACCCATGTCCTGCCGGCTCACTCGGGCATCGACGAACTGCGGGCCACCGGCGCGGACGCGATCTTCCTCTCGCCCGGCCCCGGCGACCCGGCAACCGCCGACGGGCCGGTGGCCCTGGCGCGCGAGGCGCTCGCCGGCGGGGTGCCGCTCTTCGGCATCTGCTTCGGCAGTCAGATCCTTGGTCGGGCGCTGGGATTCGGTACGTACAAGCTCGGCTACGGCCACCGCGGGATCAACCAGCCGGTGCTCGATCGGGCCACCGGCAAGGTCGAGGTGACCAGCCACAACCACGGTTTCGCCGTCGCGTTTCCCGGTGCCGAGCCGGGGGCCGTCGTGCCGGACCGGGTGATCGAGTCCGAGTTCGGCGGGATCGAGGTCTCGCACGTCTGCCTCAACGACAACGTGGTCGAGGGGCTGCGGGCGCGTGACGTGCCCGCCTTCACCGTCCAGTACCACCCGGAGGCGGCGGCCGGTCCGCACGACGCGGACTACCTGTTCGACCGCTTCGCCGAGCTCATCGAGGGTCGCAACCACAGCGGGGGGCGCGCGAATGCCTAAGCGGACCGACCTCAAACACGTCCTGGTGATCGGCTCCGGGCCGATCGTGATCGGGCAGGCCTGCGAGTTCGACTACTCCGGCACCCAGGCGTGCCGGGTACTACGCAGCGAGGGGATCCGGGTCAGCCTGGTCAACTCGAACCCGGCGACGATCATGACCGACCCGGAGTTCGCCGACGCCACGTACGTCGAGCCGATCACCCCGGAGTTCGTCGAACTGGTCATCGCCAAGGAGCGGCCGGATGCGGTGCTGCCCACCCTGGGTGGCCAGACCGCACTGAACACGGCGGTCGCGCTGCACGAGGCCGGGGTACTGGAGAAGTACGGCGTCGAGTTGATCGGCGCGAACATCGACTCGATCCGCCGCGGCGAGGACCGGCAGCTGTTCAAGGACGTCGTCGCCAAGGCGGGTGTCCGGATCGGGGTCGAGGACCCGGCGACGCTGGTGCCACGTTCCCGGGTCTGTCACTCGATGGACGAGGTCCGCGAGACGGTCGCCGAGCTGGGCCTGCCGGCGGTGATCCGGCCGTCGTTCACGATGGGCGGCCTCGGCTCCGGCATGGCCCACACCGATGCGGACCTGGAACGCATCGCCGGCGCCGGGCTGGCCGCCAGCCCGGTACACGAGGTGCTCATCGAGGAGAGCGTGCTCGGCTGGAAGGAGTACGAGCTCGAGCTGATGCGCGACCGGCACGACAACGTCGTGGTGGTCTGCTCGATCGAGAACGTCGACCCGATGGGCGTGCACACCGGCGACAGCGTCACCGTGGCGCCGGCGATGACTCTCACCGACCGGGAGTACCAGCGCCTGCGGGACCTCGGCATCGCGGTGCTGCGCGAGGTCGGGGTGGACACCGGAGGCTGCAACATCCAGTTCGCGGTGAACCCGGCCGACGGCCGGATCGTCGTGATCGAGATGAATCCCCGGGTCTCCCGCTCGTCGGCGCTGGCCTCGAAGGCGACCGGCTTCCCGATCGCGAAGATCGCCGCGAGGCTGGCCATCGGCTACACCCTCGACGAGATCCCCAACGACATCACCCTGAAGACGCCGGCCGCGTTCGAGCCGACGTTGGACTACGTGGTGGTCAAGATTCCGCGCTTCGCGTTCGAGAAGTTCCCCGGCGCCGACCCGGAGCTGACCACCACCATGAAGTCGGTCGGTGAGGCGATGAGCCTGGGCCGCAACTTCACGGAGGCGCTGAACAAGGCGATGCGCTCGATGGAGACGAAGGCAGCCGGCTTCTGGACCGTGCCCGACCCGGCCGGTGCCACCCGGGAGGACGCCCTCGCGGCGCTGCGGGTGCCGCACGACGGGCGGCTCTACACGGTGGAACGGGCGCTGCGGCTGGGCGCCTCGATCGCCGAGGTGGCGGCGGCCTCCGGTGGGATGGACCCGTGGTTCCTCGACCAGATCGCCGGCCTGGTGGAGTTGCGGGCCGAGATCGTGGACGCCCCGGTGCTCGATGCCGAACTGCTGGGCCGGGCCAAGCGGGCGGGGCTCTCCGACCGGCAGCTCGCCGCGGTGCGCCCGGAACTGGCCGCCGAGGACGGGGTTCGGACGCTGCGGCACCGGTTGGGTGTCCGCCCGGTGTACAAGACCGTGGACACCTGCGCGGCGGAGTTCGCGGCGACGACGCCCTACCACTACTCCAGCTACGACGCGGAGACCGAGGTGGTCGGGTCGGACCGGCCCAAGGTGCTGATCCTCGGCTCGGGGCCGAACCGGATCGGGCAGGGCATCGAGTTCGACTACTCCTGCGTGCACGCCGTCATGGCGTTGCGGGACGTCGGATACGAGACGGTCATGGTCAACTGCAACCCGGAGACCGTCTCCACCGACTACGACACCGCGAACCGGCTCTACTTCGAGCCGCTGACCTTCGAGGACGTCCTCGAGGTGTGGCACGCCGAGGACTCCTCCGGCCGGGCGGCCGGTGGCCCCGGCGTGGTCGGGGTGGTCGTGCAGCTTGGTGGTCAGACCCCGTTGGGGCTGGCGCAGCGGCTCAAGGACGCGGGGGTGCCGGTCGTCGGTACCTCCCCGGAGTCGATCCACCTCGCCGAGGAGCGGGGGGCGTTCGGCGCGCTGCTGGCCCGCGCCGGGCTGCGGGCGCCGGCACACGGCACCGCCATCTCGTACGACGAGGCGAAGACGATCGCCGCCGAGATCGGCTATCCGGTGCTGGTCCGCCCCTCGTACGTGCTCGGTGGTCGGGGCATGGAGATTGTCTACGACGACGCCACGCTGCGTGACTACATCGGCCGGGCCACCGACATTTCCCCGGATCATCCGGTGCTGGTGGACCGGTTCCTTGATGACGCCATCGAGATCGACGTGGACGCGCTCTGCGACGCCTCCGGTGAGGTCTACCTCGGCGGGGTGATGGAGCACATCGAGGAGGCCGGGATCCACTCCGGCGACTCCTCGTGCGCGTTGCCGCCGATCACCCTGGCCGGTTCGCACGTCGCCGAGGTCCGTCGGTACACCGAGGAGATCGCCCGGGGCATCGGCGTGCAGGGCCTGCTCAACGTGCAGTACGCCCTCAAGGACGACCAGCTCTGGGTGCTCGAGGCCAACCCGCGTGCGTCCCGGACCGTGCCGTTCGTCTCCAAGGCCACCGCGGTGCCGTTGGCCAAGGCGGCGGCGCGGATCGCGCTCGGTGCCACCATCGCCGAGCTGCGCGCCGAGGGCCTGCTCCCCGCCGGCGGCGACGGCGGCACCCTTCCCGCGGATGCGCCGATCGCGGTCAAGGAGGCGGTGCTCCCGTTCAAGCGGTTCCGCACTCCGGCCGGGAAGGGGATCGATTCGCTGCTCGGACCGGAGATGAAGTCCACCGGTGAGGTGATGGGCATCGACACGGCCTTCGGGTACGCCTTCGCCAAGTCACAGTCGGCCACCTACGGCTCGTTGCCCACCAGCGGGAAGATCTTCGTGTCGGTCGCCAACCGGGACAAGCGTGGCATGATCTTCCCGATCAAGCGCCTGGCCGACCTGGGCTTCCAGCTGATCGCCACCACCGGCACCGCCGAGGTGCTGCGCCGGCACGGCGTCGCCTGCGAGCAGATCCGCAAGCACTACGAGTCGGGGGAGAGTGCGGACGCGGTTTCGCTCATCCGGTCCGGCGAGGTGGTGCTCGTGGTGAACACCCCGCAGGGTTCGGGAGCGAGCGCCCGCTCCGATGGCTACGAGATCCGCAGTGCCGCCGTGACGGCGGACATCCCCTGCATCACCACCGTCCCCGGCGCCGCCGCCGTGGTGATGGCGGTCGAGGCCCGGATCCGTGGTGACATGGTGGTCCGTCCGCTGCAGGCGCTGCACGCCTCGCTGCGGAGCGCCCGGTGAGCCCGAGCGGCCCGCGGTCGCGCACCCGGCCGGGGAGGACGGGGTGATCTTCGAACGGGTGGTGCGGCCACGGCTGTTCCGGCTGGGGGGCGGGGACGCGGAGGTGGCGCACGAGTTCACGGTACGGCGGCTGGCCGGCCTGGCTCGGGTGCCCGCGGCGCTGGCCGTGCTCCGGGCCCGGTACGGCGTTTCGGCTCCCCGAACGGTGTTCGGGCTCCGCTTCCCGAACCCGGTCGGGTTGGCCGCCGGGATGGACAAGAACGGGGTGGCGCTGCCGGCCTGGCCGGCGTTGGGCTTCGGTTTCGTCGAGGTGGGTACGGTCACCGCGCACCCACAGCCGGGAAACCCGCGGCCGCGGCTGTTTCGGCTTCCCGAGAGCCGGGCGGTGGTGAACCGGATGGGCTTCAACAACGCCGGCGCCGACGCGCTCGCGGCGCGGTTGGCGGCGCTGCCCCGCCCGCTCGGGGTGCCGCTGGGCATCTCACTCGGCAAGTCCAAGGTCACCCCGCTCGAGGAGGCGGTTGCGGACTACCAGGCGTCGTACCAGGCCCTGCGCGGGTACGGCGACTACTTCGCGGTCAACGTCTCCTCGCCGAACACGCCGGGGCTACGTACGCTGCAGGACCGGGCGCATCTGGACGCCCTGTTGGCCGCTCTGGTCGGCGAGAAGCCGGTGCTGGTGAAGATCGCTCCAGACCTTCCGGATCCGGCCGTCGCGGAGCTGCTGGAGGTCTGCCTGGCGCGGGGCGCGGCGGGGGTGATCGCCACGAACACCACGCTCTCCCGCGACGGCCTCGCCCCCGTTGATCAGGCCGGCGGCGCCGAGGCGGGTGGGCTCTCCGGCCGCCCGTTGGCGCAGCGGGCCCGGGAGGTGGTCTCCTTCGTGCACGCCGAGACCGGCGGCCGGCTGCCGATCGTTGGTGTCGGCGGCATTCTCACTCCGGACGACGCCGAGCGCATGTTCGACGCGGGCGCGTCGTTGGTGCAGCTCTACACCGGTCTCATCTACCGGGGGCCGGCCCTGGTGCGGGCCGCCGCGGCGGCGGCCCGCACGCCGTGACACTGTGCGGGTGGTACTCGCCCGGTGGCTGCGGACCGCTCGCCGGTCGTGCGCCGGGTTAACGGAACCCGAGGGCCGGTTGACGCGGTGACCGGCTGGTGAGGAGGCGACGTCGTTGACCCCGGAGGAGATCAGCGCCGCAGATGCGGCCCACGTGTGGCATCCGTACGAGGCGCTGCCGCCGGCCATTCCGCCGCACGTCGTGGAGAGCGCGGCCGGGGTGCGGCTGCGGCTGGCTGACGGGCGGGAGCTGGTTGACGGGATGGCGTCGTGGTGGTCGGCGATCCACGGCTACCGGCACCCGGCGCTGGACGCGGCGGTGACCGACCAACTCGGTCGGATGAGCCACGTGATGTTCGGTGGGCTCACCCACGAGCCGGCCGTCACCCTGGCCCGCACCCTCGTCGAGCTGGCGCCGCAGGGGTTGGAGCATGTCTTCCTGGCCGACTCCGGCTCGGTGAGTGTCGAGGTGGCCGTCAAGATGTGCCTGCAGTTCCAGCGGGCCACCGGCCGGCCGGAACGCCGTCGGCTGGGTACCTGGCGGGGCGGCTACCACGGCGACACGTTCCACCCGATGAGTGTCTGTGACCCGGAGGGGGGCATGCACCACCTCTGGGGGGA
This sequence comes from Salinispora goodfellowii, assembly GCF_059570675.1. Lineage (NCBI taxonomy): Bacteria > Bacillati > Actinomycetota > Actinomycetes > Micromonosporales > Micromonosporaceae > Salinispora > Salinispora goodfellowii. Next base: position 58,534 of record NZ_JCANTD010000001.1, on the reverse strand, counting down.
GCTGCTGCCTCGGCAGGTTTTCGCGCCGGTGCCACCGGCGGGGTTCACCGCACCACCGGATCCGGCGTACGAGGCGGTCCTGGCGGACGCGGTCGCCCGGCACGCCCACGAACTGGCCGCGGTAATCGTCGAACCGGTCGTCCAGGGTACCGGTGGCATGCGGTTCCACCACCCGCGCTACCTACAGGTGTTGCGGGAGGTCACCCGGGCCCACGGGGTTCTGTTGATCTTTGACGAGATCGCTACCGGTTTCGGTCGGACCGGGGCGATGTTCGCCGCCGAGCACGCCGGCGTAACGCCGGACGTGCTCTGTGTGGGCAAGGCGCTCACCGGGGGGTATCTCACCCTGGCCGCCGCGCTCTGCACCGCGGAGATCGCCCGCGGGATCTCTGCCGCCGGTGTGCTGGCGCATGGTCCGACCTTCATGGGTAATCCGCTCGCCTGTGCGGTGGCCAACGCCTCGCTCGGCCTGCTGCGGGCCGGAGACTGGTCGGCGCAGGTGGCGCGGATCGAGACGGGTCTGCGGTCCGGCCTGGAGCCGCTACGGGCGCAGCCGGGCGTCGCCGACGTCCGGGTGCTGGGCGCGATCGGCGTGGTGCAGCTCGACCATGAGGTGGACCTGCCGGCGGCGACCGCCGCCGCGGTCGCCGCCGGCGTCTGGCTGCGACCGTTCCGGGATCTGATTTACACCATGCCCCCGTACGTCACGACGGATGCCGACCTGGCCCGGATTACCGCCGGGATCGCCGCCGCGGCTCGGGCGGGCTGATCCGCCGGCTGCGGCGGCGAGTGGGTACGGGGCAGCGGGCGGGCGGTGCGGAGCCGTCGGGTGGGTGGGTGTGCGGAGCCCGCCCGGGTGCGGGCGGCATCAGCCGCCCGCTGAGACGACGCGTGCGTGGCACGCAAGAGGGAGGTCTGCGATGGAGAGCTTCGGCGCCCGGTTGCACCGGGCGGTTGGCGAGCGGGGTCCGCTCTGCGTGGGCATCGACCCGCACCCGGGTTTGCTCGCCCGGTGGGGCCTCGATGACGACGTTCGCGGTCTGGAGCGGTTCGCGGGCAGGGTCGTGGAGGCGTTGGGTGACCGGGTCGCGGTGGTCAAGCCGCAGTCGGCCTTCTTCGAGCGGTTCGGGTCTCGGGGCGTGGCGGTCCTTGAGTCAACTATCCGACAGTTACGGGCGGCTGGTTCGCTCGTCCTCCTCGACGTCAAGCGTGGCGACATTGGCTCGACGGTCGCCGCGTACGCCTCCGCGTATCTTGATCCATCGAGCCCACTGCATGTCGACGCGGTGACGGTGAGCCCGTATCTCGGGGTTGGCGCGCTCGCCCCGATGTTCGAGCTGGCCGCCGCGCAGGGTGGCGGAGTCTTCGTGCTGGCACTCACCTCCAACCCCGAGGGCGCCGCGGTGCAGCGGGCTCGCACCGCCGACGGACGGACCGTCGCACAGCTGGTGATCGACGAGATTTCCCAGCTCAACGCGGGTGAGCAACCACTGGGTAGCGTGGGGTTGGTGGTGGGGGCGACCATCGGTGAGACGGGTCATGATCTCACCGCGGTCAACGGTCCGCTGCTCGCTCCGGGCCTGGGAGCGCAGGGCGCCAGCGCCGCTGACCTCCGGGTGGTCTTCGGCTCCAGTCTGCCCGCCGTGCTGCCCACATACTCCCGTGAGGTGCTGGCCGCGGGGCCCGATCTGGCGGCTCTCCGGGACGCCGCGGACCGGGTCCTGGCCGACTGCCGAGCGGCTTTGACCGGTTCGTAACTGACTGACGGCTCGGTCACTTTCCGCCGATTTTCGCGCGCCCACGTTGCCGAATGCGCCGTTGACCGCTAGTTTTCCCCGCGCTGGGAACCTTGGGCCTCCCTGGTTCGCAGCGACACCACGTTTCACAGTGCGGCGGTGCGTTCGCCCGTCGCGATAGGGACCTGAGGAGAACTGGTGCCGCTCCCGTCACTGACCCCTGAGCAGCGCGCAGCAGCGCTGGAGAAGGCCGCGGAGATCCGCAAGGCCCGTGCTGAGCTGAAGGAGCAGCTCAAGCAGGGCAAGACAACGCTCGGAGCCGTTCTCGAGCGGGCCGAGTCCGACGATGTCGTCGGCAAGCTGAAGGTATCCGCTGTCCTGCAGGCGATGCCGGGAATCGGCAAGATCCGGGCGACCCAGATCATGGAGAAGCTCAAGATCGCCGATAGCCGGCGCCTGCGTGGCCTCGGTGAGCAGCAGCGTAAGGCCCTGCTTGGGGAGTTCGCCGCCAACTGAGGTCGGCGGCCGTGTAGAAACGAGCAGTGAGCACGGATGGTGAGGCGCGCCCGGCGGCCCGGCTCACCATCCTGACCGGACCGTCGGGTTCCGGTCGGGATGGTGTCGCTGGGTTGGTCCGGGCGCGTCTGCCTACTGTGTGGACGCCGGTGCCGGTGACCACCCGCCCCCGGCGGGCTGGCGAGGTGGCCGGGGTCGACCGGGTCTTCCTCGATCCGACCGAGTTCGACCGGTTGCTGGCCGCCGGCGATCTGCTGGAATGGAGCCAGATCGGCCGGTACCGGCGCGGTACGCCGGGGCAACCCCTGCGGTCCCGACTGGCCGCTGGGGAGCCGGCTCTGCTCCCGATGGATCTGGCCGGGGCGCTGCGGCTGCGGGCCGTGTTGCCGACGGCCCAGTTGGTGCTGCTGCATCCACCCGGCTACGTGGCCGATCCGGTCACCGATCCGCATTTCGCGCATACCATCGCGCATGGCCGGACTGTGCAGGTCGTGGACGAGCTGGTAGGATTGTTCGGTTCGTCATTCAAAGCTCCGGCGCGACCGCGCGTGCGCGGTTGACCGCCAGCACCGCGAGCGGTGTCACAGACGCAGAGGTCAACACGTGGGATCCATCGCCACCAACCCCGAAGGCATCACCAACCCGCCGATCGACGAGCTCCTCGAGAAGACCACCTCGAAATACGCGCTGGTCATCTTCGCCGCCAAGCGGGCCCGTCAGGTCAACGCCTACTACAGCCAGCTCGGTGAGGGCCTGCTGGAGTACGTCGGCCCGCTGGTCGAGACGACCCCACAGGAGAAGCCGCTCTCGATCGCCATGCGGGAGATCAACGCGGGCCTGCTCACCGCTGAGCCCACCGACCAGCCGTAACGCGTACCCGGCGATGTCCCCCCGGATTATCCTCGGGGTCGGTGGCGGGATCGCCGCCTACAAGGCCTGCGAGTTGCTGCGGCTCTTCACCGAGTCCGGCCACCAGGTCCGGGTGGTGCCGACCGCGTCGGCGCTCCAGTTCGTCGGGGCCGCGACCTGGTCGGCGCTGTCCGGTCAACCGGTCGCCGACGACGTCTGGTCCGACGTGCACGAGGTGCCGCACGTGCGGTTGGGCCAGCAGGCGGACCTGGTTGTGGTGGCTCCGGCCACCACCGACCTGCTCGCCCGGGCCGCGCATGGGCTCGCGGACGACCTGCTCACCAACACTCTGCTGACGGCTCGCTGTCCGGTGGTCCTGGCGCCGGCGATGCATACCGAGATGTGGGAACATCCGGCGACGGTGGCCAACGTGGCGACGCTGCGCTCCCGTGGGGTGCGGGTCGTCGAGCCGGCGGTCGGCCGGCTCACCGGAACGGACACCGGCAAGGGGCGGCTACCGGACCCGGCAGAGCTCTTCGCCGTGGCCCGACGCGTTCTCGCTCGCGGCGCCGCCGCCTCCGCGGACCTCATCGGGAAGCGCGTGCTGATCACCGCCGGGGGCACCCGGGAGCCGCTTGACCCGGTCCGGTTTCTCGGTAATCGCTCCTCCGGTAAGCAGGGGTACGCGTTCGCCCGCGCCGCGGTGGCGCGAGGAGCCCGGGTCACCCTGGTCTCCGCCAACGTCGCGCTGCCTGACCCGGCCGGCGTGGACCTGGTACGGGTCGGTACGACCGCCGAGCTGCGCGACGCCACGCTGACGGCTGCCGACCGCGCGGACGCGGTGGTGCTGGCGGCGGCTCCCGCCGATTTCCGCCCGGCGACATACGCGACTGGCAAAATCAAGAAGTCGGACGACGGCAGCGCGCCCACCATTGAGCTCGTCGCGAACCCGGACATCGCCGCCGAGCTAGGGAAGCGTCGTCGCCCGGAGCAGGTGCTGGTGGTCTTCGCCGCGGAGACCAGTGACGCCGAGGCCAACGGTCGAGCCAAGCTCGCCCGAAAGCGGGCGGATCTCATCGTCATCAACGAGGTCGGCCCGGACCGGGTTTTTGGCGCCGACACCAACGCGGCGACTGTCATCGGCGCGGACGGATCGGTCAGCCGGATGCCCGAGCAGTCCAAGGAAGACCTCGCCGACGGTGTCTGGGACCTCATCGTCACCCGGCTGGCCGGCTGTCCCGGATAGCTGGATCAGTGCGCGATAGGGGGATCCGGTACTGGGCGCGAGTGACTAAACTGCCGCGGAACGAGTTTCCCTGACTTAGGAGTGCCGTGACACGCCGCCTCTTCACTTCCGAATCGGTCACCGAAGGTCACCCTGACAAGATTGCTGACCAGATCAGTGACGGGATCCTCGATGCGCTGCTGGCAGAGGACCCGCGTAGCCGGGTTGCAGTGGAGACGCTGATCACAACCGGTCAGGTGCATGTTGCGGGCGAGGTAACCACCCAGGCCTACGCCGACATCCCGTCGATCGTGCGTCGGACGATTCTGGATATTGGTTACGACTCGTCGCGAAAGGGTTTCGATGGGGCGTCCTGCGGGGTAAGTGTGTCGATTGGGTCACAGTCGGCAGATATCGCCCAGGGCGTCGACAACGCGTTTGAGCTGCGTACCGGTGCGTCCGAGCACGTGTTGGATGCGCAGGGCGCTGGCGACCAGGGGATGATGTTCGGGTTCGCCTGCTCGGAGACCCCGGAGTTGATGCCGCTGCCGATCGCGCTGGCGCATCGGCTGTCCCGCCGCCTGGCACAGGTGCGGCGCGATGGTGTGGTGCCGTACCTGCGTCCAGATGGCAAGACGCAGGTGACGGTGGAGTACGAGGGACTGCGGCCGGTGCGGCTGAACACCGTGCTGGTGTCGTCGCAGCACGCGGCAGATGTGTCGTTGGAGTCGCTGCTGACGCCGGACGTCCGGGAGCACGTGATCGCACCGGAGGTGGAGAGCATCGGGCTGGGGCTGGACACCGAAGACTACCGGCTGCTGGTGAATCCGACGGGCCGGTTCGAGGTTGGCGGCCCGATGGGAGACGCGGGTCTGACCGGCCGGAAGATCATCGTGGACACCTACGGCGGGTACGCGCGGCACGGCGGCGGAGCGTTCTCGGGCAAGGACCCATCCAAGGTGGACCGCTCGGCGGCGTACGCGATGCGGTGGGTGGCCAAGAACGTGGTGGCGGCCGGGCTGGCGGAGCGGTGCGAGGCGCAGGTGGCGTACGCCATCGGCAAGGCGCAGCCGGTGAGCCTGTTCCTGGAGACGTTCGGCACCGAGACGGTGCCGGTGGAGCGGATCGAGAAGGCGGTGACGGAGGTGTTCGACCTTCGGCCGGCGGCGATCATCCGGGACCTGAAGTTGATGCGGCCGATCTACTCGCAGACCGCGGCGTACGGACACTTCGGTCGAGAGCTTCCCGACTTCACCTGGGAGAGCACCGACCGCGCCGCTGACCTCAAGTCGGTAGCGGGCGCCTGAGTAATACCCCGCGTAGCGACCGGCGGCCTGCTGACGGGTCGCCGGTCGCTCGTGTCTGCGTGGACGTTCCCCTGGCCCACCTCGATCGGCCCTTCGACTACCTGGTGCCCGAGGCTCTCGATGTCGATGCTGTTCCCGGCACCCGGGTGAAGGTCCGCTTCGCCGGTCAGCTCGTCAACGGTTGGCTGTTGGAGCGGGTGAGCGAATCCGCCCACCCCCGGCTCGCGTACCTGGAGAAGGTTGTGTCCCCGGAGCCGACCCTCGCTCCGGAGATCGCCCGCCTGGCCCGCGCCGTCGCCGACCGGTACGCCGGCAGCCTTGCCGACGTGCTTCGCCTCGCTGTTCCGCCCCGGCACGCCCGGGTCGAGAAGGAACCGCAACCGCCCCCCGCGGCCGGCCCGGCCGTGCCGGATGCGGAAACCGGGCCGGTCGCTCCGGTTGGTTGGTCGGGCTACCCGACCGGCCCAGCCCTCCTGCGGGCCCTCGCCGACGGCCGTGCCCCCCGCGCGGTCTGGTCTGCGCTGCCGGGGGAGGAGTGGCCCGCCCGCTACGCCGAGGCGGTCGCGGCGACCGTCGCCGGTGGCCGGAGCGCGGTCGTGGTCGTCGCCGACGCCCGGGACCTCGACCGGCTCGACTCGGCGCTGACCGCCGTGCTCGGCCCCGGCCGGCACGTCCAACTGACCGCCGCGCTCGGCCCGGCCCGCCGGTACCGGGCGTTCCTCGCCGCCCGGCGGGGTCAGGTGCCGGTGGTGATCGGCACCCGGGCCGCCATGTTCGCGCCGGTGCCGCGACTCGGCCTCGTCGCCATCTGGGACGACGGTGACGACCTGCACGCCGAGCCCCGTGCCCCCTACCCGCACGCCCGCGAAGTGTTGCTGACCCGCGCCCAGCTGGCTGGCGCCGCTGCCCTGATCGGTGGCTATGCCCGAACCGCCGAGGCGCAGCTGCTCGTGGAGACCGGGTGGGCCCGCGAGGTCACGGCTGCCCGTGCCGCCGTCCGGGCGCGGATGCCGGCGATCGCGCCCACCGGCGACGACCCCCAGCTGGCTCGGGACCCGGGTGCGGCTACCGCCCGGTTGCCCAGCCTGGCCTGGACCGTGGCGCGCGCTGCCCTCTCTGCCGATGCGCCGGTCCTCGTCCAGGTGCCCCGGCGCGGCTACCTGCCGGCGGTGGCGTGTGCCACCTGCCGGGCTCCGGCGCGCTGCCCGCACTGCGCCGGGCCGCTCGCGCTTCCCTCGGCGCGGGGTGCGCCGGTCTGCCGCTGGTGTGCCCGCGTCGCCGCCGCGTACGCCTGTCCGGAGTGCGGGGGCCGGCGGCTACGCGCCTCGGTCACCGGCGCCCGACGGACGGCGGAGGAGCTGGGCCGGGCCTTTCCCGGTGTGCCGGTGCGCACCTCCGGGCGGGAGGAGGTCCTCGCGACCGTCCCCGGTGGCGCCGGGCTGGTCGTCGCCACCCCGGGTGCCGAGCCGGTGGCCGATGGCGGTTATGGGGCGGTGTTGCTGCTGGACTCGTGGGCCCTGCTGACCCGGGCCGATCTGCGGGCGGGGGAGGAGGCGCTGCGGCGCTGGCTCGCCGCCGCCGCCCTGGCCCGCCCCGGGTCGGACGGCGGCCGGGTGGTGGTGGTCGCCGACGGTGCGCTCGCCCCGGTGCAGGCACTTCTCCGCTGGGACGCTGGCTGGTTCGCGGCCCGCGAACTCGCCGAACGCCGGGAGCTCGGTTTTCCACCGGCGGTGCGGATGGCGAGCGTCACCGGGCCGCCGGCCGCCGTCGCCGAGCTGCTCGACGAGTCCCGGCTACCGGCGGAGGCGGAGCTGCTGGGCCCGGTGCCCGCCGACGGCGACCGGGAACGGATGCTGGTCCGGGTTCCCCGTGCCCGGGCCGCAGCCCTGGCGGCCGCCCTGCATTCGGCGGCCGGGGTGCGCACCGCCCGTAAGGCTGCTGATCCACTCCGGCTCCAGGTCGACCCGCTGACCCTCTTCTGATCTAACAACTCAGTGGAAGGCGACAGCTACCGAGAGTTATTGAAGTTGTCGCGACGGACACGCTGTGTGGGGAAGGGGGCGGATCCGGGTGATAGCATCGCCCCTCATGTCGGGCCGATAGAAGGCTCAGGTCATGGTGTGTCGTTCGATACGCCGGAGCCGGAGCCGGCGCCGGTTCGGCGGCGATGGCGACGGAGCGCGTCGGGTGACGCGGTGCCGGCGAGTGTTAACAGCCCGCAATCATAGGTGGATCAGTCGTGATCGTTCCTCAATCGATTGTCTTCAACGGCGACCTCGGCAGTGGCAAGAGCACCGTCTCCGTGGAGATCGCCGAGCGCCTCGGCATGCGTCGGGTCAGCGTGGGTGATCTCTACCGGCAGATGGCCCAGGAGCGGCAGATGACCGCGCTCCAGCTCAACCTGCACGCCGAGCTGGATCAGGCCGTGGACGGCTATGTCGACCAACTCCAACGGGATATCGCGGCCTCCGGCGAGTGCCTGGTGATGGACTCGCGGCTCGCCTGGCACTTCTTCACCGATGCGCTCAGGGTGCACATGATCACCGAGCCCGGGGAGGCTGCCCGGCGAGTGCTGCTGCGTCCATCTGGCCCGGCTGAGCAGTACACCTCCCTGGAGGAGGCGAAGGCCCGGCTCCTGGAGCGCAGCGAGAGTGAGCGGAACCGGTTCATCATCCGCTACGGCGTGGACAAGGCCCAGCTGCGCAACTACGACCTGATCTGTGACACCACCCGGGCCGGCGCCGTGGAGGTGATCGAGCACATCGTCGCCGCGTACGAGGGGCGGCTCTGCCCCGAGGTGCTGCGGGAGGCTCCGCCGCTGCTGCTGCTCGACCCGGCCCGGGTGTATCCGACCGAAGACGTCGTCACCCTCCGCGGCCAGTGGGACGCGGCGCCCGGCGGCGACGGCGCCGCGGCTGGCGACGAGCCGCTGGAGCCGCTGCGGATTGGTTACACGGGGGAGCACTTCTTCGTCGTGGACGGGCACCGTCGACTCAGCGCCGCGTTGCAGGACGGATGCCGGCTGGTGCCCGCCCGGCTCGTCGCCGAGGTTGACGAGCCCGTCGTCGGTGGGATGAGTGCGATCGACTACTTCGCCGCCCAGGTTCGGCCCAGCATGATCCACGACTGGTCGGCCGCGCACGGGACCGATCTGTCGCTGCCCGAACCGGCCCTGTTGGGCGGCGGTGCGGTGTTGGCGGGGGAGCCCGGCGCCTGAGCGCCAGGCCCGCCGCCCCGGTCAACCCCCGGTGCAGGGGGTTACGGTCCGCCGACTGAGCGTGGATGATGGGCCACCTGACCCTGATATAGGAGGTGGCGAATGGATGCATCTGAGGCGGTCGCACTGCTGATGTCACCGCCGGGTCGGCTCGACCCCTATCCCACGTACGAGCGGCTGCGCGCGCACGGACCGGTGGTTCCGACGGCGGCCGGTTTCTTCGTGGTCACCGGGTACACCGAGGCCGACACGGTGTTGCGAACCCCCCGGTTCGGGGTGATGGACGACGAAGAGCGCGACAGTGTCTTCCCGCATTGGCAGGAGAGCCCGGCGATGATGTCGATCGCCCAGTCGATGATCCGGGCCAATCCGCCGGACCACAGCCGAATGCGCCGGCTGGCCGCGAAGGCGTTCACCCCGCGCCGGGTCGCCGCCCTCCGCGAGGTGGTAGCCGCCCAGGCCGACGGTCTGGTCGACGAGATGATCCGGGCCGGTCGGGGCGGCGCTCCGGTGGACTTCCTGGCCAGCTTCGCCTACCCGTTGCCGGTCGCGGTGATCTGCGCCCTGCTCGGGGTACCGGCGGCCGACTGGGCTCAGTTTCGGCGCTGGGCCAGTGATCTGACCGGTGTCCTGGAGCCGGAGATCACCCCACAGGAGTTGGCCGTCGCCGACGCCGGCGCCGGTGAGCTGCGCGACTACTTCACCGAGTTGGTCGCCCAGCGCCGCCGAGCCCCGGCCGACGATCTGACCACCGCCCTGGTGCGGGCGCACGACGCCGACGGTGACCGGCTGTCCGGCGAGGAACTGCTGGCCAACCTCGTGTTGCTGTTGGTCGCGGGCTTCGAGACCACCACGAACCTGCTCGGCAACGGTCTGGTCGTGCTCCTGGACCACCCCGACTCGGCGACCGCCCTGCGGGATCAGCCCGAGCTCGCTCCCGGCTACGTGGAGGAGTTGCTGCGGTACGACTCACCCGTGCAGTTGACCACCCGTACGGTCCGCGAGTCGGTGCCGCTCGCCGGGGTTGAGCTGCCCGCGGGGAGCTGGCTGCTGGTTCTGCTCGGCGCGGCCAACCGTGACCCGGCGCGTTTCACTGATCCGGCTCGGTTCGACCCGCGGCGGGCCCAGTCGCCCCCGCTGTCCTTCGGCGCCGGCGCGCACTACTGCCTCGGCGCCGGGCTGGCCCGACTGGAGGCTCAGGTCGCCTTTCCGCTGTTGCTGCGCCGGCTGCCCGAGCTCGCGCTGGCCGGCGAGCCCATCCGCCGGAACCGGCTGACCCTGCGTGGTTACGAGACGCTTCCGGTGACCGTCGGTGCCGTAGCCGCTGATCACGGTACGCCGGCCGGGGTCGCTCTGGGCACTCCGTAGACTGGTACGGCACGCCCGTTGCCAAGCCCACGAAGGAGCCAATCCGCGTGACCGTCCAGCCCATCCGCCTCTTCGGCGACCCGGTGCTGCGCACGCCGGCCGACCCGGTGGTCGACTTCGATGTCGAACTGCGCAAGCTTGTCGCTGACCTGATCGACACGATGCGTGAGCAGAACGGCGCCGGTCTGGCCGCGCCGCAGCTCGGCGTGGGCCTGCGGGTGTTCACCTTCGACGTGGACGACGTGGTCGGTCACCTGGTCAACCCGGTGTTGGAGTTCCCCGACGTCGAGGAGCAGGACGGCCCGGAAGGCTGCCTGTCGCTGCCGGGTCTGTACTTCGACACGAAGCGCCGGCAGAACGTGGTCGCCAGGGGCTTCAACGGCTACGGCGATCCGGTGCAGATCGTCGGTACCGGTTTGATGTCCCGCTGCGTGCAGCACGAGACCGACCACCTGGACGGGGTGTTGTTCATCGACCGGCTCGATCCGGCCGGCCGCAAGGCGGCGATGAAGGAGATCCGCCGGGCCGAGTGGTACGACCCGGCGGCCCCACCGACGGTGAAGCCCAGCCCGCATGCCGCCACCAACCCGTTTGGCCTGGGGCGGTGACCGGCCGATGCGCGTGATCTTCGCCGGCACGCCGGCCGTTGCCGTCCCCACCCTCGCCGCGGTGGCCGCCTCCCGCCATGAACTGGTAGCGGTTCTCACCCGCCCGGATGCTCCGGCGGGCCGGGGCCGGGGCCGGTCCCGTTCCCCGGTGGGCGCCTGGGCCGACGAGCACGGCGTCGAAGTCCTCACCCCGGCCCGGCCGCGGGAGCCGGAGTTCCTCGACCGGCTGCGCACCCTGGCACCGGATTGTGTGCCCATCGTCGCGTACGGCGCGCTGGTCCCGCCGGCCGCCCTGGAGATTCCGCGGCATGGCTGGGTCAATCTGCACTTTTCCCTGTTGCCCGCCTGGCGCGGCGCGGCTCCCGTGCAGCACGCCCTGCTGCACGGCGACGAGGTGACCGGTGCCAGCGTCTTCCAACTCGAGGAGGGCCTGGACACGGGCCCGGTGTACGGCACCGTCACCGACGAGGTTCGGCCCGCCGACACCTCGGGCGACCTGCTGGAGCGGCTGGCGCACTCCGGCGCCGAGCTGCTGATCGCGGTGCTGGACGCGATCGAGGCGGGCGGCGCTCGGGCGCAGCCGCAACCGAACGACGGGGTGAGCCTGGCGCCGAAACTGACTGTGGCCGACGCCCGGGTGCGCTGGGGTGACCCCGCCTTCGCCGTGGACCGGCGCATCCGGGCCTGCTCCCCAGCTCCCGGCCCGTGGACGACCTTCCGCGACGAGCGGGTCAAGCTTGGCCCGGTCACCCTCGTCGTCGACGGCCCCGAGCTGAAGCCCGGTGAGCTGTTGGTGGAGAAAACCCGGGTGCTCGTCGGCACCGCCACCACCCCGGTTGCGCTCGGTGAGATCCGGGCGGCGGGCAAGAGGGCCATGCCGGCGAGTGACTGGGCGCGCGGCGTTCGGGTGAGCGCTGGGGAGGTCCTCGCATGACGGGCCCGGTAGACGGCCAGGACGTGGACCGGGCCGGTGGTTTCCGGGCCGGTCGTCCCGCCGCCGGCCGCGGTCGCTCCGGTGCCGGACCCGAGCGCCGCCCGGAGCGGTGGGGCCGTGGCGGCCAGCGGCCGACGACCGGCGGGCGCGGTCGCCCCACCGGCCGCAGCGCCGCTGACCTACCTCGGCACGCCGCCTATCAGGCGGTCGCCGCGGTCAACCGGGACGACGCGTATGCCAACCTTGTGCTCCCGGCGATCCTGCGCGACGCGGATCTGGTCGGCCGGGACGCCGCCTTCGCCACCGAGCTGACGTATGGGACGCTGCGTCGGCTCGGCACCCTCGACGCGATCCTCACCGAGGCCGCCGGCCGGGATGTGGCCCGCATCGATCCGCCGGTTCGGGACGCGTTGCGGCTCGGCGCGTACCAACTGCTCCACACCCGGGTGCCCGCCCACGCCGCGGTCTCGGCAACGGTTGATCTGGTCCGTTCGGTCGGACCGGGGGCGACCGGGTTCGCCAACGCGGTGCTCCGAGAGGTCGCCAGCCGGGACGTCGACGCCTGGGTGGCCCGGCTCGCCCCGCCGCTGGAGACCGACCCGATCGGGCACCTGGCACTCGCGTACAGCCATCCGCAGTGGATCGTGCGGGCGTTCGCCGAGGCGCTCGGCGGCGACCTCGGTGAGACCACCCGGTTGCTGGTCGAGGACAACGAGCGTCCGCCGGTGCACCTCTGCGCCCGCCCGGGGTTGGCCGATCCGGTGGCCTTGGCCGACGAGGTCGGCGGTGCCCCGGGTGCCTTCTCCCCGTACGCGGTCTACTCCGGTGGGGGCGCCCCCGGCGACCTGCCGGCGCTCATCGAGGGGCGGGCCCACGTCCAGGACGAGGGCTCTCAACTGGTGGCCGACGCGCTAACGGTGGCGCCGCTGGACGGCCCGGACGGTCGCTGGCTCGACCTGTGCGCGGGGCCGGGGGGCAAGTCCGGCCTGCTCGGTGCCATCGCCGCCCAGCGTGGCGCGCGCCTGACGGCGGTGGAGGTGTCCGAGCACCGGGCCCGTCTTGTCCAGCAGGCCACCCGCGATCTGCCGGTGACCGTGCTCAACACGGATGGTCGCACCGTTGGCGCGACGCCGAAGCTCGCGGAGGGGCACTTCGATCGGGCGCTGGTGGACGCGCCCTGCACCGGTCTGGGCTCGCTGCGTCGGCGACCCGAGTCACGCTGGCGCCGGCAGCCGTCGGACCTGCCGGCGTTGACCCGGTTGCAGCGGGAACTGCTCAGCGCGGGGCTGCGGGCGGTCCGCCCGGGTGGCCTGGTGGCATACGTGACCTGCTCGCCGCACGTCGTCGAGACGCACGTGACGGTTACCGAGGCGGCGCGCCGCGCGGGGGTGCCGGTCGACTTCGTTGACGCCCGTCCGCTGTTGCCGACGGGAATGCCGGGGCTCGGCGACGGGCCGACGGTGCAGCTGTGGCCGCACCGGCACGGCACCGACGCCATGTTCCTGGCGGTGCTGCGTCGCGGTTGACCCTGGCGGTGCCGCGCCGGGGGTTGAGCTGGCCCGTGCCGTTCGGTCGGGTGCCCTCCGTTGACCCGCCGGGGTGGTCGAACCGCGCGATGCACGGCGCGACCACCCCGGCTCGGCCAGCCCAGGCGGTCAACCATCCCGGACGCGGCCGGCACTACCGCGGCCCGCAAATAGCGTCCTGCGCTACCGCCTCCTGCGCTACCGCCTCCTGCGCTACCGCCTCCTGCGCTACCGCGTCCTGCACTACAGCGGCAGGCCGGCCTTGCCCGCGCCCTTCATCGACCGGGTCAGGCTCCGCTCGCCGAGCCAGAGAAAGCACTGCACCCCCCGGTTGCCGATGAGCCACTGCTCCTCCGATGGGCTGTAGTAGATGTAGCCGGTGCGGTACCCCACGTCGCTGCGGGGCACCTCGACGTACTCGGCAATCAGCTTGTAGCAGTCCTTGCCGGTCCGGTCCTCGTTGCGCTCGAACTCGGCGAAGTCGGTGTCCGGTGCGGTCCAGGCGCCGACGAACTCGGCGTGGTGTTTCTTGGTGCAGGCCACCGGTGTCATCGTGTCGACCTGGTCGTCGCTCACGGTCGGCTCGAAGCAGGTGTGCCGAAGCGGGGAGTCGCCCTTGAGCGCTCCAACCAGGCTGGCGGTGCGGGACACCGCGCTCGGGTCGTCCAGGCTCTCCTGCTCGCCGACGTCGCAGCGGAACCAGCGGAAGCCCCCGTCCCATCCGGCTCGCGAGGGGAAAATGACGTCGAGGCCGATCCGTCCGCTGCGCCAGTCGGCGCCCAGTGCCTGGTTCGCCTCCTGCTCACAGGTGGCGTAGGCGGTGTGCATCTCGGCCGAGCCGGCTTCCGGTGGCCGGGCGCCCGTCGCGTCGGCCCCGGTCAGCGTGCCAACGTACAGGGTCTCCAAGAGGTGCGGCTGGTCGCAGGGAGTCGGCGCGTACGCGCTGCGGTAGCCGACCTCGGTTATGGTTGGATGGCAGGTGCCCGCCTCGGGCGTGAAACCCGTTGCGGCGGCGAGGGGGGTCCAGTCGTCAATCAGGTCGCCGTCGGTTCCCGGCGGTGCGGCAGCACATCCGGCGAGCGTCAGGGCCACCACGGTGGCGGACAGCGTGACTCGTTTCATCCGGCGGCCTCCCCGGGCGCGGTAGGTATGGCGTCGAACACGCCACGGTGCGGCAGCTTACGGCACGTGGCAAACCGGTTCCGGTATGCCGTCGGCAAACCTCGGTAGGCGTCGCCCGTCCACCGGCTCGTCCGTCCACGACCGCTGTGGAGCGGCGGCAGCGTCCGGCCTCCGGTCCGCAGTGGTCGGTCCCCTCGGGCGGCCGCGAGGCGCACCCGAGGGGCCCGGTGGGGGCCGCACCGGTGGCGACGGGGGGCTGCGTTCGTACACTGGCCTCGTGACCGTACCGCTGCCGATCGTCGCTCCGAGCATTCTGGCCGCCGACTTCGCCCGCCTCGCCGACGAGGTCCGTGCCATCGAAGACACCGCCGACTGGGTGCACGTGGATGTCATGGACAACCACTTCGTGCCGAATCTGACGATCGGGTTGCCGGTCGTGCAGAGCCTGCGGGCCGTCACCCGGCTTCCCTTTGACGTGCACCTCATGATCGAGGATCCGCGGCGGTGGGCGCCTGGCTACGCCGACGCCGGGGCGTACAACGTGACGTTTCACGCCGAGGCCTGTGACGACCCGGTCGCGCTGGCCAAGGAGCTCCGGTCGGCCGGTGCGAAGGCAGGGTTGGCGATCGACCGGGACACCCCGATCGAACCGTACCTGGACCTGCTGCCCAGCTTCGACACTCTGTTGATCATGACGATCAAGGCGGGGTTCGGTGGGCAGCGGTTCATTCCGAACCTGTTGGACAAGGTGCGCACCGCCCGTCGACACGTCAACGCTGGTCACCTGGAGCTGCGCATCGAGGTCGACGGTGGGATCGCCGTGGACACCATCGCCGAGGCGGCCGAGGCAGGCGCGGACGCCTTCGTCGCCGGCACCGCCGTCTTCGGCGCCGACGACCCGGCCGAGGCCGTACGCCGGCTGCGCTCCCTGGCCCAGTGCGCGGCGCCCCGGGCCTGACGTGGAGCCCGACGGGGATCGCCAGGACGTCATTCTGGTCGTTGACGACGACGAGGACATCGCCCGGTTCGTCGAGTTCAACCTGCGGTTGCACGGTTACGAGGTGATCCATGCCGGTGACGGCCAGGCGGCGCTTGAGGTGATCGCGCAGCATCGCCCCGACCTGGCCGTGGTCGATCTGATGATGCCCCGGATGGACGGGTTGGAGCTGACCCGACGGCTTCGGGCCAACCCGATGACCGCCGCCCTCCCGGTGATCATGCTGACGGCCAAGGGGATGACCGTGGACAAGGTGCACGGCCTCAGCGCCGGTGCCGACGACTACCTGGTCAAGCCCTTCGATACTGCCGAGTTGGTGGCCCGGGTCAGCTCCACCCTGCGCCGGAACAAGGAGTTCCGCGAGGTCTCGCCGCTGACCGGGCTACCCGGCAACAGCCGGATCCGTCGGGAGATCGCCGACCGGATCCGGGTCGGGGCCGACTACGCGGTCGGCTACATCGACATTGACCGTTTCAAGAGCGTCAACGACGTCTACGGGTTCGTCCGTGGCGACGACTTCATCTCCGCGCTGGCCCGCAGCCTGCACCAGGCGGTCGTCTCGGTGGGGCTTCCACCGGCCTTCCTGGGCCACGTCGGCGGCGACGACTTCATCTTCGTCAGCACGCCGGAACAGGTCCGGCAGCTGACCTCGCAGGTCTCCGTGGACTTCGAGCAGGCGGCCGACGCGCTGTACGACCCGCCCGACGCGGCCCGCGGCTACGTGGAGCTCAGGGATCGGCGGGGCAACCTACGCCGCGCCGCGCTGGTCACCCTCTCGATCGGCGTCTCGATCTCGGATGCCGACAAACGGCTCACGAATCCACTGGCGGCGATGACGATCGCCTCCGAGATGAAGTCGGTGGCCAAGAGCCAGCCGGGGTCGTACGTGGCGGTGGACCGGCGTCGTGGGGTGTCGGATTCGAGTCATCGTTCTGTGAAGTAGCGCGCTGGGGGTAGCCGGCTACCCCCCAGAGCGTGTAAGACTTCGGGTAGTACCCACCACGCGCTGGCGGGACTCGGTGTAATTCCGAACCGGCGGTGATCCACGGCCTGGCTGTGGTAAGCCCGCGACCCGGGAGCGGTTCGTCCGCCCGGTGGACCTGGTGAAAATCCGGGGCCGACGGTTGGGTGCGGGCCTGCCCGCGTCCAGACAGTCCGGATGGGAGACAGCGCGCGGGACGGACGGGCCCTGCCCGGCCGCCGGTGTCGGCGTGCCGTGTGGTCCTCCCGGGGCGGCTTTGCCGTTCCCGGATCTCCGCCACCGCACGCCCGCGGCCCGATGCCGCCGCTCCCATCGCCGCCCGCGCACCGACCGGCGGGCGGGCGGGAGGGCAAGGCATGGCCGGCGTCTCCGTAGATGAGGCGATGCGTCGCGCAGTTGAACTTGCCGCGCGCGGCCTCGGCACTACCAGCCCCAACCCGGTCGTCGGCTGTGTGCTGCTTGACCCGGGCGGTCAGGTCGTCGGCGAGGGCTTCCACGCGTACGCCGGTGGGCCGCACGCCGAGATCGTCGCGCTCGCCCACGCGGGGGAGCGGGCGCGGGGCGGCACCGCGGTGGTCACGCTGGAACCCTGCGATCACACCGGCCGTACGGGCCCGTGCAGCACCGCTCTGGTGCAGGCGGGCGTTGCCCGGGTGGTGATCGCCGTACCCGACCCGAACCAGGCCGCCTCCGGTGGCGCCGCCACGCTGCGGGCCGCCGGGATCCGGGTCGACCTGGGCGTACGCGCCGTTGAGGCGGAGGCGGGCAACATCGCGTGGCTGACCTCAACGCGTCGGGGCTGGCCGTACCTCGTCTGGAAGTACGCGGCGACGCTGGACGGGCGGTCCGCCGCGGCCGACGGCACCAGCATGTGGATCACTTCCGAGGCGGCCCGGATGGATGTACACGCGCTGCGCGGCACGGTGGACGCCGTTCTCGCCGGGGTGGGCACCGTCCTCGCCGACGACCCGCGCCTGACCGTTCGGAACCTGCGCGACGGCAGCCTCGCCATCCGGCAGCCGCTGCGGGTGGTGGTGGACTCGGCGGGCCGGACCCCGGCCGGAGCGCGGGTCCGCGACGACGCCGCGTCCACCTGGATCGCCACCGCCGAGGAGGTCGGTACCGATTCGGTGGGCCGAGTCGATCTGTCGGCGCTGCTCGCCGCGCTCCACCAGCGCGGGGTGCGCGCCGCGCTGCTGGAGGGAGGGCCGCGGTTGGCCGGCGCCTTCCTCGCCGCCGGGTTGGTCGACAAGATCGTCGGCTACGTCGCGCCCCGGTTTCTCGGTGCCGGCCCTACCGCGTTGGCGGACGCGGGGGTGACCACGATCACCGATGCCATCGACTGCGAGGTCGTGGACGTTACCCAGGTCGGTCCCGACCTGCGGATCACCGCACTGCCCCGGAAGAGGGAGGGCTGACATGTTCACCGGCATCGTCGAGGAACTCGGTGCGGTCATCCGCGTCGTGGAGAGCGCGGAGGATTCCGCGGTGGTCACCATCAACGGCCCGCTGGTCGTCGCCGACGCCAAGCCCGGTGACTCCATCGCGGTCAACGGAGTCTGCTTGACCGTGGTGGAACTCGCCGACGGTACCTTCACCGCCGACGTGATGGGCGAGACGTTGCGGCGCTCCGCGCTTGGCGCGCTGCGCGTCGGTGACCGGGTGAACCTGGAGCGGGCCGCCGTCCTCGGCAGCCGTCTCGGTGGCCACCTGGTTCAGGGACATGTCAACGGCGTTGGCGAGCTGCTGGCCCGGGAACCGGCCGCGCGGTGGGAGACGGTCCGCTTCCGCCTGCCCACCGACCTGGCTCGCTATGTGGTGGCGAAGGGGTCGATCACCGTTGACGGGGTGTCCCTGACCGTGGCGGGTGTTGGACCAGACTGGTTCGAGGTGGGCCTGATCCCCACCACCCTGCGGCTGACGACACTGGGCTCCCGGAGCGTCGGCGATGTGGTCAACCTCGAGGTCGACGTCGTGGCCAAATACGTTGAGCGGTTGCTCGGCGGTGGCCAGCTGGCCGGTCCGGCCGACCGGCCCGCCGCTGTCGACCGGCCCGCCGCTGTCGACCGGCCCGCCGCTGCGGACCGGCCCGGTGCCGCGCCGGTGGGCGGGCCGGCGTGATGGGGCCGCTCGGCTGGCTGCTGGACGCGCAGGTGAGCCTCGCCGGTTCGTCGGTGCTGGTCCGCGAGATCGTCGGCAACGTCTTCGGCCTGGCCGCGGCGATGTTCGGCCTGCGCCGGGTGGTGTGGGCCTGGCCGGTCGGCATGATCGGTAACGCGCTGCTGTTCACCGTCTTCCTCGGCGGAGCGTTCGCCACCCCACAGGCACATGACCTCTACGGTCAGGCCGGCCGGCAGGTCTTCTTCTTCGGGCTCGGCCTCTACGGCTGGTGGCGCTGGTCACGGAACCGTCGCCGCCGGGGTGGCGACGGTTCCGCCGCCGCGGTGGAGCCCCGCTGGGCTACCGGGCGGGAGCGGCTCGTACTGCTGGTGGCTGCCGTCGTCGGGATCGCCGTCAGCTACCCGGTCCTGGCCGCCCTGGGCTCGTGGGGGCCGCTGCCGGATGCCTGGATCCTGACCGGCAGCCTGCTCGCCACGTACGGCATGGCCCGTGGGTATGTGGACTTCTGGCTGATCTGGATCGCCGTCGACGTGGTCGGACTGCCACTGTTGCTGCGCGGCGGGTTCTACCCTTCGGCGGTCATGTACCTCGTCTACGGCGCCTTCTGCGTCTGGGGACTCGCTGCCTGGTGGCGGACGTCGCGTGCTGCTCGTACCGACCTCGTGCCGATTCCATCGAGCTATGCGGAGGCTGCGGCGTGACCACTTTTGCCAGGATCGAACGAGCGATGGCGGAGATCAACGCCGGCCGGCCCGTCGTCGTGGTCGACGACGCCAACCGGGAGAACGAGGGCGATCTGATCTTCGCAGCCGAGCTGGCCACGCCCGAGTTGGTCGCCTTCATGGTCCGCTACACCTCCGGCTACATCTGTGCGGCGTTGACCGAGGGTGAGTGTGACCGGCTGGACCTGCCGCCGATGCACCACACCAATCAGGATCGGCGCGGTACCGCCTACACGGTGACCGTGGATGCCCGGGAGGGCGTGAGTACCGGCATCTCCGCCGCCGACCGGGCGCACACGATCCGGCTGCTCGCCGACGCCGGCACCGGGCCGGAGGACCTGGCCCGGCCCGGTCACGTGGTCCCGCTGCGGGCGCGCGAGGGGGGTGTGCTCCGCCGGCCCGGTCACACCGAGGCCGCGACCGACCTGACCCGGTTGGCCGGGCTGCGCCCCGTGGGCGTCCTCTGCGAGCTGGTCAACGACGACGGCACCATGATGCGGGGCCCGGACCTGGAGCGGTTCTGCGCCGAGCACTCGCTACTCCTGGTCACCATCGCGGACCTGATTTCGTATCGCCGGCGGACGGAGAAGCAGGTTGAGTTGGTCGCCGAGGCGCGGCTCCCCACCCGGCACGGGGCCTTCCGGGCACTGGGGTACTGCGGCGACTACGACTCGGCCGAGCACGTCGCCCTGGTGCTGGGTGATCTCGGCGACGGGCGGGACGTGCTGGTACGGGTGCACTCCGAGTGCCTCACCGGTGACGTCTTCGGCTCGTTGCGCTGCGACTGCGGCCCGCAGCTTGACGCTGCCCTGGAACGGGTCGCCCAGGAGGGCCGCGGAGTCGTGCTCTACCTCCGCGGCCATGAGGGGCGCGGCATCGGGCTGTTGCACAAGCTCCAGGCGTACCAGTTGCAGGACCTGGGCCGGGACACCGTTGACGCGAACCTGGAGCTCGGCCTGCCGGCGGACGCGCGGGACTACGGCACCGGCGCGCAGATCCTCTACGACCTGGGGGTACGGTCGATGCGACTGTTGACCAACAATCCGGCCAAGCGGGCCGGCCTGGAGGGGTACGGCCTGACCGTCACCGGCCGCCTGGACCTGCCGGTTCGCCCGCACCCCGAGAACGTGGACTATCTGCGAACCAAGCGGGACCGGATGGGACATCTGCTGGAGTTCGACGAGGTTGTCGAGGCGCCGACGGGCCGCACCGTCGTCGGTGACGGGATTGGAGCATAGGGATGGCGGGCTTCGGGGAACCGGGCATCGATGCTGTTGTTGCCGCGGGTCTGACCGTCGGGGTGGTCGCTGCCCGCTGGCACGGCGACCTCACCGACCACATGCTCGACCGGGCAGTCGCCGCCGCCGAAGCGTGTGGGGCCGGTGTCACGGTGGCTCGGGTGGCCGGCTCGGTGGAGCTACCCGTGGTGGCGCAGGCGCTCGCCCGGCGCTGCGACGCGGTGGTGGCGCTCGGGGTGGTGGTCCGGGGGGCCACCGCTCACTTCGACTACGTCTGTCGGTCGGTTACCGACGGGCTCACCCGGATCGCCCTGGATGAGGGGAAGCCGGTGGGGCACGGTGTGCTGACCGTGGAGACGATCGAGCAGGCTCGGGACCGGGCCGGGCTGCCCGGCTCGGCGGAGGACAAGGGCTGGGCGGCGACCGTCGCGGTCCTCGACGCGGCGCTCGCGGTTCGGGGCCTGGCTGGCGCCACCCCTCGGGTGGGCTTCGGCGCCTAACGCTTCGGCGCCTGACGCTTCGGCATCGTGGGACACACCGATCCCGGTGGAGCAGCGGTGGCCGGCCGGTTGCAAGAATCGACCCTGTGAAGACGTTCGAGGAGTTGTTTGCCGAGCTGCAGGCCAAGGCCGCTGCCGGCACCCCCGGCTCGGGCACCGTCGCGGCCCTGGACAAGGGGGTGCACTTCGTCGGCAAGAAGGTCGTCGAGGAGGCGGCCGAGTCCTGGATGGCAGCCGAGCACGAGGGGCCCGAGCGGACCGCCGAGGAGATCTCCCAGCTGCTCTACCAGGTGCAGGTGTTGATGCTCGCTACTGGCCTCGACCTTGAGGACGTCTACCGACATCTGTGAGTGTCCCGTGCCGACCGATCCTCCCGCTTTCCGACAAGGAGCATTCCGCTGTGCTGCGAGTCGCGGTACCCAACAAGGGGACTTTGGCCGAGAAGGCCGCTCAGATGCTGCGCGAGGCGGGCTACCGCCAGCGTTCCGACCCGAAGGACCTGGTCTGCCGGGACGATTCGAACGACATTGAGTTCTTCTACCTGCGTCCGAAGGACATCGCCACCTACGTCGGTTCCGGGGACCTGGACGTCGGTATCACCGGCCGGGACCTCCTGGTCGACTCCGGCGCGCCCGCCACCGAGGTGGTTGACCTGGCCTTCGGCCAGGCCACCTTCCGATTCGCCGCCCGCCCCGAGGACATCGCTTCGGCGCAGGACCTGGACGGGTGTCGGGTCGCTACCGCGTACCCCGGCCTGGTGGAGCGGCACCTCGCCGAGCTGGGCGTCAAGGCCGACGTGATCCGCCTGGACGGCGCGGTGGAGAACGCCATCCGGCTGGGCCTCGCCGACGTGGTCGCCGATGTGGTGGAGACCGGTGCCACGCTGCGTCAGGCCGGCCTGGTGGTCTTCGGTGAGCCGCTGCTGCGCTCGTCCGCCGTCCTGGTCTGCCGCTCTGCCGCGCCGCCCCACCCGCAGTGTGAGCTGCTGCTCCGCCGTCTGCAGAGCGTGCTCGTCGCCCGGCGTTACGTGATGCTGACGTACGACGTCCCGGCCGACCTGTTGGCTCGGGCCAGTTCGTTGACTCCGGGCATCGAGTCGCCAACCGTCTCCCGGCTGCACCGGGAGGGCTGGGTAGCGGTGCAGGCGATGGTGCTCCGCGACGATGTGCACCGGATCATGGACGAGTTGTACCAGGTCGGCGCCCGCGCGATCCTGGTCACGAGCATTCAGGCGTGCCGTCTCTGATCGGGCCGGGAGTCCGAGGCCGGGCTGGGAGCACCGAGCCGGGATTTCCGTCCCCGGCCGGGCCGCCATGCCGAGCCGTCGCCCCCCGGCCGCGCCTCGCCGCGCCCGACTGTGTGCCGCGCCCGACTGTGTGCCGGGCGCGGGCCGCCCGGGTGTGGGTGGCAGACTGGTGCGGTGAGCGAAACCGAAGCGTTCCGGATCCGGCCCCGGCGCATCCGGGTGGTCTGCTGGGCCTCGGCGATTGCCCTGGTGCTGCTGTTCACGGTGCTGGCGACGTCGCTGCACGGTGCGACCGGCAGCGGCTATGGCTCGTTTCAGCGAGGCGACCAACTCGGCATGGTCGGTCTCGGCGTGCTCGGCGCGCTTGCCTTCCTGCTCTTCACCCGGCCGCGGGTCGAGGCTGACGCGCAGCGGGTGCGGGTGCAGAACGTGATCGGCTCGTACGAGCTGCCCTGGGAACTCGTCCGTGCCGTCCGGTTCGACCGCGGGGCGCCCTGGGCCAGCCTTGAGCTGCACGATGACGACTTGGTGCCGATGCTTGCTCTCCAGGCCGCCGACAAGGAGCTGGCGGTGGACGCGGTCCGCCGGCTGCGCCGGCTGCACCAGGCCCGGCTGGCTGCGGGCGCCACCGCCACTGACCCCGCTGGCCACTGACCCCGGCCACCACTGACCCCGGCCACCACTGACCCCGGCCACCACTGACCCCGGCCACCACTGACCCCGGCGGTCCGCGGCACGGAGCTGATGCCCGGTTTGGGGTGGACCGGCACGGGGTGTAGGCTACGGGAAACGACCAGGCCAGCTGCGGCTTTGCGGCTGGCTTTGAAAGCGGAGCGCCTGCTCCCACCTGAGTCGCCGTGCGGCGGACGGGTCCGGTCCCCGATTCCGGGCACACCTCGGTGTCGGAT
This sequence comes from Salinispora goodfellowii, assembly GCF_059570675.1. Taxonomy (NCBI): domain Bacteria; kingdom Bacillati; phylum Actinomycetota; class Actinomycetes; order Micromonosporales; family Micromonosporaceae; genus Salinispora; species Salinispora goodfellowii. Next base: position 35,412 of record NZ_JCANTD010000001.1, on the reverse strand, counting down.
GCGCGACTATTTGGTCGTGCCGACCGGTCGAGCAGGCCCCGGCAGCTGCCGGGGCCTTCTGCTTTCCGGGTTGGTTCCCACCCGGGAGCCGCTGGGTCGGCAATGCAGAAGACTCGACTCGAGGAGGCCCCATCAGCGTCGAACCACGCGTGAACGAGCAGATCCGGGCACGTGAGGTCCGACTGGTCGGTCCCGAGGGTGAGCAGGTGGGCATCGTCCCGCTGGAGCGCGCCCTTCAGCTGGCCGCGGACGTCGACCTGGACCTGGTCGAGGTTGCGCCAATGGCGCGCCCGCCGGTGTGCAAGCTCATGGACTTCGGAAAGTTCAAGTATGAGAGCGCACTGAAGGCGCGCGAAGCGCGGCGTAATCAGCAGCAGACCGTCATCAAGGAAATGAAGCTTCGGCCGAAGATCGATCCGCATGACTACGAGACCAAGAAGGGTCACGTGGTGCGGTTCCTCAAGGCGGGCGACAAGGTCAAGGTGACGATCATGTTCCGGGGTCGCGAGCAGAGCCGCCCGGAGCTGGGCTACCGGCTCCTGCGTCGGCTCGAGTCCGAGATCTCGGAGCTGGGATACGTCGAGGCCGCGCCGAAGCAGGACGGTCGAAACATGATCATGGTGCTCGCACCGCACCGCGCCACCAAGGCTGCCGCAACAGCGGCCCGCGGCGGCGCACTTCCGCGGGGCGAGCGGGAGTCCGGTGCCGCCGCGGCAGCACCGCCGGCCGAGGCGGCCGGACCCGCCGGAACTGCCGGCGAGTAGCAGGGGAGAAGACGTTCCACATGCCGAAGATGAAAAGCCACACCGGGATGGGCAAGCGCGTCCGGGTGACCGGCAAAGGCAAGATCGTGAAGCAGCAGGCCGGCCTGCGCCACAACCTGGAGAAGAAGTCCTCCACCCGTACCCGCCGGCTGACCGGGCTGGTCGAGGTGGCCAAGCCGGATGTCAAGCGCATCAAGAAGCTGCTCGGCCGCTGACGCGCGCCACCCTGAACCAACGAAGGAGCTGAGATGGCACGCGTCAAGCGGGCTGTGAACGCCCAGAAGAAGCGCCGTACCCTGCTGGCGACCGCGAGTGGCTATCGCGGTCAGCGCTCCCGGCTGTACCGCAAGGCCAAGGAGCAGGTGCTGCACTCGATGCAGTACTCCTACCGGGACCGTCGCGACCGCAAGGGCGACTTCCGGCAGCTGTGGATCCAGCGGATCAACGCGGGTGCCCGCGCCAACGGGCTGACCTACAACCGCCTGATCCAGGGCCTCAAGCTGGCCGGCATCGAGGTCGACCGGAAGATCCTGGCCGACCTGGCCGTCAACGACGCCGCCGCCTTCACGGCGATCGTCGAGAAGGCCCGTGCGGCCGTCGCGGAGCAGGGCACCGGCGGCGCCGGCGCCCAGGCCGCCTGATCCACCCACGGCAGCGCGAGGCGTCTCCCATGCAGTCACGATCGCACGGGAGGCGCCTCGACGCCGTCTCCGGACCACTCACCCCCCGTACGCCACGGATCGTGGCGGCCCGTCGACTACACCGCCGCCGCGACCGCGAGGCCACCGGTCGGTTCCTGGCCGAGGGCCCGCAGGCGGTCCGCGAGGCACTGGCCCGGCCGGGCACGGTCCTGGAACTCTTCGGTACGCCGGCCGCCCTGGACCGGTACCGGGATCTGGTCGCCCAGGCTGCCGCCGCTGACCTAGCTGTCTCGGAGGTAACCGACGCGGCGCTCGCCGGGCTCGCCGAGACGGTCGCCCCCCAGGGCCTGATCGCCGTCTGTCAACATCTCGACCTGCCGCTGGCCACCGCCCTCGCGCGGGCGCCGCGGCTGGTCACCGTCCTCGCCGACATCCGCGATCCGGGTAACGCCGGCACGGTTCTGCGGACCGCCGACGCGGCCGGCGCCCAGGCGGTGGTCTTCGCCGGTACGGCCGTTGACCCCTACAACGGCAAGGTGGTGCGGGCGTCGGCGGGCAGCCTGTTCCACGTGGACGTGGTGCGGGCGCCCGATCCGCTGCAGGTGCTCGCCGACCTGCGGACCGCCGGGCTCGCCGTGTTGGCCACCACCGGATACGGCGCGGACGACCTGGACGACCTGGCAGATGCCGGCCGATTGGCCGCCCCCACCGCCTGGGTCTTCGGCTCCGAGGCGCACGGCCTGCCCGCCGAGCTGACCGCGGCCGCCGACGCCCGGGTCCGGGTACCACTGCATGGGCGGGCGGAGAGCCTTAACCTGGCTGCCGCGGCGGCGGTGTGCCTGTACGCTTCAGCGAGAGCGCAGCGCCGGCCGTCGTCCCCGCGCCCGGTCGGGGCCACAACTGCGGTTGGGGGCACAACCGTGGGCGAGGAAGTAGCCGCGGTCGAGGCAGGAACCGCGACCGAGACAGCAGCAGAGGAGAGCGGCCGCCCGTGAATGCGCAACGGCGTTCGTTTAGCCAGCCCGCCGGTGCCGGCGGGCGGCGGGCCTGACCCGCTCTCCGCACGACTCCCCACCGGCGGGCTGCGGCACAGCCGCGCGTCCGTAGACTCGCTTCGCCGCCTGACAAGGGTCGGCGCCGCCGTGAGGGAGTGCCCGTACGCCATGTCCTACCGCAACGACCCGTACGACCCGAAGCAGGTTGCCCTGCTCGACCCGGCCGCACTGGCCGAGGCTGTCGCCACCGCCGAGGTGGCCTTCGCCGCCGCCGCCAATCCGGATGAGCTGACCGCGCTGCGCCCGGCCCACCTCGGGGACCGGGCCCCGGCGTCGCTGGCCCGACGGGAGATCGGCGCGTTGCCGCCGGCCGCCAAGGCCGACGCCGGCAAGCGGGTCAACGAGGCCCGCCGGTCGATCGAGAGCGCCTACGCCGCGCGCGCGCAGGTTCTGGAGCGGGAGCAGGCCGAGCGAATGCTGGTCGAGGAGCGGGTGGATGTCACCCTGCCGGCCGACCGGCGTCCGGCCGGGGCGCGCCACCCGGTCAGTACGTTGATGGAGCAGATCACCGACTTCTTCGTCGGAATGGGCTATGAGGTGGCCGAGGGCCCCGAGGTCGAGTTGGAGTGGACCAACTTCGACGCGCTCAACATCCTGCCGGACCACCCGGCGCGGGGGTTGATGGACACCTTCCACGTCGCGCCGGAGCACTCCGGCACGGTGCTGCGGACCCACACCTCGCCGGTGCAGGCGCGGACGATGCTGACCCGCACGCCGCCGATCTACGTGATCTGCCCGGGCCGGGTCTACCGGACCGATGAGTTGGACGCCACCCACGCGCCGGTCTTCCACCAGGTGGAGGGCCTGGTGGTGGACCGTGGCATCACGATGGCGCACCTGCGGGGCACGCTGGACCACTTTGCCCGGGCGATGTTCGGGCCCCAGGCGCGAACCCGCTTCCGGCCGCACTACTTCCCGTTCACCGAGCCGTCGGCGGAGTTCGACGTCTGGTTCCCGGAGCACCGCAAGGGCGCGCAGTGGGTCGAGTGGGGTGGCTGCGGCATGGTGAACCCGCGGGTGCTGCGGGCCTGCGGCATCGACCCGGAGGTCTACTCCGGATTCGCCTTCGGCATGGGCATCGACCGTACGGTCATGTTCCGGCACGGCGTCGGCGACATGCGGGACCTGGTGGAGGGGGACGTCCGGTTCGCCCGGGCGTTCGGGTACGGCGCGTAGGCGCGGGCACGAGTTACGGAGACGGTGATCTGAGTCATGCGAGTTTCTGTCAGTTGGCTGCGTGAGTACGTTGACCTGCCGACCCACCTGACCCCGGCCGACCTTGAGCAGTCCCTGGTCGGTCTCGGTCTCGAGGTGGAGTCCGTCGTGGACCTGGCCGGTACGGTCACCGGGCCGCTGGTCGTCGGCGAGGTGCGGGAGATTGAGGAGCTGACCGGCTTCAAGAAGCCGATTCGCTTCTGTCGGGTGGATGTGGGGGACGCCAACGGCACCGGCGAGTTGCAGGAGATCGTCTGCGGGGCGCGCAACTTCGCGGTCGGCGACCGGGTGGTGGTGATCCTCCCCGGCGGGGTGCTGCCCGGTGACTTCGCCATCGGGGCGCGCCGGACGTACGGGCGTAACTCCAAGGGCATGATCTGCTCGGTGAAGGAGCTGGGCCTGGGCGACGACCACGCCGGCATCATCGTGCTGCCCGACTCCAGCCCCGCCAAGCCGGGTGACGACGCCCGCCCCGTGGTGGGCCTCGACGATGTGGTGGTCGAGGTGGAGCTGACCCCGGACCGCGGTTACCAGATGTCGGTGCGGGGGATCGCCCGGGAGTTGTCGCACGCGCTCGGGGTGGCGTTTCGGGACCCGGGCCTCGCGTCCGCCCCGGCCGGCACCGAGGCGCCCGCGTACCCGGTGGAGGTGCGGGATCCGGTCGGCTGTGACCGGTTCGCGGCGCGGATGGTCCGCGGCGTCAACCCGACCGCGCCGTCACCGGCCTGGATGGTGCGGCGGCTCACCACCGCCGGCATCCGCAGCCTCTCGCTGCCGGTGGACATCACCAACTACGTGATGCTCGAGCTGGGCCAGCCGATGCACGCCTTCGACGCCGACCGGATCACCGGCTCGCTGGTGGTCCGCCGGGCGGTGGCGGGGGAGCGGTTGACCACCCTGGACGGGGTGGCGCGCACGCTCGTCGCCGAGGACATGGTGATCTGTGATGCCGGGTTGTCGAGCGCAAGCCCGGCCGCTGGTGCGGACGCCGGTGTCCCGATCTCGCTCGCCGCCGTGATGGGCGGGGAGAGCAGCGAGGTGGTCGCGGAGACCAGCAACGTGTTGTTCGAGGCCGCCCACTGGGATCCGGTGATGGTGGGGCGCACCGCCCGCCGGCACCGGCTGTTCAGCGCGGCGGCCAAGCGGTGGGAGCGGGGCGTTGATCCGGCCCTGGCGTTGGTCGCTGTCGAGCGGGCGGTCCGGCTGCTGGTGGAGCATGGCGGCGGCACGGCTGGTGCGGAGATCCTCGATATCGATCATGTGCCGTCGCCGACCCCGGTGGTCCTGCCGGCGGACCTGCCGTCTCGTCGGGTCGGGGTGGCCTATTCGCCGGACCGGGTGGCCGCTCTGCTTACCGAGGTCGGCTGCACGGTCGTGACCGGCCCGGACCGGCTCACCGCGGATCCGGGTGCGGTGAGCGTCGCCGCCGGTGGCGCGGTGTCGTTCCTGGTTACTCCGCCGACCTGGCGGCCCGACCTGACCGACCCGGCCGACCTGGTCGAGGAGGTGGTTCGCCTCGACGGCTACGACCGGGTGCCGGCGGTGCTGCCGGTTGCCCCCGCCGGTCGGGGCCTGACCTGGCAGCAGCGGCGCCAGCGGGCGGTGGCCAGGATGCTCGCCGACCAGGGCTACGTGGAGGTGCTCTCGGCGCCGTTTGTGGCAGTCGAGCTGGCGGACCGGTTGGGCCTGCCGGCCGATGATGCTCGGCGGCGCGCGGTGCGGCTGGCCAACCCCCTGTCGGAGGAGGAGCCGGCGCTGCGGACGACGCTGCTCGGCCCGCTGCTCGGGGTGCTCCAACGGAACCTGGGCCGAGGCCAGCGGGACCTCGCGCTCTACGAGATCGGTACGGTCTTCCACCTGCGGGAGCAGGTCGGACCTCCGCCGGCGATGGGAGTGGAGCACCGGCCGTCGGACGCGGAGTTCGCTGCCGCCGATGCGGTGCTGCCGGAGCAGCCCCGGCACGTCGCCGTGGTGCTCGCCGGTGAGGTCGAGCCGGGTGGCTGGTGGGGCGAGGGGCGCCCGGCCGGCTGGGCGGACGCGGTCGGGGCGGCCCGGACGGTGCTCGCCGCCGCCGGCATTCCCGCCGACCGGGTGACCGTACGGGCCGCGGAGCACGCCCCCTGGCACCCCGGGCGCTGTGCGTCTCTGGCGGTGGATGACGTGGCTGTCGGGTACGCGGGGGAGCTGCATCCGGCGGTGGTCGCCGAGCTGGAGCTGCCGCGCCGTACCGCCGCGATGGAGCTGGACCTGGACGCGGTACCGGCGGCCCCGGTGCGGCAGGCCCCGGTGCTCTCGTCCTTCCCGCCCGCCCTGATCGACGTGGCGCTGGTGGTCGAAGTCGACGTCCCGGTGGCCGAGGTGCAGGAGGCGCTGGTGGCGGGGGCCGGTGCGCTGTTGGAGTCGGTCCGGCTCTTCGACGTGTACGCCGGTGCGCAGCTCGGCGCGGGTCGTCGGTCGTTGGCGTACAAGCTGACCTTCCGGGCGCCGGACCGGACGCTGACGGTGGAGGAGGCGGTCGCGGCGCGGGACGCGGCGGTTGCCTGTGCCGCGGAGCGCTTCGGCGCTACGCTCCGCGGCGTGTGAGGGTAGACCTCGCCTCTTCCCGCCGTTTGGGGTTTTCCGTCGAAGGGCCCGCGTCGCGCTACGAGACGCGGGCCCTTCCGTGGGTGGCGGCCGGTGATTCAGAACACGTCCTCATTGCCATGCACTACTTTGTATGATCATGCAGTCACTGTTAATCTTCCCTGCATTGTCATACGGAGGTAGGTATGGGGATCCGAGTTGCGGTCGCTGGGGCGAGCGGTTACGCCGGGGGTGAACTGCTGCGCCTGATCGCCGGGCACCCGGAGTTCGACCTGGTCGCCGCCACCGCGCACAGCCAGGCCGGGCACCGGCTGGACACCGTGCACCCGCAGCTGACCGGGCTGGATCTGGTGCTGGCCAAGACCGACCCGGCGGCCCTGGCCGACGCCGACGTGATCTTCCTGGCGCTGCCGCACGGCGAGTCGGCGGCACTGGCCGCGCAGTTGCCGCCGGAGGTGCGCGTGGTTGACCTCGGTGCCGATCACCGGCTGGCCGACCCGTACGCCTGGGCCAACTACTACGGCGGCACCCACGCCGGGCAGTGGACCTACGGTCTGCCCGAGCTACCGGGTCAGCGCGAGCGGATCGCCGCCGCGACCCGGGTGGCCAACCCCGGCTGCTACGCCAGCGCCATCGTCCTGGCGCTCGCCCCGCTGATCGCCGCCGGTGCGGCCCAGCCCGCCGACGTGGTGGTGGTGGCCGCCTCCGGGACCTCAGGCGCCGGCCGCGCCGCCAAGGCGCACCTGCTCGCCAGCGAGGTCATGGGGGACCTGTCGCCGTACCGGGTCGGTGCGCACCAGCACGTTCCGGAGATCAAGCAGGCGACCGGGGCGACCAGCCTGTCGTTCACCCCGGTGTTGGCACCGATGCCACGGGGGATCCTCGCGACCGTCACCGCCGTGCCCGTACGCGAGGTCGACCCGCAGGCGGTGCTCGCCGAGGCGTACGCGGACGCGCCCTTCGTGCACGTGCTGCCCGAGGGACGGTGGCCACACACCGCCGCGACCCTCGGCTCCAACTCCTGCCACCTGCAGGCGACCGTTGACGTTGACGCCGGACGGCTGATCGTGGTCAGCGGCCTGGACAACCTCGGTCGGGGCGCGGCCGGCCAGGCGGTGCAGAACGCCAACATCATGTTCGGCCTGCCCGAGGCCACCGGCCTGTCCGTCTGGGGGGTCACCCCGTGAGCGTCACCACTCCCCGTGGATTCCGGGCGGCCGGGGTGTCCGCCGGGCTCAAGGAGGGCGGGGCGGCCGATGTCGCCCTGGTCGTCAACGACGGCCCGCACGCCGGGGCGGCCGGTGTCTTCACCGCCAACCGGGTGAAGGCCGCGCCGGTGCTCTGGACCCAGCAGGTCGTCCAGGGCGGCCTGGTCCGCGCCGCGATCCTCAACTCGGGCGGCGCCAACGCCTGCACCGGCCCCGGTGGCTTCCAGGACACCCACGCCACCGCGGAGCACACCGCGGCGGTACTGACCGCCGTCGCCCCCGGGCTGGACCTCGGCGCGGGCGAGGTGGCCGTCTGCTCCACCGGCCTGATCGGCGAGCGGCTGCCCATGGACCGGCTCCTGCCCGGGGTGGGTGCGGCGGTCGAGGCGTTGCGCCAGGACGGCGGACCGGCCGCCGCCGAGGCCATCATGACCACCGACTCCCGGCCCAAGAACGCGGTCGGGCACGGTACGGGCTTCACCGTCGGTGGGATGGCCAAGGGCGCGGGCATGCTCGCGCCGGCGATGGCCACGATGCTCAGCGTGCTCACCACCGACGCGGTCGCTGACCCGCAGACCCTGGACGCGGCGCTGCGGGCCGCCTGCCGGGTCACCTTCGACCGGGTCGACTCGGACGGGTGCATGTCCACCAACGACACGGTGCTGCTGCTGGCCAGCGGTGCGAGCGGCGTCGCGCCCACCGAGGCCGAGCTGACCGCCGTGGTCACCGCCGTCGCGCACGACCTCGCGCAGCAGCTCGTCGCCGACGCCGAGGGCGCCACCAAGCAGATCACGATCGACGTGGTCGGCGCGGCGAGCGAGGACGACGCGGTCGAGGTGGGCCGGAGCGTGGCCCGGAACAACCTGGTCAAGACCGCACTGTTCGGCAACGACCCGAACTGGGGGCGCATCCTCGCCGCCGTCGGCACCACCGCCGCGGCGTTCGCGCCGGAGCGGGTCGATGTGGCCGTGAACGGGGTGTGGGTGTGCCGGGGCGGCGCCGCCGCCGAGGACCGGTCCAAGGTCGACCTCGGGGGTGTGGACGTGACGATCTGCATCGACCTGGGCGCGGGCGCGGCCGCGGCGACGATCTGGACCAACGACCTGTCCCACGGGTACGTGCACGAGAACTCGGCGTACTCGTCGTGAGCACGAGGATCGCCGCGTGGCGCGGCGCCGCAACCGGAGACGGAAGGCAGGTTCGGGCATGAGCTCCACCGCTGATCTCACCGGCGCCCAGGCCAAGGCGGCCACCCTGATCGAGGCGCTGCCGTGGTTGGCGCGGTTCGCCGGCTCGACCGTCGTGGTCAAGTACGGCGGCAACGCCATGGCCGATCCGGAGCTGCGGCGGGCGTTCGCCGCGGACATGGTCTTCCTCCGCCACGCCGGCCTGAAGCCGGTCGTGGTGCACGGCGGCGGACCGCAGATCTCGGCGATGCTGGACCGCCTCGGCATCGACAGTGAGTTCCGGGGCGGGCTGCGGGTCACCACGCCAGAGGTGATGGACGTGGTCCGGATGGTGCTCCTGGGGCAGGTCGGCCGGGAACTGGTCGGGCTGATCAACGCACACGGTCCGTTCGCGGTGGGGCTCTCCGGCGAGGACGCGGGTCTGTTCACCGCGGTCCGACGCCCGGCGTACGTCGACGGGCGGCCGGTCGACATCGGCCAGGTCGGCGACGTGGAGTCGGCGGACATCTCGGTGGTGACCGACCTGCTCGAGGCCGGCCGGATTCCGGTGCTCTCGACGGTGGCCCCGGATGCGGACGGCGTGCCGCACAACCTCAACGCGGACACCGCCGCGGCGGCGTTGGCGGTCGCGCTGCGGGCGCGCAAGCTGGTCGTCCTGACCGATGTGCCGGGCCTTTACGCCAACTGGCCGGACCGGTCCAGCCTGGTCGGCGAGGTCACCGCGAAGGAGCTGGAGAAGCTGCTGCCGTCCCTGGAGTCGGGGATGGTTCCCAAGATGGAGGCGTGCCTGCGGGCGGTGCGCGGAGGCGTACCCGCCGCGCACGTCGTGGACGGGCGGGTCGCGCACTCGACCCTGCTGGAGATCTTTACCTCGGAAGGCTTCGGAACCATGGTGATTCCCGGATGAGCCCGCTCCGTGACCGCTGGCAAGAGTCAATGATGGACAGCTACGGTACGCCGCCGCTCGCACTGGTCGGCGGCGCTGGCGCCGTGGTGGTCGACGACACCGGTCGGGAGTACGTGGACCTGCTCGGCGGCATCGCCGTCAACACCCTCGGCCACGCCCACCCGGCGGTGGTCTCCGCCGTCTCCAAGCAGGTCGCCACGCTGGGGCACGTGTCGAACCTGTACGCGGCCGAGCCGCCGGTGGCCCTGGCCGAGCTGCTGCTCGCCCTCGCCGGCCGACCGGGACGGGTCTTCTTCGCCAACTCGGGCGCCGAAGCGAACGAGACGGCGTTCAAGATCTCCCGGCTCACCGGACGGACCGAGGTCGTCGCGACCCGGGGCGGCTTCCACGGCCGCACCATGGGGGCGCTGGCGCTCACCGGCCAGCCGGCCAAGGCCGACCCGTTCCGTCCGCTGCCCACCACCGTCACCCACGTCGACTACGGCGACAGTGCCGCGCTGGCCGCGGCCGTCACCGACGCGACCGCGATGGTGATCCTGGAGCCGATCCAGGGGGAGAACGGCATTGTCGTACCGCCGGCCGGCTACCTCGCCGAGGCCCGTCGGATCACCGCCGAGCACGGCGCCCTGCTGGTGCTCGACGAGGTGCAGACCGGGATCGGCCGTACCGGGCACTGGTTCGCCCACCAGGCCGAGGGCATCGAACCGGACGTGGTGACGCTCGCCAAGGGCCTCGGCGGTGGCCTGCCGCTCGGCGCCTGCATCGCCTTCGGCCCCACGGCCGACCTGCTGCGCCCCGGCTCCCACGGCACCACCTTCGGGGGGAACCCGATCAGCTGCGCCGCCGGGCTGGCGGTGCTGTCCACGATCGCCGGCACCGGGCTGCTCGACCATGTGGAGCGGGTCGGTGACCGGCTACGCCGGGGCGTCCAGGCGCTCGACCATCCCCTGGTCGCCGAGGTACGGGGTGCCGGCCTGCTGCTCGGGATCGTGCTGACCGCGCCGGTCGCGGCGGTCACCGTCGAGGCGCTGCGGGAGGCGGGCTTCCTGGCCAACGCGGTGCAGCCGGGTGTCATCCGGCTCGCCCCACCGTTGATCCTCACCGCCGACCAGGCCGACGCCTTCCTGGCCGCCCTGCCGGCGGCCCTCGACGCGACCCGCGCCGCCGCCGACTCGACCTTGGGCGCCGGGCCCCGGTCAACAGGACCGGGCAACCCCAGCCCGCCGGCCCAACCGGCCAGAATCCCGACCCCGACCGCCCCAACCACGACGGAGGCCAGGGCATGATCCGGCACTTCCTGCGGGACGACGACCTCGCCCCCGCCGAACAGGCGACCGTGCTCGACCTGGCCGCCGGCATGAAGGCGGACCGCTTCGGGTACCGCCCCCTGGCCGGCCCGCGAGCCGTGGCGGTGCTCTTCGACAAGCCGAGCCTGCGGACCCGGATGTCCTTCGACGTCGGCATCGCCGAGCTGGGCGGACATCCGCTGGTGGTGGACAGCCAGGTGACCCACCTCGGCCGGGGCGAGACCCTCGCCGACGCCGGACGGGTGCTCTCCCGCTACGTGGCGGCGATCGTGCTGCGGACCCACGGGGACGAGCGGATCGCCGAGATCGCCGCGCACGCGACCGTGCCGGTGGTCAACGCGCTCACCGACACGTACCACCCGTGCCAGCTCCTGGCCGACCTGCTCACCATCCGCGAGCACCTCGGCGGCACCGCCGGGCGGACGCTGACGTACCTGGGCGACACGGCGAACAACATGTGCCACTCGTACCTGCTGTCCGGCGCCGCCGCCGGCATGCACGTCCGGATCGCCGGGCCCGTCGGGTTCCGCCCGGACCCGGCGGTGCTGGCCCGGGCGGAGAAGATCGCCGCCGGCACCGGCGGGTCGGTGCGTACCGGCACCGACCCGGTGGCGGCGGTCCGCGACGCCGACGCCGTCGCCACCGACACCTGGACCTCGATGGGGCAGGAGTCCGACGGGCTGGACCGGGTCACCCCGTTCCGCCCGTACCAGGTCAACACCGCGCTGCTCGCACACGCCGCGCCGCACGCGATCGCGCTGCACTGCCTGCCCGCGCACCGGGGCGAGGAGATCACCGACGAGGTGCTCGACGGCCCGCGCAGCGCCGTCTTCGACCAGGCGGAGAACCGGCTGCACGCCCAGAAGGCGCTGCTGACGTTCCTCCTCGGGACCACCCCGGACGCGCCGGCGCCGGGCAGCACCACCGGGCAGCACGCATGAGCGCCCCGCTGACCCGCGCCGCCCGGCACGCCCGCATCGTCGAACTGATCCGGGACAAGGCGATCCACTCGCAGACCGAGCTGGGCGACCTGCTGGCGGGGGAGGGCATCCAGGCCACCCAGGCGACCCTCTCCCGGGACCTCAAGGAACTCGGCGCGGTCACCGTGCGCGGTGGCGACGGCCGCGGGGTCTACCTGATCCCGGAGGACGGCCAGCGTCCGTTGCGGGAGGCCGAGACCGCGCCGGCGCGTCTGGTGCGCCTGCTGCGGGAGCTGCTCAACGGGGTGGACGCCAGCGGCAACATCGCCGTGCTCCGTACCCCACCGGGTGCGGCCCAGTACCTGGCCAGCGCGTTGGACCGCGCCGGCCTGCCCGAGGTCGTCGGCACGATCGCCGGCGACGACACCATCCTCGTCGTGGCCCGCGCGGCCGACGGCGGAGCCGCACTCGGCGACCAACTCGCCGGCTGGGCCCGCCGCGAAGACAACGTTGAAAGGAGCATCACATCATGACTGAGCGGGTCGTTCTGGCGTACTCCGGCGGACTGGACACCTCCGTCGCGATCCCGTACCTGGCCGAGCAGACCGGCGCCGAGGTGATCGCCGTGGCGGTCGACGTCGGGCAGGGCGGTGAAGACCTGGAGGCGATCCGGCAGCGGGCGCTGGACTGCGGGGCCGTGGAGTCCGAGCTGGTCGACGCGCGCGACGAGTTCGCCGCCGAGTACTGCCTGCCCGCCGTCCGGGCCAACTCCCTCTACATGGACCGGTACCCGCTGGTCTCGGCCCTGTCCCGGCCGCTGATCGTCAAGCACCTGGTGACCGCGGCCCGCAAGCACGGCGGCACCATCGTGTCGCACGGCTGCACCGGCAAGGGCAACGACCAGGTGCGCTTCGAGGTCGGCCTGGGGGCGCTCGCCCCGGATCTGCGGATCGTCGCGCCGGCCCGGGACTACGCCTGGACCCGGGACAAGGCGATCGCGTTCGCCGAGGAGAAGGGGCTGCCGATCGACGTGACGGCGAAGTCGCCCTACTCGATCGACCAGAACCTGTGGGGCCGGGCCGTCGAGACCGGCTTCCTGGAGGACATCTGGAACCCGCCGATCGAGGACCTGTACTCCTACACCGCCGACCCGACCCAGCCGCGGGACGCGGACGAGGTCGTCATCACCTTCGACGCCGGCAACCCGGTCGCCATCGACGGGGAGACGGTCACCCCGTACCAGGCGATCGTGGAGCTGAACCGGCGTGCCGGCGCGCACGGCGTCGGCCGGCTGGACATGGTCGAGGACCGGCTCGTCGGGATCAAGAGCCGCGAGGTGTACGAGGCGCCGGGCGCGATCGCGCTGATCACCGCGCACCAGGAGCTGGAGGCGGTCACCGTCGAGCGGGACCTGGCCCGGTTCAAGCGCAGCGTGGACCAGCGCTGGGGCGAGCTGGTCTACGACGGCCTGTGGTTCTCCCCGCTGAAGGACGCGCTGGACGCCTTCGTCGACGACTCGCAGCAGCACGTCTCCGGCGAGGTACGGCTCACCCTGCACGGTGGCCGGGTCACCGCCACCGGCCGGCGGTCCGAGGCCAGCCTGTACGACTTCGGCATGGCCACCTACGACACCGGTGACACCTTCGACCAGTCCCTGGCCAAGGGGTTTGTGCAGCTGTGGGGCCTGCCCAGCAAGATGTCGGCGGAGCGGGACGCCCGGCTGGGTGGGGCGCGGTGAGCGCTGCCACAATGGGCGGGGTGGACGACAAGAGCCTGACCGAGAACAGCGCAGCCACCAACCGGACCAGCCTGTGGGGAGCCCGCTTCGCCGGCGGCCCGGCCGAGGCGCTCGCCCGGCTGTCGGTGAGCGTGCAGTTCGACTGGCGGCTCGCCCCCTACGACCTCGCGGGGTCCCGGGCGCACGCCCGGGTCCTGGCCGGTGCCGGCCTGCTGGACGCCGAGGAGCTGGGGCAGATCCTGGCGGCCCTGGACGACCTGGAGGCCGCCTGCGCCGCCGGCACGTTCCGGCCCACCGTGGACGACGAGGACGTGCACACCGCTCTGGAGCGGGGGCTGCTGGAGCGGCTCGGCCGGCTCGGCGGCAAGCTGCGCGCCGGCCGCTCCCGCAACGACCAGGTCGCCACGGACCTGCGGCTCTACCTGCGTGACCACGCCCGGGGCGTGGCCGCTCGGTTGGTCGAGCTGGCTGAGGCGTTGGTCGAGCAGGCCGGGCGGCACGTGGACACCGCGACACCGGGCATGACCCACCTGCAGCCCGCCCAGCCGGTCACCTTCGGGCACTGGCTACTCGCCCATGTGCAGCCGCTGCTGCGCGACCTCCAGCGGCTGCGCGACTGGGACCACCGCACCGCGATCAGTCCGCTCGGTGCCGGTGCGCTCGCCGGTTCCGGCCTGCCGCTGGACCCGGTGGCGGTCGCCCGGGAACTGGGCTTCCGTACGTCCTTCGCCAACTCGATGGACGCCGTCGCCGACCGGGACTTCGTCGCCGAGTTCCTCTTCACCACCGCGCTGATCGGCGTGCACCTGTCCCGCCTCGGCGAGGAGGTGGTGCTCTGGACGTCGCCGGAGTTCGGTTGGGTGGAGCTGGACGACGCCTTCGCCACCGGCTCGTCGATCATGCCGCAGAAGAAGAACGCGGACATCGCCGAGCTGGCCCGAGGCAAGTCCGGCCGGCTCGTCGGGGGCCTGGTGGGCGTGCTCACCATGCTCAAGGGTCTGCCAATGACCTACGACCGGGACATGCAGGAGGACAAGGAGCCCGCCTTCGACGCGGTGGACACGCTGGAGCTGCTCCTGCCGGCCCTCGCGGGGATGGTCTCCACGATGACGGTACGGGCCGACCGGTTGGTCGCCGCCGCGCCGGAGGGCTTCTCGCTCGCCACCGAGGTGGCGGACTGGCTGGTCCGCCGCGGGGTGCCGTTCCGCGAGGCGCACGAGATCACCGGCCGGTTGGTGGCGCTCTGCGTGGCCCGGGACTGCGCGCTCGACGAGGTCTCCGACGACGACCTCGCCGAGGTCAGCGAGCACCTCGACCCGTCGGTGCGGGACGTGCTGTCGGTCGAGAGCGCGCTCGCCGCCCGCACCACCCCGGGCTCCACCGGCCCGGGTCCGGTCGCCGAGCAGCTCGCCGCCGCCGCCGACCAGCTCGCTGGCTGGCGGGAGTGGGCCGCCGAGCAGGTTGTTCCCCGCTGACCAGTTCACCTGACCAGTTCATCGACGGGGCGGGGCGGTTCGCGAAGCGGACCGCCCCGCCCCGTCCGTCAGGGGCAGCGCAGCCGGGCCGGACGGCGGGTGACGGCCCAACGCCAGACGCGGCCGACCAGCGCGGCGTACCCGATGCCGAGCGCGAGCGACGCGGCGAGGGCGACCAGCGGCAGCTCCCGCAGGTGCGGGTAGACCTGCCAGTGGGTCACGTAGATGTAGAGCGAGCTACCGGCGAGCACCCCGGCCACCTTGTTCAGCACGCCCAGGCTGGGCACGGTCGGCAGCCAGGTCAGTAACGCGAAACCGGTTACGATCAGGGCCTCGCGGGCCGGCTCCCCGAAGAAGCCCGGCACGGTGGCCACCGCGGCGAGCGTGACCAACAGCCGCTGCCGTACCCCGTCGGCTCGGGCGGTCGCCCAGCCGAGCGTGAACAGCCAGCCGGCCACGAGCGCCGCCGGCAGGTCGTGGGCCGCGTCGAGGCCGAAGACGTCGTACCGGCCGAGTAGTGCGACCGCGGTCAGCCCCAGCGGAAACGCGAACGGGTACCGCCGCTCCCAGCGGTCGACCCGGCGCAGGCCGAGGAGCGCGGCCAGCGCCACCAGGAGGTAGACCACCGCCTCGATAAACCAGAAGTGCCAGCCGTGTGCCGCGTCGTCGGGCCGCAGGATGCTGTTGGCCAGCAGTAGGGTGCTCAGTCGGTACTGGTCGTCGACCAGCATCACCGCACCGATCCACGCCATCGTGGGCAGCACGATGCGCAGCAGGCTGACGCCGATCTGCCGCAGCCGCTCTCCCCGCCCGGCGGTGGTGAGCTGGAACCGGGCGAAGTTGAAGCCGGCCACCGCGAGCAGTAGGTGCGCCCCACCGGTGATGGTGAACATCGGGATGTGTGAGCCGACGATCAGCACGATCGCCGCCGCCCGCAGCGCCACGCTGGTCTCCAGCGAACGCCGCCGGCGTGGCCGGGGAGCGCGTCCGGGAGCTGCGGTGGATCGGCGCAGGTCCGCGATCGGCAGGGTGTGCCAGTTCGCCGGCAGGTCACCCAGCTCCCGCTCCAACCGCACCGACATCTCGACGTACGACAGGGAGTCCCCGCCGAGGTCGACGAAGCTGCGATCCGGCGTGACGTCGGTGCGGTCGAGCACCTCCGCATACAGCGTGCAGAGGTCGCCGGCCGACGCCGCCGGCGGTGGCGAGCTCTCGGCGGCGAGCCCACGCAGCGTCGCCAGGTCGGGCTTGCCGGAGGCGAGCCGGGGCAACTCGGCCAGGGGGAGCACCCGCACGGCCCGAGGCGGCAGCCCCACCTCCCCGGCGACCAGGCGGCGCACCCGGCGTGAGTCTTCGGCGCCGGCGGTCGCCACGATCAGTTCGTCGTCACCGCCGACGCAGCTGGCGGTGACATCGTGCGCGGACAGCAGCGCCTCGATTTGCTGCGGGTCGACCCGTAGCCCGAGAATCTTGGCGAATCGGCTGCGGCGGCCGACGATCTCCCACACTCCGGCTGCGGTACGCCGAGCCAGGTCGCCGGTGTGCAGCTCGTCAACGGTGCGACCCAGCGCCAGATCGGCGGGAGAGTGGGCGTAGCCGAGCATGACGTTCGGGCCGGCGTAAACCAGCTCGCCGACCTCCGGGTCCGGATGGTCGGCGACCGGGGCGAGCCGGAAGTCGCCGCCGGGCACCGGTACCCCGATCGCCGACGGATGGTCGAAGGTGAGGTCCGGCGGGAGGTACGCCATCCGCGCGGTCGCCTCGGTCTGCCCGTACATGACGAAGAAGTCCCAGCCCGCGCCCCGACCCAGCTCGGCGTACTGACGTACCCGCTCCGGTGCGAGCCGACCACCGGCCTGGGTGACGTAACGCAGGTGCGGCAGGTCCATGGCGGCGAAGCCGACCCGGTCCAGCAGGTCGAAGGTGTACGGCACTCCGGCGAGGGTGGTGGCCCGGGTATCCCGGAACAGCTCCCAGAAGCAGGTGTCGGCGACCGACAGGTCGGTCAACACCAGGGCGGCGCCTCGGGCCAGGTGGCTGTTGACCACTGACAGGCCGTAGCAGTAGTGCAGTGGCAGGCTGGTGGCCGCCCGGTCGGTGTCGCGGATACCCAGGTACTCGCCGATCGCCTCCGCATTGGCCTGCAGGTTGGTGTGGGAGAGCCGGACCAGCTTCGGGGAGCCGGTCGACCCGGAGGTGGACAGCAGCAGGGCCAGGTCGGGGTGCAGGTCATGCCCGGAGGAGGCGTGGCGGTGCTCGATCCGCCAGCCCTCGTCGGCGCCGCTGACCAGCACGTCCGGGTCGTACGCCTCGATCAGGCCGGCGAGCGCCGAGGCCCGGTCGTCGGGCACCAACAGGACCGGGTGACCCGCGTGCATCGCGGCCAGGTACGCCACCAGCGAGTCGACCGTGTTCGCGCCGACGACCAGCACGAGCCGTCGCCCCACGCCGAGCTGCTCGGCGGTTCGCGCGACCCGGGCGGCGAGGTCGGTGTACGAGATCTCCCCGTCCCGGGTGACGATCGCGGTGCGTTCGCCATGCGTCGCCAGGTCGCGGACGAACGGCACCTGCACGGCCGGGAACAGGGCGGATGCGGAAGTCACAAGCATCGACTCTAAGGTAAGGCTGACCTAATCCAAAGCTCTGGCGACCCGCATCACCCCGGGATAGGGTCGCAGCCGTGGATGATCTCGCGCGACTAGCCGCCCTGCTCGGCGGATCGGTCGTGCCGGCGGCGCGCGGCCTGCTCGGCGCCCACCTTTCCACGGGCGCGGTCACCGCGCGGATCACCGAGGTCGAGGCGTACGCGGGCACCGCCCAGGACCCGGCCTCACACGCCCACCGGGGGCGCACTCCCCGTAACGCGGCGATGTTCGGCCCATCCGGGCACGCCTATGTCTACTTCACGTACGGGATGCACTGGGCCTTGAACGTGGTGACCGGGCCGGAGGGGGAGGCCGCCGCGGTGCTGGTGCGGGCGGGGGAAGTGGTCGCCGGCCACGCCCCGGCCCGGTCCCGCCGGCAGACGGCGCGATCCGACCGCGACCTCGCCCGGGGGCCGGCCCGGCTCTGCGTCGCACTGGGTGTCGACCGGTCGGCCTACGGGCAGTACCTGCTCGGCGATGGCCCGATCCGGCTGCGCCCACCCCTCGAACCGGTGCCGGAAGCGGCGGTGGCGGCCGGGCCACGGGTCGGCGTCACCGGGGCGCACGACGTGCCGTGGCGGTTCTGGATCGCCGGCGACCCGACCGTCAGCACCTACCGCCGCCACGTACCCCGACGCCGGCCCGCTCACCCCGGTGCTTGAGCTGTTTCGCCTGGTCATGCCGCCGGACGGCCTCATCGATCTGGACTAGCGACGGCTCGACATGGCGGGTGTCCAGCCGCAGGACGGTGCGGGACGCGGGCCGTTCGGGCCCCGGACTGCCGAATGGTCGATCGATGGATGGCTCAAGGTTGACGAAAATTGTCAAGGTCATGTAGTCTTAAAAGGACCAACCAAGGGTCTTAAAAGACCAACCAAGTGGAGAGGTTTGGAATTATGAATCGCAAATTAGTTGCAGCAAAGACGCTGAAGGTCGGCGTCATTTCGGCCCTGACTGTTACCGCGTTCGCGATTACTGCACCGGCTGCTTTCGCCGCCGGCCAGTCGGGGAAAGTGAACAACTGCTACACGCAGTGGTGGACTACCGCTTGGGCCCAGAAGTGTGACTCCCCTGGCGCGAGCGTGGCTGGCAATTACACGTCGATCGTCGACTGTAGCAAGCCTCAGGTTAGCGACCGGTCATTGACTCTCAACCGTTCGAAGGACAGCACCGACACTATTTCCGGAGAGGACTGCCTCTACGGAATCAACACAGGGTACATCCGGCGCTGACCTTGATATTCGGCGGCTTTTGAGCTGTTCGTGGAACGATAGCAAAGGCAGGTCAACTAAGCGATTCTCGCAGTAGGCCGGCATGGGGGAACCTCGCCGTCCTATGTCCACCTGTTGTAAATTCCTTAAGCGGAATGGCGCGTTTTGCTCATCACGCATGATTGATTGGTACCGCTATGTCCCTCCACGAATAGCGCAGGTCAACCCGATGGCGCTGTCGTGGTAGCCGACTTTAGTTCGGTGCCACGACAGCGCCCGCTTATCGTGAAGAATCTGCTGGGCGTGGCCTGCCTCACTCGCCTCAGTCGAGTCCGCTATACTCGGCATAGCTCCATGACCATGGTGTCAGAGATGTTTTGGTCGATGATATCTCGATCCATCGGGGGAGACTTATGATGCCACGAAGCTTGCGAGAAACGGCCGGTCGATGCTAGAGATAAGAAATTTGAGTCAGGGGTATGGTGGCAATTCCGTCATCGATGGCATCACGCTGGATATGGGGTGTGGACTGCACGCGTTGTTGGGGCCCAATGGTGCGGGGAAAACGACACTCCTGAGGACATTGGCAACCGTAATTCCTCCGCGTCGTGGTTCAATTAGTCTCAACGGTGTCGAGTTGACGTTCGAAACGCTCAACGATATGCGGCGTCACATCGGCTATCTTCCCCAGAAATTTGGGTTTGAGCCAGGCATGACTGTATCTGAGTTCGTCTATTATGCGGCCTGGGCTCGTGGGCTGCCCCGAAAGGGGAGGGCGGCGGCGGTTGACGAGGCTATCGAGAAAACAGGGCTCGTTGACAAGAAAAACGTAAAAATGCGCAAGCTATCCGGGGGAATGATCCAGCGGACGGGTATCGCATGGACCATCGTCGGAAACCCATCGCTTGTCGTCCTCGATGAGCCGACGGTGGGACTCGATCCGTTGCAGCGGATCAATTTCCGGAGTGTCATCGCTCAGCAGGACAACGCGGTGATCCTGCTGAGCACGCATCTGACGGACGACGTCGACGCCATCGCGGACCACATCATCGTTCTCGACGGCGGAGCGATCCGGTTCCAGGGCACGAGGGACGAACTTAGCGGTCAGGGTGATCCCTCCAGTCCGGGCAACACTCCCTTGGAACGTGCCTACACGACAATTCTCGCCGACCACCGGGAGCGATAGACCATGTCGTTCCTGATTCTGAAGCGCAGCCCGGCGCGATGGTTTGTCCCGTTCGCTCTCGCGATCGGCTTGGCCATGTTGTTCGTGCGTGGCAGGTACTGGATGGGGGTATGGCCCGAGACATCGGCGGCGGCTCAGATCCCGGCAATCTTGGTCAGTGGGCTCAGTGCTGCCGCAGCCGCCTGGTCGGTCGGTGCTACGGCACGGAATGGCACCGTGGAGCAGACGATCGCATCCGCGCTTCCGCGGTGGCGCCGCGAACTCCCCGGGGCGGTGGCAACCCTGTTCTACTTCGCCGTGGCTTCCCTCGCGGTGCAGGCCGTCGCCTTTACCTTCACGATACGGGCGAACCCGCCGGGCTTTGGGCTGTGGCCCGGATACGTACTCATGGCACTGGTGGTCACCGTCCTTTCTGTGGCCTTCGGGCATCTGGTCGGGAAGTTGCTATCGGGCCGATTCGCGGCGGCGGTGGCAGGCCTTACCTGGTTTATCGGTGCGACATTTTTCGGGTCGTCCCTCGAACTCACCGTTCTGAAAGGGCCGGTGTACGAGGAAGTTGACGGGCTGACCATGGTGGTACGGTTTTTGGCCGCGCTGGCCCTGTTCGCTCTGGCTGTTGTTGTTCCCCCACTGGCCTCCATTAACCGGGCAACCCTCGGCGACTCGCGATCGGTCTTTCATCGCTTGCGACCCCTGCTCGTGACATCTGCGGTTTCGATGACCCTGGTGTTGACTGCGGGTTTGCTGGGCACTCCGATCAGCGCCCGCCAACCAGAGGGAGAGGCGCTCTGTCAAGGCGATAGAAGAATTACGATTTGTCTGTGGCCTGAGCACGAGAAGTATCGCGAGATGGTGGCGGGAATCATCGACCGCGCCGAGCGTCTTCCACCTGAATTCGCCGTTCCGAATCAACTCGACGAATACGGTATCAGTTTTCGAGCTTCCGTTGATGCCGGCTCTGGCGTTATCGACGTCTCAGCTGATCACCTGCCGTACTTCGTCCTTGCGGAGGGTAGTATCTGGTCTGTCTCTGGGCAGCTTGCGGTGGAGACCGTGAAGGACAGCCTGACCTACTGCGACGGCGAGGCCGCCACCAAGGGTGAACGGTTGGATGAGAAGGCGATCGAGCTTCAGGATTGGCTTGAAGCTTATCTGGCCGGCGGTGGGAGACCTGACTACCGCACCAACGCTTCTGCGGAGAGGAAGGATGTTGCGTCGCGTGCGATCGATCGAGCCAACAGCGGTGACATCGCCGCGCAGGTTTCGTGGGCCACGACAGTTATCAAGGACTACAACGGTGCACCTTGCCGATGACGCACGTTCTCCAATACACCTTTTTGTCCGTTCCCGTCGTTCGTGGATGGCCCTTACCCTGACCGTCGCGTTGTGCGCGTGTGTGCCGGTGGTCGGCGCACTCCTACTCCCCGCACCCAGCGGAGGGGCCAGCGGCGGAATGCTATACGTACCGGGGTGGCGTTTCCTCGCGGTCGGAGTGGCTTTCGGGCCGGTCCTGTTCTGTCACAGCCCGTTCGGTGAGATGGAGACGGCAACCAGTAGGAGTTGGCGTCGGGCCGAACTCGCCGTCCTGTCCGTCAATACTGTCATCTGCATAATGATGTTTACGGTAACCTCTTGGATCGTATTCGACGGCACGACCGCCATCTTGATCCTTCGAGGGCTCATCGGGTGGATGGGAATTGCCCTAATCAGTGGACGAATCCTGGGTTGGAGGACCGCATGGGTTGGACCTCTCGCCGTGCTACCTGTAGTTATATATTGGGGCTACGGAGGGGTCGGCTACCGCTGGTGGGAATTCACCTCTTTGCCCCCGGAAAACCGGGGATCCTGGGCAGTAGCCGGAAGTATCGCTGCCGCCGGTGTGGTGGCCTACCTGTTCAGAGAATGGGATTGGTACCGTCTTGCGAGCCCAGTCAGGCGGCGGATATCCAAAGCCTCGGCACGCTCGTAAGCCAGCCTTTTTCGTACGCCCAGCAGAGTGAAGTTTTGACCATGTAGGTGGATAATTCCTCGTTCGCCAGCTCGTCGTTGCTCGCCGGTGGAAGTCCATGGAATTGATAGAACATTATGGCAAAGATGAACGCCATGGGGTGATGATCAGCTTGGTCACGAAGAACTGCTGACTATGCGATTGGCCGTGCGACGACCCAACCGGGCGGCCATCACCGTATTCACCACATCCCGGCAATATATGCCCCAATCCGTCCGATATGATCACCACCCGCGCGGACCCCGAAGACCGCTACCACTGGTGGGACTAACACTGGTATCAGCATGGCTTCGGCTACTGGGTCATCCACCCGTGTGAGGCCGACCAGCACGGTATCTTCGGCTTTACGGGCTCAAGGTCATGCGCCTGTAGGACCGGGAGGTCCTCAACCTCTTATAACCCTATAACGTCTGGACCCAGCTGCCTGGAGCAACGGCATTGCTACCGAAGCCGCGACCGTGTGGGCAACCACCAATCTGCGAGCCCGTCCGACATCGCTGGCATCCGCCCCGATAGCCTCGATTCCGCCACAGTCGCCGGACGAACAGGACTGTGCCGCGCCGCGTATCTCGATACCGCTGGGGAGGACGGCCTCGACTGGACCTTCGCAAGAACTGGACACCGGGGCCCGTAGGCATATGGCTCAGCTTCCGCCAGGGAGAGTGAGTGTTGCGGCGGATTCACACGTAGCGTGGGGCGAGTATCGATCTGGGGAGATTCGGCTATGCGTAGCCTGGCTCAACACTCGGCGACGTGAAGGCACTGGTTGTCGGTGGCGGAAGCGAAGGAATCGGACGGGCAGTTTCGTGTCACGCTCGTGACCGTCGGGGCGGGCAGGTCGCGTTCGTGCCTGCGGTACGGCTGCACGAGATGAGCGACGACGACTGGGAGCTCGCGTACGAAATGAACCTGGGCTATGTGGTCCGCGCAGTGATCCGCGCCTTCCTGATCAGGGACAGGGCGCGCCGATAGTAGGTGTCGGTTTGGCCGCCGGGGGTATGGCCGCACCATGCAGGCCAGCTACGGCGCCGCCAAGGCCGGCCTGGTAAGTCTCGCCAGGACCGCCGCTGCCGAATACCCCCGCCGACCGGATCCTGACCTCACCGCTGTCGTCCCACGTGACCCGGCAGAGCATTGTCGTTGACGGGGGAGTCACGGTGCGAGCCCGTTCGCTGTCTGATTCGGGCTCTGGCACTGGCATAGCCGGATTGTGGGCGTGGCGCCGAGCTGCCGGTGATCAGCATTCGCTCATTGGCTAACGCCCGCATGCCGACAGCTGGGCGGAGGTGTCGCAGGCGGAGCGGGCGCATGGCGGCAGATCCGGCCGAGCACGGTCACCGCAGTAGCTTTAGCCCGATAGCGCGAAGGCCCGACTCCCTGGAGTCGGGCCTTCGCGCTGGTGGTGGGTCAGTGCTGCTCGGGGAGCTGCGCGACGAACGCCCGCCACGCTGCCGGCCCGAACACCAACGCCGGCCCGGTCGGGTCCTTGCTGTCCCGGACGCCGACGATGCCGGAAAGGTTGTCGGCGACCTCGACACATGCCCCGCCATTGGAGCTGCTACGGGTGCTCTTGCGCCACTGGGCGCTGCTCAGGTCAGCCATGATCGCGCCTTCAGGAAGTCGATGGTTTGGTTACGCGGAAGCGCAACCGACCTCAGGGTATCCCAGACCGCCCACAGCATCGCAGCCGAATTGACGACTCGGGACACTAGCGCAAAGGCCCGACTCCCCGTGAGTCGGGCCTTCGTGTTGACGGTGGGTCAGTGCTGCTCGGGGAGCCGCGAGACGAATGCCTGCCATGCCACCGGCCCGAACATCAGCGCCGGACCGGTCGGGTCCTTGCTGTCCCGGACACCCACGATGCCCGGAAGATTGTCAGCGACTTCGACACAGTTGCCTTCGTTGCCGCTCTTGCTGCTCTTGCGCCAAATAGGCCGCGAAAGATTACTCATTATAAATCTCCTTGATGGTACTGTTTAGCAAGTCTGCTGACGCATGCTCGTCAAGCGTAGATGCCCAGAGGGTAGTCCAGGCATCAATGTACGCAGAAACCTCGTTCGGTCGGTCAAGGTAGAGGCCGCCAGTTAGTGACTCGCTGTAGATGGTGGAGGGTTCGGCTGGGCGCGTGCCCAGCCTGGGGAAGTCCAGCACGACGAACGCGCCCGCAACGGACGCCAGATGTGGGCCGACCCGCATAGGGAGTACGCGGACGGAGACGTTTCCGGGCCCGGTGCTTGCGATGCTGCCGAGGTGGGCGAGCTGCGTCCGCCATCCCTCCACGTCTTCGTGAGGCCGCCGAATCACTGATTCGTCAATCACTACCTGAAGTTGTGGTGCTGCCGGCGAGCGCCTGGTCAGTAGGCGCTGACGCTCCAACCGCAACGCCACTCTTCGTGCCACCTCGGCGGGTGTTCGACCCGGCTTAGTTCTAAATACTGCCGCCATGTACTCGGGGGTCTGTAGAAGGCCGGGAATGAGTGCGGGCTCGTACTGGCGAAGGTGGCAGGCCGCAGCTTCAAGTCCGACGTACAGTTCAAACCATTCAGGTATGGCGTCGCCGTACGCGTGCCACCAGCCGCGCGACTTGCTTTCCGCGGCCAGCGCGACCAGGACCGACCGCATTTCGTCCGATGTGCCGTAAATGCGGCACATTAGCTCCACGTCGTGGGTCCGGACCGAGGTCTGTGCACCCTCGATGCGATACATGCGCGCCCGGCTCCATTCCAGCCGCTTGGCAGCGGTGTCCAGCGGGATACCCGCTTCTTCGCGAGCTTGTTTCAGGAGTCGGCCGAGCTGTCGCTTGGGCACGCTAGATCCGGTGTTCGTCAAGGTCACCTCACCTTCATGTCTCGCTCGGGCGGGCAAACTGTCTCGCCTGACGCACAGGATGCCCTGCATCCGAGTCAATGTAAATACCAGCCTGCAAATTACGGATCGATCTGTTGCGGTCGGGGGTCCGTCGGGTGATGCTCTACCCACCCCATTGAGGTAATCCTGACGCTTGGAGGACCAAGGTAATGACGATCATCGTGGCCGCGCTCACTGGCGTGTTTGGACTGACTGTGGGCCTCATGACCAAAGGTGCTCGCGCCGCGAGTAGCCGGGCGGACTTACGAGAGCGAAACCTCTGTGCCGACGAGGGAGAGACCGTTGCCCCGACTTTGGGCATACCTGATTTGCCCGTGCACCCGCCCGCCATCGGTCGTGCGCGGGTGTACTACACCTCGTACCCTGGCATCGATGTACTTGATGCTGTGCTCGCCGGACTGAGGAGGCTGTGATGGCCGACGACGACCCGCCCGTCGACCGGCGCGCACATCCCGACCCGTACGGCACGCCGCCGTTGCCCGACGGCGACCGGGTGCGGTCGACCGCACCGACCACGCCCGTGCCACCAGCCACTACCCGGCACCGGGTGCTCGCGGTGCTCATCCTGGTGATCGTCGTGGCGGCCATCACGATCCGGGTGCTGCGATGACGACCAGCCCGAGGCCCCGACGTCCGGGTCCGGGCGATCTGCCCGCCGGCCGGCCGCATCTACCGATGCGTCCCCTGTGGGGTTGCGACACCTGCCGGGCCGAGTGGCCCTGCCCGCCGGCCCGGGCCGCCCTTCTGATCGAATACCGCGACAACCTGGTTGCGCTGCGCGTCTATCTGAGCGCACTGATGGCCGAGGCGGATGCCCAACTATCGCAGGTCAGCAGAGCATCAGACCTCTATCGCCGCTTCCTCGCGTGGGTCTGATGAGCCGCACCCCTGGGCTACTCCCCATCGTGCCCGACGGGCTTGTTGAAGAATCTGGTCACGCCACTGTGACGAGGCCGGCTTCGTAGGCGGCGATGACCAGTTGGACCCGGTCTCTGGCGTCTAGCTTGCTCAGCAGGCGGGTGACGTAGGTCTTGACGGTGGCCTGGCTCAGCACAAGTTCGTCGGCGATCTCGGAGTTGGACAGCCCTCGTCCCACCAGCGTGAGGACCTCCCGTTCCCGGTCGGTGAGCCGGGGGAGTCCCCGGCGTGCGACAGCGGGTGCGGCGCGGGTGTCGACGAAGTGTGTGATCAGACGGCGGGTGACGCTGGGGGCGAGTCGGCCGTCGCCATGCGCGACGGCGCGGACGGCATCGAGGATGTCCTCCAGGGGCATGTCCTTGACCAGAAATCCGGCGGCGCCGGCCCGCAACGCCTCGAACACGTAATCGTCCTCGTCGAAGGTGGTCAGAACCAGTACGTGTGTCTCGGGGGCCAGCCTGGCGATCTGAACCGTGGCTTCGACGCCTCCCATCCCGGGCATCCGTAGATCCATCAGGACGACGTCTGGTCTCAGTTCGCGGGTGAGCCGGACCGCTTCCTCCCCGGTACCGGCCTCGCCAGCGAGCGCGATGTCACCGGCTTCGGTGATGAACATGCGCAACGCCGACCGGACGAGCGGCTGGTCGTCAACGACCAGAACCTCGATGGTCATGTGTCGACCAGAGCGAGAGGGAGGTGGGCTGCCACCCGGAAGCCGCCTTCTGGGCGTGGACCGGTGGTTAACGTGCCGTGCAACATCTCGACTCGCTCCCGCATGCCGACCAACCCTAATCCGCCCCCGGGCCGTGGGCCGCGATCGGATCCGTCGTCAACGACCTCGACGAACAACTCCGCCTCGCGGAAACTGATCAGGATTCGGCAGGCACCGGTGTCGGCATGGCGAATCACGTTGGCGACGGACTCCTGGACGATGCGGTAGGCGGTGGCTTCGACCTCCGTGGGCAGTGCCTGGACCTCTCCCTGTTGCCGCAGTTCGATGTCTATGCCCGCTGCCCGAGTGGTGGAGATGAGGCGGTCGAGGGCGGAGAGCGAGGGGACCTGTGGTGGGTCAGGGTCGGTGTCGCGCAGGGAGGAGAGGACCCGGCGCAGACCCGCGAGCGTCTCCTGGCCGGTCTTCTCGATGCTGTCGATCGCTTCGCGGGCGGCTTCCGGCTGCGTTCGCATGACGCGGCCGGCCGCGCCTGCCTGCAGGGCGATGACCCCCAGGCTGTGCGCCACCATGTCGTGCAGATCGCGGGCGATGCGGAGCCGTTCGGCACTGATCGCCTCGGTGGTGGCCTGCTTGCGTGCGGCGGTGGCCTGCGTTCGTCGTTGGCGGATCACCGTTCCGATGAGTACGGCCATGCAGACGGAGAGCGCCATGCCCGGTTCCGAGGCGGTGCCGTCCTCGCCGTCGAGCGTCAGTCGAGTTGTCAGGTAGGCGGAGAGGAGGAACAGGGCCAGGCCGGCTGCGGTCAGTGCGACGCGACGTGGGTGGTACAGCGTGAGAACCACCAGGGCGATATCGATCGGAAGGATCTGCGGCGACCAGATCTCCGGCTGTCGCCACACCAGGGTGGGTATCGCAACGCTGGCGAGAAGAAGCGTGCAGGCGAGCAGGGGCGTCTGTCGCAACCGGATGCTTCCGGCCAGCGCGGCCGCTGCGGCCACCAGCAGCGCCCCCTGGCTCGTGATGGGGGAGAGCGCGTCCAGTAGGAAGAGCAGCGCCCAGCGTTGATCGGGCGGTTCGGCCAGGAACCAGAACCATGGGTAGACCGTCACCAGCCAACTGGTGAAGACCAGGAGGCCGATGAGCCAAGACGATCCGAGCCCGTCGGAGCGGAACCTGGTGGGGAGGAGACTCCGCGCCGCGTACACGGCTTGAATCTAGTCGGGGGATCTTCCGGACGCATCCGACCATGGTTGTACAACCGAGGATGACACGGGGGACGCGAAGTTACCGCGTTGGCGGGACGCGCCGGGCTGCGGTGATCGGGACGATGGTCCTCGTGATCGAAGTAAGGCAATTGACCAAGCGCTACGGCGATACCACTGCCGTCGATAGTCTGACCTTCACCGTGCTGCCCGGACGGGTGACCGGCTTCCTCGGGCCCAATGGCGCGGGTAAGACCACCACCCTGAGCATGCTCGTGGGACTGAGCGCACCTACGAGCGGCACGGCCATCATCGACGGGCTTCCCTTCGCCGCGCATCCCCGCGGCCTCCGGTACGTTGGCGCCCTGCTGGATGCCCGTGACGTTCACGGAGGACGCACCGCGTACGACCATCTCGCCGCGCTGGCCCGGAGCAACCGTATCGGCCGGAACCGGGTGCTTCAGGTGCTGGCGGAGGTAGGCCTGGCGGACGTCGCGAAGCGGCGCGTGCAGAACTTTTCGTTGGGTATGAAGCAGCGACTGGGCATCGCCGCGGCGCTGCTCGGCGACCCACCCGTGCTGCTGTTCGACGAGCCGCTGAACGGTCTCGACCCGGAAGGCGTGAAGTGGGTGCGCGGGCTCTTCCACCGGTTGGCGGCCGAGGGGCGCACCGTGCTCGTCTCCAGCCACCTCATGTCGGAGATGGAACACACCGCGACCGACCTGGTCGTCGTGGGGCGAGGCCGGCTGATCGCGGCCGAGACGCTGGCCCAGTTCGCCGCCCGTGGCACGTCGCCGTCGGTGTCCGTACGGACTCCCGACCCCCGCGCGCTGACCGGGGCGCTGACCGAGGCTGGCGCGAGCGTGACCCAACCCGCCGACGGGTCGCTGTCGGTGTCGGGAATGAGCGCCAGTGACATCGGCGACCTGGCCTTCGCGAAATCAATACCAGTGCACGAACTGACTCCGCGTTTCGCCTCCCTGGAGGAGGCGTTCATGAGAGTGACGGGTGACAGTCTCGAATATCGGGCGGGGGCGACGCGGTGACGGAAAAAGTGAAGGAGTCGGTGTCCGAAACCGTACGACCGGAGGTTCGGGCACGCTTCCATGACCTTTTCGCTGCTGAATGGATCAAGCTCTGGTCGTTGCGCACCACCACGTGGACGCTGGTGTTGAGTGCCTTGGCGATCTTCGGCTTCAACTGTTACTCGGCCTATGGTGACTACGCCAACCTGGAGGATTTTTCCGCTGCGGCTCGCGCGGACTTCAGCAGGTACGCGATGTACGACGCCTTCACCGCCGCCTCCTGCGTAGCTCTTGTGCTGTCGATCGGCGCCATCGGCGCGAACGTCGTGGTCAGCGAGTACAGCACCGGGTCGATCCGTTCCACCTTCGTGGCGGTGCCGGCGCGGCGCGGGGTGCTGGCGGCGAAGCTGGCGGTCGTTACCGCGGTGTCATCGAGCTACGGCCTGGTGGTCGTCGGTGGCTCCTTCTTCGTCACCCAGGCGATCCTCGACGGCAAGGACGTGGGTCTGTCGATCTTCGACCCGGGGGTGCCGGAACGGCTGCTCGCCTCGGTGCTGATGGCGCCGCTGACGGCGTTGGTGGCCATGGCCACCGGGGTTCTCGTGCGGCACAGCATCGGGACGCTGACCACCTTCGTACTTTCCTTCATGCTCCTGCCGCTCGCCCTCGACGAGCAGCTGTACGCCACGGCCGTGCTCGGTCACCTGACGCCCTACCGTGCGTGGATGCGGATCGCCGACATCGAGTTCGGAAGTCCGCCGTATCCCTGGACGACATCCGGCGCCTGGACGGTCTACGCCGCCTGGGCGGTTCTCGCCACGATCCTCACGGTGGTTGTCGCGCAGCGGCGGGACCACTGAGTTCGATGGGCCTTCGCGCCGGAGCGGGATCGCTGGCCGGAGCCTTGACCGGTCAGCGCCCTCGACCGTACGCGTGGGCCACGAGCACCGGGCAGTGGGCGTGCTGCACCAGGGACTGGCTGACCGAGCCGAGCACCATCCCGGTGAATCCGCCCCGCCCGCGGGTCCCCACGACGATCAGGGCAGCGTCCCGGCTGGCGTCGATCAGTGCCTGGTCCGGCTTCTCCGCCCGTAGCTGGCGGGCGGTCACGGCCAGCCCCGGATGGCTGCCGCGCACCGACGCCACGGCAGTGTCCAGCACCTCCGTGGCGTCGGTCGCACCCGGGGTGTGCACGTGCACCAGCACCAGCTCGGTCTGCTGCCGGGTGGCCTCGTCGGCGGACTGCCCGACCGCCACCTCCGCCGACTCCGACCCGTCCACCGCGACCAGCACCGGTCCGCCCGCCTCGATTGGCCTATCGGTGGGCCGGACCACCAGTACCGGGCTGTGCGCGTGCGCCGCGACCTGCGAACCCACCGCGCCGAGCAGCAGCCCGGCGAAGCCGCCGTGCCCCCGGCTGCCCACCACGACCAACTCCGCCCGGCGGGATTCCTCAATCAGCGTGGCGCCCGGCCCGCCAGCGACCTGCCGTGCGTGGATCGTCAGCCTGGGCCAGCGGTCGGCCAGTTCGGTCGCGGCCCGGTCCAGCATCGACTGCGCTTCGTCGTTCGGGGCCGGAACACCGAACTCGTACGGGTTGAGGGGAACCCCGTACCCGGACGGGTGCAGGTAGCCGTGCACCAGGTGTAGCGGTCGCGACCGCCGCACCGCGGTGCGGGCGGCGTGCTCCGCCGCCACCAGGCTCGATGGTGAACCATCCACCCCTACCACCACGGCTCGGTTCATCAGCACCCCTTTCAGACTCGATCGGCATATTGTCCCCCGGGCCGGCGTGACTGACCCGGTTACCGACAACGACGTCGGCGGGAACCGCGGCAGCTACCAGGGCGCAATCCACACCGGCGAGGCGCCGCTCACGGCGCCGGTGCGGCTATCCGGCGGGGTGCCGGACGATGGCCAGTGGGCTGTGCCCGTGATGCAGGACGGCGTGGCTGACCGAGCCGAGCAGCAGCCCACCGAGGGCGCCGCGCCCGTGTGCGCCGACGACCACCAGCTGCGCGCTCTTCGACGCCTCCACCAGCACCCGGGCCGGAGCGCCACGTACGACCCGGTGCCGTACCTGCACCTGCGGATACCGCTCGGTGAAGCCGGCGAGCGACTCGGCGAGAGTCCGCTCCTCCTCGCCTTCGACGGCGTCCAGGTCGTAGACCAGGGGCAGGATGTCCCCCGGTCCGACCGGGGTGGGGAAGAGCCAGGCGTGCAGGGCGAACAGCGGTGCGTCTCGGCGGGCCGCTTCCTCGAAGGCGAAGGCGACTGCCGCGGTGGACAGCGGCGAACCGTCCACACCCACCACGACCGGACCGTCCGCGCGCGGTTCACCTCGGACGACCAGCACCGGGCTCTTCGCGCGGGCGGAGACCTGCACGGTGACCGAGCCGAGTAGCAGCCCGGCGAAGCCGCCCAGACCCCGGTGGCCGAGCACCGTCAGCACCGCTTCCTGCGCCTCCTCGACCAGCACCGGGGTCGGCGCGCCGTCCACCACGACACCGGTGATGCGCAGGTCGGGGGAGATCTTGCGGGCTTGTTCCACCGCTTCCCGCACGTATTCCTCGGCCTGGTTGCGCAGCCCGGCGGTGACCGGGGCGCCGGGAACCGGGGTCAACGGGGCCCCGGTCAACGGCCAGATGAAGGCGTGCACCACCCGGAGCGGGCGCTGCCGGTACTCCGCCTCGCGCACGGCTACCCGGACCGCGTCCAACGCGGCGGCCGAACCGTCCACACCCACCACGACCGGGGCTCCGGCGTTTCTCGTCATGATGTCTGCCCTCCTTCGGCTCGTTTCACCCTCAGCCTGCCGGGTCGGCCGTCGCCCAATCAGGGGCGGTCGGCCCAAGCCCAGGGCCAATGGTCCTCCGCTCGGGCGGCCTCGGCCGGAGCTACCATCGCGCGATGCCCACCGATCT
This sequence comes from Salinispora goodfellowii, assembly GCF_059570675.1. Taxonomy (NCBI): domain Bacteria; kingdom Bacillati; phylum Actinomycetota; class Actinomycetes; order Micromonosporales; family Micromonosporaceae; genus Salinispora; species Salinispora goodfellowii. Next base: position 3,752 of record NZ_JCANTD010000001.1, on the reverse strand, counting down.
GCGCCTGCGCCCCGTACGCGATAGTGATCTTCCGTTCTTCTTCCTTCACCAGCAGGACATCGAGGCTAACTGGATGGCGGCGTTCGGCCCGGCCGACCCCGCTGACCGCACCGCGTTCGACGCGCACTGGGCGCGGATCCGCGCCGACCCGACGGTGGTGTCGCGGACGGTGGTTGTCGGTGCTGAGGTGGTAGGCCACGTGAACGCCTTCCCCGCCGACGGACGCACCGAGGTCAGCTACTGGATCGATCCAGGTCGCTGGGGCCGGGGTTACGCGACCGGTGCGCTCACCGTCCTGCTGGGTGAGCTGACCCGCCGGCCGGTACACGCTCGCGTGGCCAAGGACAACCGCGCCTCCCTCGCCGTGCTCCGCAAGTGCGGCTTCGTCGTCACCGGCGAGGACCAGGGGTACGCCCCCGGGCGGGGCGTCCAGGTCCAGGAATGGATCTTGGAGCTCGCCGGCCCGGCCCCAGCACCCGCGCTGAGCTGAGAGGGTTACCCTCGCCGAGGTGAACTGGCTGGAACTGATCGGCTGGACCGGCTCCGCGGTGTTGGTCTGGTCGCTGCTGCAGACCGCTATTCTCCGGCTGCGCGCCCTGAACCTCGTCGGCTGTGTCGTGCTGATCGGCTACAACGCGGCGGTCGCGGTATGGCCGATGGTCGGGTTGAACATCGTGCTGGCCGCCATCAACGTGTGGTACCTGCGCGGCATGCTGGCCACCCGCCACGACGCGGCGACCTACCAGGTGGTCGAGGTGGGCGTGGACGACAAGTTCCTGGCCCACACGCTACGGGTGCACGCGGCCGACATCGCCCGGTTCAACCCCGGTTTCACCTGGCACCGAAGCGGGAAGCGGTCGGCGTTCCTGGTCGTCAAAGCCGACGAGGTGGTCGGGGTGGTGCTGGCACACGCGGAGCCGGGCGGGGTGGCCCAGATCGACCTCGACTACGTCACCAAGCGGTTTCGGGACTTCACCCCGGGTGAGTTTGTGTACCGGCGTAGCCGACTCTTCACCGACAAGGGGTTCCGGCAGGTCGTCAGCCCGCCGGGCATGGTCGCCCCCTACTACCACCGGCTCGGCTTCCGCCGGCAGGGCGACGCGTACGTGCTGGACCTCCCCGCTGCCGCGTAGCGGGGTCCGCCGGCTGCGTAGCGGGTCGCCCGCCGGGTAGCGGGGGCCGCCGGCTGCTAGCGGGGGCCACCGGCTGCGGCTATCCGGTCGCCGCCAGGTTCTGCAGCCGGACCTGGCCGCGTGCCACCAGCCGGTCACCGTCGTCGGTGATCTCCACCTGCCACAGCTGTTGACTTCGGCCGCGGTGGACCGGGGTGCCAACGGCGGTCAACTCACCCGACCGGACCGCCCGCAGAAAGTCGGTCTGGTTCGACACGCCGACGACCTGCCCCCGGTCGCCCAGCCAGGTGGCCCCGCCGATGCTCGCCGCCGTCTCGACCACCGAGCAGTAGACGCCGCCGTGCTGGATGCCGTACGGCTGGTGTAGCTCGGGGCGGACCTGCCAGCGGAGGACCACCCGGTCGGCGCTGACCTCTTCGTAGCTCAGCCCCAGCAGCGCCACGAAGCCGCCGGTCAGATCTGGCTCGTCCACGGCATAGCCCTTCGTCGTTGCGGGGCGGCCAGCATAGCGGGCTGGCAATCCCGGTAGTGGTCCCGGCTGGTCATGCGGGAGAATCGGGGATTGTGACCGACACCAGCCCCCCGCCGGCAGAGCGGGAAACACTCTTCGACGATCTTCGGTGGCGTGGCCTGATCCAGGACTCCACCGGCCTCGACGAGCTGCGCGCGTTGCTCGACGGCCCGGGGGCGGCCTTCTATGTGGGCTTCGACCCGACCGCGTCGAGCCTGCACGTCGGTAGCCTCATGCAGGTCGTCACCGCCCGGCGACTCCAGCTCGCCGGTCACCGGCCGCTGCTGCTGGTAGGCGGGGCGACCGGGCAGATCGGCGACCCGAAGGAGAGCGCCGAGCGGGTTCTCAACTCACCTGAGGTGGTGGCCGGCTGGGTGGCCCGGATCCGGGAGCAGCTGGCCCCCTTCGTGTCGTACCAGGGGGCGAACGCGGCGCAGCTGGTCAATAACCTGGACTGGACCGGTGAGATGTCGGTGGTGGAGTTCCTGCGGGATGTCGGCAAGCACTTCCCGGTCAACCGGATGCTGGCACGCGAGGTGGTGCGGGCCCGACTGGAGAGCGGGATCAGCTTCACCGAGTTCAGCTACCAGCTGCTCCAGGCCAACGACTTCTTCGAACTACACCGCCGCCACGGGTGTCAGCTTCAGTTCGGTGGCTCCGACCAGTGGGGCAACATCACTGCTGGCGTCGACTACATCCGTCGTCGGGGCGCGGGGCCGGTGGAGGCGTTCACCACGCCGTTGGTCACCAAGTCGGACGGTACGAAGTTCGGCAAGACCGAGGGTGGCGCGGTCTGGCTCGACTCGGAGCTGACCAGTCCGTACGCGTTCTACCAGTTCTGGGTCAACGCGGAGGATCGCGACGTCGCCCGCTACCTGCGCTACTTCAGCTTCCGTCCCCGGGCCGAGCTGGAGGCGTTGGAGAAGGAGACAGCGGAGCGGCCTGCCGCACGCGTCGCCCAGCGGGCGCTCGCCGAGGAGCTGACCACCTTGGTGCACGGCGAGCGGGAGATGGCCCAGGTGGTCGCCGCGAGCCAGGCGTTGTTCGGGCGGGGGTCGCTGGTGGAACTCTCGCCAGCAACCCTGCGTGCCGCCCTGACCGAGGCGGGCCTGGTCCACCTCGACGAGCTGCCAGACGTGGTCGGTTTGCTCAAGGAGTCAGGCCTGGTGCCGAGCAACAAGGAGGCCCGTCGGGTGATCGCCGATGGGGGTGCCTACCTGAACAACAACCGGGTGTCCTCGCCGGACGCGGTCGTCACCCCGGCGGACCTGTTGCACGGCCGCTACCTGGTCCTACGTCGGGGGAAGCGTTCCTTCGCCGGTGTTGAGCTGCGAAAATAGCTAGATCTTGATGATGTGATCGGGGACGCGTCCGGCGGATTTGACGGCAACTCCCTCGGACGCGTAACTTTCTCTCTGCCAGCGCGGAACGGACAAAAACGGGGCGGACGCCCCGAGCGGCCGGAGTGCTGGAAGTGACCTCTCGGACTGACCACGCCTCCAAGCGTGGATGGTTCTCTTGGGCGGTGCCCCAGGTTCGCCGGTAGGCGGATTTGGCGAGGCGAAACCGACCGGGTAAGGTTAACCGCCGGCAGGAGCCGGGCGCGCTAGCGGGAAACCGCAAGCGGTCGGTCTGCCGAAACCATGACGAAGGCGACGACAGTCGGTGACATTGTGGTGCCCAAAAGTGGACGAAGTCGACAGATCGCAGCAAAGCGGTTTGACACGGCAGAAACCACCGGGTAAAGTAGTAAAAGTGCCTGACGCGAGAGTGGCAGGTAGGAGCGGTTGCCTCCGGAGGGGCCCTGGTTTGGGGTTCTGCTGGTGTGTGGTTGTTCTTTGAGAACTCAACAGGGTGTTTGGAAAGCCAGTGCCGTTTTGGTCTGGGTTGGCCTGCTGTTTGGTGGGTTGGCTTGGGCTTGAATTTGGCAGCAAATATATTTTGTTGCTGGGATTTTTCTTCAAGTTTTTGTTGGAGAGTTTGATCCTGGCTCAGGACGAACGCTGGCGGCGTGCTTAACACATGCAAGTCGAGCGGAAAGGCCCTTCGGGGTACTCGAGCGGCGAACGGGTGAGTAACACGTGAGTAACCTGCCCCAGGCTTTGGGA